>CAZSWK010000095.1:0-9153 GCA_964610835.1 uncultured Anaerolineaceae bacterium | reverse complement strand
GATTGCCCAGGGAATCGACCGTACGTGATGCGCTGTGCGCATCTGGCCCGTGCGCGTCTGCTCCCTACGTGGCGCGGGTCCGGCGCATGAAGTCGGCGTAATCAGCATAGGCCGGTGGATGGACGCGACCGGCCAAAGGTGTGGCGAGCAGCCAGCGGCAGGAGCGGTTGTACGGGTCGATCAACGCCATCCCCCGTGGCCGCGAACGGCCGTCGCCGCCGCCCGTCAAGGCCAGGTCAAGGTCCCGAGCACTCATCGGGAACGACTCCCGCAGCAGCGCGCGGTTGTCACCGATCCGACCGAATGAGCTTTGCGTGGCCAGCATCAGCACCGCGCTGATCGCCCGCCGTGGTTGCCACCCCTCACGACGCGCCGCGTCCCATGCGGCGCGCTCGTACCAGGACACCTGACGCTGGAGGAGGCCGATGTCGCCCAGTTCGGTCTTGACCTCGATGATCAACAGCAGGCCGTCGTCCGGCCGGTAGGCGAGCAGATCGATCCACCCGTGGCTGGAACCGGTCACGATCTCGACTTCTGTGGCCACGGTCCAGCCCAGGCGGCGCAGCCGACGAGCAACGTACGCCACGCACCGTGAGTGGCCACGATCGCGCTGCCGCCCGTGATCGGCGATGAATGGTGCGCGCAGGTCGACTGATGCGCGCACTCCCAGCACATCGAGGATCAGGGCTGCGGTGTCGAACGTGAGGTCTTCCAGCGTCGCGCGCTCGACGCGACACACGGTCGATTGCGCGATCTCCGCCCGTCGCGCGAGCTCTCGCTGCGACCAGCCGAGTGCAAGCCGGACGTCGCGCACCGCCCGCGCCACGTCGATTCGCAGGGCCCGACCAGACACCGACATGGCCGATTCATAGCGTCGGCCACTCTCCTCCCGCTTACCTCCCGCTTACTTCCCGCTTACTTCCCGCCTGAACCGCGGAATCCACGCCACCTCCGATGCGTGCGCCGCATCGCTTTCGGCCGATTCCTGCAGGCAGATCCCCACGAACCGGCCGATCCGGATCGGGTCCATGCAGGGAATTGGCAGTTCTTGAACCTCTGCCCGCATCGCGGTTGATGACGCGCGCATCGCGGTTGGTGGCGCGCATCACGCGCTGCTTTTGCGGGGTTGGGTCACGAGTCAGTTGGTGGCGACTCGCTCCTCGGCAACGTTGAGCGCCAGCCAGCGTTCGGCTTCGGCGAGTGACCAGCCCTTGCGGCGGGCGTAATCGACGAGCTGGTCGCGGCCGATCCGCCCGAGGCCAAAGTAGTGCGCCTGCGGGTGCCAGAAGTACAGCCCGCTGACCGACGACGCCGGGATCATGGCCATCGACTCGGTCAGGCGCATGCCCGCCTGGCGCTCGGCGTCGAGCAGGCGGAAGATCGTGCGCTTCTCGGTGTGATCGGGTTGCGCCGGGTAGCCGGGCGCCGGCCGGATGCCCTGGTACTCCTCGCGGATGAGTGCCGAATTGTCGAGCGCCTCCCCGGGAGCGTAGCCCCACAGCGAACGGCGCACCTGCGCGTGCAACCACTCCGCCGCTGCTTCGGCGAGCCGGTCGGCCAGCGATGCGAGCAGGATCGCCGAATAGTCATCGCCCGCCTCGGCGAAGCGCGTCCTGGCCTCGTCGAGTCCCCCGCCGGCGGTGACCGCGAAGGCACCGACGAAATCCTCAACACCCGACCCCACGCGCGCCACGAAGTCCGACAAACACAGATTCGGCCGACCGTCCGGCTTGGCCATCTGCTGGCGCAGGGTGTGCAGGCGCTCGAGCTCGACTGACCGCGAATCGTCGGTAAACAGCACGATGTCATCGTCGGGCGTCGACCGCGCCGGCCAGAAGCCGACGACCGCGGAGGCGCGCAGCAGCCGCTCGCTCAGCACGCGCTCGAGCAAGACGCCGGCGTCGGCGAAGAGGTTGCGCGCCGCGGCGCCCAAGCGCGCATCGTCGAGCACCTCTGGGTAGTGGCTGGGCAGTTCCCAGGCGGCAAAGAACGGCGTCCAGTCGATGAACGGCACCAGCTCGTCGAGGGCGATGTCGGCCAGTGCGTGCGTGCCCAGAAAGGTCGGCCGCGGCGGGACCGTGTCCGTCCAGTCGAGCACCAGGTGGTTCGCGCGCGCCTCGTCGAGGCTCAGCCGCCGGACGCGATCGTCACGATCGGCGAACTGGCGGCGCAGCTCCTCGTACGCAGCACGCGTCTGGGCCACGAAGCCGTCGCGCGCGTCATCGTCGAGCAACGAGCGCACGACACCCACCGCGCGCGACGCATCGGCCACGTGCACGACCGGGCCGGAATACGCCGGCTCGAGTCGCACCGCGGTATGGGCACGCGACGTCGTCGCGCCGCCGATCAGCAGCGGCAGCGTCAGGTGCTCGCGCTCCATTTCCTGCGCCACCGTGCGCATCTCCTCGAGCGACGGGGTGATCAGGCCGGACAGGCCGATCGCCACCGCGTTCTCGGCCGCAGCCGTCTCGAGGATGCGTGGCCAGGGCACCATCACTCCCAGGTCGACGATGCGATAGCCGTTGCAGGCGAGCACGACGCCGACGATGTTCTTGCCGATGTCGTGCACGTCGCCCTTGACGGTGGCCATGACCACCGTGGGCTGAGAGTCCCGGCCGTCGCCGTTCGCGGCCATCGGGTCGGCCGCCCGCGCCTCTTCTATGAACGGGACGAGATAGCCAACCGCCTGCTTCATCACCCGCGCGCTCTTGACGACCTGCGGCAGGAACATGCGCCCACTGCCAAAGAGATCGCCAACGGCGTCCATGCCCGCCATCAGCGGTCCCTCGATCACGTCCAGCGGTCGCACCGCAGCGGCGCGTGCCTCCTCCGTGTCCTCGACGATGTAGTCGCTGATGCCCTCGATCAGCGCGTGCCGCAGCCGCTCGGCGACCGGCGCCTCGCGCCACGACAGGTCGCGTGCGCTGCCGAGGCCGCGCTCGCCGCCGCGCACCTCGTCGGCGATCTCGAGCATCCGCTCGGTCGCATCCGGCCGGCGGTTGAGCACCAGGTCCTCGGCACGCTCGCGCAACTCAGGGGCGATGTCGTCGTAGACGGGGAGGGCACCCGCGTTGACGATGCCCATGTCCATGCCCGCGCGGATGGCGTGGTACAGGAACACGGCGTGGATCGCCTCGCGCACGGCGTCGTTGCCGCGGAAGGCGAAGGAGACGTTGGACACGCCGCCACTGACGGGCGAGTCCGGCAGCTCCTTCTTGAGGCGTCGCGTGGCCTCGATGTAGGCCGTGCCGTAGCCGGCGTGCTCCTCGATGCCGGTGCCGATGGCGAAGATGTTGGGGTCCAGGATCACGTCGGTCGGGTCGAAGCCGGCCTCCTTCGTCAGCAGGTCGAAGGCGCGATGCGCGATGGCGACCTTGCGCTCGACGGTGTCTGCCTGGCCCTGCTCGTCGAAGGCCATCACGATCACCGCCGCGCCATAGCGCCTGGCCAGGCGTGCCTGGCGCAGGAACTCCGCCTCACCTTCCTTCAGCGACAGAGAGTTGACCACCGGCCGACCCTGGACGTGCTTCAGGCCTTCCTCGATCACGTCCCAGCGCGACGAGTCGATCATCACCGGCACCTTGGCGATATCCGGCTCTACCGCGATCAGGTCCAGGAAACGGCCCATGGCACGCGGCGAGTCAAGCAGGCCCTCGTCCATGTTTAGGTCGATCATCTGGGCACCGGCCTCGACCTGCTGGCGCGCGATCGCGACCGCGTCGTCGTAGCGGTTCTCCCTGATCAGCCGCGCGAAGGCGCGCGAGCCGGTGACGTTGGTCCGCTCGCCCACGTTGACGAAGAGCGAATCGGGGCCGATGTCGAGCGGTTCCAGCCCGGCGAGACGCGTCTTGGGCTCGATGGTCGGGATCACGCGCGGCGTAGTACCGGCGACCGCCTGCGCGATTGCCCGTGTGTGGTCGGGCGTCGTGCCACAGCAGCTGCCGACCAGGTTGAGCAGGCCCTCGCGCGCCATCTCGGCCAGCAGCGAGCTGGTTTCGGCAGGCTGTTCGTCGTAGCCGCCGAAGGCGTTGGGCAGGCCGGCGTTGGGGAAGGTGATCACCGGCACGTCGGCGATGCGTGCCAGCTCGGCGACGTATGGCCGCAGCATGTCGGCGCCCAGGGCGCAGTTGAGACCGACTGCGAACGGTCGCGCATGCCGGACGCTGTTCCAGAAGGCTTCGACCGTCTGGCCGGACAGGGTGCGACCCGACTGGTCGGTGATCGTGCCGCTGACGATCACCGGCAGGCGCGTGCCGAGCTCTTCGAACAGCGACTCGACGGCGAAGATCGCGGCCTTGGCATTGAGCGTGTCGAAGATGGTCTCGATCATCAGGATGTCGACGCCGCCCTTGACCAGCCCGCGGGCGGCCGTGGCGTACGCCTCGACCAGTTGCGCCCAGGTCACGTTGCGCGCGCCGGGATCGTTGACGTCGGGCGAGATCGAGGCGGTCTTGTTGGTCGGACCGAGCGAGCCGGCGACGAAGCGTGGGCGGTCTGGGGTCTTGGCCGTCTGTTCGTCGGCTGCCGCGCGGGCGAGCGTGGCAGCGGCGCGGTTGATCTCCTCGACGTATGGCTCCAGGGCGTACTCGGCCATCGAGATCGCCGTGCCGTTGAAGGTGTTGGTGGTGATGACGTCGGCCCCCGCGGCGAGATATTCGTCGTGGATCTGGCGGATCAGTTTTGGCCGAGTGAGGTTCAGGACTTCATTTGCGCCGCGGAGATCGCGCGCGTGATCCTTGAACCGCTCCCCGCGGAAGTCCGCCTCGCTCAGTCCGTGCTGCTGGATGAACGTGCCCATCGCGCCGTCGAGCACAGCGATCCGCTCGCGCAGCAGATGGTGCATCCGCGCACCACTTCCCGCGGTTGGCGCTGGTATTGCCTTCGAGCTCGACTCCTTCACGGAAACGGAGTCTAGACGCGCCGGTGAATGCCCAAGCCGAGCGTGACCTAGGTCTTTCGTCCTATTTGAAGGTCCATCTGGCACATCCCTGTCGTACCACTCGTGACTAGTACTGCCCGTGCAGCCCTGGTGCTCGAAGTCCCGCAGGACGAGTGCCCTCGAGATCAGGTTGGCTGCAGCGGGTGCAGTCGTGCGTGGGTGGGGGACGCGCACGTAGAGGGGGTGATCGCGCTCATCGATCGCTCGCCCCGGTCCTCACGCCCAGATGTGAGGCCACTGACAGATCGCGCCGCGCCGGCTGCCCAGCCAGGCCGCGGGTGTCGCGCGCCTCAATAGCAGCTTAGGGAGAGAGTTAATGCGCAAGCTCCTGACTCTGATGCTCGGCCTGACACTGGTGGGCATCATGACCTATGGCGCCGTCGGCAGCGCAGCCTGGTTCTCTGACAGCGATCAGACCCCGGTCACGGCTACAGCCGGCACCCTGTCAGTCCACCTGACTGGTGCCGACCACACTTCGATCACGGTCGGGCCGATGGAGCCCGGTGTGTGGAGTGGCGTCTACGACATCGACGTGACCAATGACAACGCGCCCGCATCGACCATGGACGCCAAGTACAAGTTCACCAGCGCCAATCTGACAGGTGGGCTGGACGACCTGCTTTGGGTCCGGATGACGCACACAAACTGTGTCAACGGCGCCGATCGCTCAACCTGGCCGATCGTCTATGGCCCGGTCAAGGTGTCTGCGTTGAATTTCCGCTCGACAGCGACGCACCCCAACCCCATCGTCAACGGTGGCATTCTGCCTGTCTGGTATTCGCACTGCTACGGCTTCGAGTTCCTGCTGGATAAGAGCGCCGACAACACCTATCAGGGCATGACAGAAACATTCGATCTGGTCATGTACGCGACGCAAGTCGCGGCTCCCTGGTAGACCGGTAAATCTCAGCTTGAGGGGAGGCGCGTCAAGCGCCTCCCCAACACAAGATTTCTACTGGTAGATGGACGGCACCGTGACAAATTCGAGCGAATATAGGCTCAGGCGTCGGTCGCGCATGGGTCTGCCACGGTTTGGCCTCCGCATGGCTGTGTTTGCTGTTGCGGGTTTGATCGTGTTCGGGCTCTACCGCCTGAACCCGACCGAAGCGACCAGTGGCGATCCGCCTGCAACCGCGGGCACACCTGCTGACGGGCCGAAGGAAGAGCCGCCACGGGCAGCCGAAGTCCCCTCGGAAGCGCGGACGCGCACCACGGCCGAACGCTTCCCGCCCACCCTGCGTAGGGTGCTGAGGATCGCCTCGGACGGGTTCCTGGTGGCAGTGTTAGTTTTCGCCGTGTTCCTTGGCTACGGCCTGGTGAACAACCGCTGGTATCACATCCTGGCGGTCACGGGTGGCAGCATGTCCCCCACCATTCAGGCAGGCGACCTCATCGTCATCACTCGACCGCCCCAGCAGGTCGAGCCGGGCATGATCCTGACACTGGAGGTTGACCGGTCGCTGGTCACGCACCGAGTCGTCCAGGTAAACCCTGACGGGTCGTTCGTTACCCAGGGTGATGCCAACGATGTGCGCGACGAGTTCAGCGGCAACAAGATCCGCGTCGTCGGCCAATACCAGTTCCGGATACCGCTCATCGGCGGGTTGCTCCCAGCAGTTAACCCCCAGCCCGCGGATACTTCCGGTGCCTGGTTCGTGGTGCGTCAACAGCTCGGCGTGACAGGTATGGCGGGCACTTGGGAGCTGGCACCTGTGACCATTTCGCAGCCACCGCAGAACGACGCCTCGCCCTAACCGATCCAAGGCAGCTTCCGCCTGCCACGCGACGGCCATGTGGCAGCGAGACTGTTGGCGATCAGGGCAAGTACCAACGCACTAACCCAAACCTGGGTCCGGCTGCCTCGGTGCTCGTGTCAACGTCCTGCCACGCACGAACCGGGACTTTCGCCGGGATGTGTCGTAGGACCTACGGGCCCTTACCTGCGGACGCCTCGCATTGGACCATCGTCTCCGCGCGGTGCGAAAGCACCACTGCCCAGCGTGCCGGGACCACCCGGCGGCGAGCCAAGGAGACGATGACTGTGCGAAAGATCCTGTTGGCCGTTCTTGCCCTGTCCCTGATGGCGATCATGCTCTACGGTGCCGTGGCCAGCGCGGCCTGGTTCTCTGCCACCGACCACGTAGCCGTCACGGCCACGTCCGGCGGGATCGACATCACCGGCAACCCGACGACCATGACCGTCGCCGACCTGATGCCCGGTGTCTACAGCGACCCGCAGGAGTTCCAGATCTACAACACCGCGAATTCCACAGTCGACGTGAAGTTTCGGGTCACCGACCAGTTCGTGTCCGAGACCTACTCGGGCTTCTACAACAAGATCCAGGTCAAGGTGAACCCGTGGAACTGTGGAGCGGGCCCTGAAGAGGCAACCGTGTACGAGGGCCTCCTCAAGAACCTCGACTTCAACAACAGCCAGCAGACGCTCTTCCACGACGGCCTGCCGGTCAACTGGACTGCCTGCTACCACGTTCGCTTCGAGCTGGTTCCGAGCGCGAACAACTCGTTCCAGAACCAGGGCGCCAATTTCAACCTGGTGATGGAAGGTACGCAGCTCGAGAACCCCGGCTGGTAATCGGCCAATCACCGCGGGCTGAGGACGGCACGTGCCCATCCGTCCTCAGCCCAGCCAATCACGAGCGTCGATTGGTGGGAGGTGCGAAATGTCGCCGAGTGAACCGAAGCGCAACCCAAGCGTCGCGCAGTCCGGCGCCACATTTCTGTCCATCACTTTCCGCCTCGAGCACCTTGTCGAGGAAGCGCCGCCATCGGTGCCCTCCGAGCTGGCCGCACCTGACGAGTACCTAGGCGACACCACCACCGCATACGAGCCCGGAGATCGTGATGACGCTGAGGCTTGATTGGGGGGAGTCGCCCGCCGAGTTGAGCGCGCCACTAGGTCTATCGCGTGCCGCCATCGGGCGCGCCCTGAGCGTCGCCGGGCGAGCCGGGCGCAGGGTCTTCGACGTTCTTCTGATCATCGCCGTGGTGCTGACCGTGTTCGTCGCCTACGGGCTGATCAACAACCTCTGGTACCACGTCCTCGTCGTGAAGGGCGGCAGCATGGCGCCCACGATCGCGTCGGGCGACCTGGTCGTGATCACGCGCCCGCCGCAGGAAGTCGAGCCGGGCATGATCCTGACCATGGAGGTCGACGGCTCGGTGGTCACTCACCGGGTGGTGGCCGTAAATCCGGACGGCAGCTTCACCACCAAGGGCGACGCCAACAACGCCGCCGACGACTTCAGCGGCGACCACGTGCGCGTCGCGGGCCAGTACCTGTTCACGATCCCGTTCATCGGCAGCCTGGTACCGAGCGGCAACCCCGGTCCCGTGCCCGTCTCCGGCGCCTGGTTCACCGCGAGCCAGGCTATTGGCGCGTCGGTCACTTCAGGGAGCTGGAGCGACCCCAACGTGACCATCGATGTCTGCGCCTACAACAGCACCGGCGCCCCCATCGCGCTCGGCAGCGACCAGGCCTGGTGGTCGGAGGACGGCTCGAGTCACGACGTGGGCCCGGTCGGCGCCAGCGGTTGTCGCGAGAGCAGCGTGCCGGCCGGCGACGTGACGGTCTGGGTGGCCAAGGACGGCACGCCCAGCCAGCAGGTGACGAAGCACGTCACCGCCGACACGACCTTCAAGTTCTACACGACGAAGGTGACGCTGCAGTACAGCGCGGCGCTCTCGTTCGGCGGCGCGAACGGCGATGCGGCCCCGTTCTCCAAGCCGTCGATGGAGCTCTTCTCCGACGGCGTCACGCCGGTCCAATTCCGGCTCGACGGCACCGGTGCGGCGCCCGGCCGCATCGGGCTCGTCTGGCCGGTCGCCAGTGGTCCGGGTGCTACCTACGCGCGCAGCCTCATCGCGCTGCGCCTGGTCGACAGCACCGGTGCCCCGCTCGACGGCGGGACGGCGCGCTATCAGGCTGGCGGCTGGCAGTTTGCCCCGGGCTCCACCGGCGACGAGGCGTCCGCGCCGGGCATTCTGGCCTATGACCTGCCCGGTCTGGCGGGCACCGTCACCAACGAAATGAAGTTCAGCAACACGATGGAGACCATCACCCAGGACGCGTCGGTCAACTCCGTGTACCAGTTCCAGACGCGGAAGCTGACGCTCGCGCTCGAGACGGCCGGCGGCGATCCATTGGCCGGCGGCAACGCCCGATATGGCGTCGGGTCGACCTACACGACGTGGTG
>CAZSWK010000094.1:0-9608 GCA_964610835.1 uncultured Anaerolineaceae bacterium | reverse complement strand
CAACACAGGCGCGCAGGAAGTCGAACATCTCCGGCGTGGCCGTGCCGAAGCGGATGAGGTCGTCCGTCGTGAACGGAGAAGAGGCGAACTTGCGCACCGTCAGCACCGGGCCGACCAGGCTGATGGGCGGGATGACGGCATTGACGCGCGAGCCATCCGGTAGGCGCGCGTCGACCATCGGGCTCGACTCGTCGACGCGCCGGCCCAACGGGGCGATGATGCGGTCGATGATGCGCATCACGTGCTCGTCGTTGTGGAAGGTGATGCTCGTCTCCTGCAGCTTGCCGTCGCGCTCGATGTAAACCTGGTCGGCCCCGTTGACCATCACCTC
This sequence comes from uncultured Anaerolineaceae bacterium, assembly GCA_964610835.1. Taxonomy (GTDB): domain Bacteria; phylum Chloroflexota; class Limnocylindria; order Limnocylindrales; family CSP1-4; genus JALYGJ01. The sequence goes on along the minus strand of CAZSWK010000094.1, from coordinate 9,277 downwards.
GGTGATCGTGTCATCGGCGAGCAGCGGCTCGAGCGGACCCAGGCCCACGATGTCGTCGAATATCTCGTCGAGCAGGTGTTTTCGTTCCGTGCGCGTGATCGCCAGTCCTTCGGCCTCCAGCGCACGGGTGAATGACTCCTCGACCTCGTGCCGCATCTCGGTGTGATCGTTCAGGTCCAGGTTCGGGTCGAGGTCGGCGATGATGTGCTCTTGAAGCCGCGCCCTTACGCTGCTGCGGTTCTCCCGCTGGGCTGCCGGGGAGCGCACGGCCGCCGCGGGCAGCAGAGTGGTGGTGCGCGCGCCCGCGGCCGAATTCCCCTTCGCCTCTTCGCGGACGGCGGCCGGCGAGGCGGCGCTGGCCCTGGGCTCGCCGGCGTCGTTCCCGTCGCCGGGCCCTGGGCCTACTGCCACTTGCCGCTTCTCAGGAACGCCGTCGGCGGTCCTGCCCTGCGACGGGCCGTTCATACGCTTGAGCAGCGACATACCGGTTACCTCCCGCGCTTCATCTGGTTACCGGCGCGCCATGGCCAGCCGCCGCTCGACGCGTGGCGGTCGCTCTTCCACGAGCGGCGCCTCGTCGTGCTCGGCAAACAGGGCCTGCGCCAGGGCGACCACGTCCTCGCTCACTCGGGCCTTGCGGTTGCCGAGGACAAACGGCACCCCGGTGTTCAGCGCATGCACCGCGGCGCGGCCGTCGCTGACAATCATGTGGTCGACCTTGCGACCCAGCGAGCGCTCGACATCCTCGACACGGATGCCGTGGTTCGAATCCGCGCGATTGAGCACCAGCATCAGCTTTTCGTGCGGATAGCCCAGCTGGTCGGCAACATCGACGTACACGCGCGTGCTGCGCAGGGTCGTGATATCGAGCGACAGCGGACACACGATCTGGTCGGCCGCGTCGAGGATCGCCAGGGTCGAGTCGTTCAGGTATGTGGCGCAGTCGACAATGACCAGCTCGTGCGTCCTGGCCAGGGCCTCGAGCAGCGTGCGCAGATGAGCGGCGTCGACCAGTTCGGCGGCATCCGGGGTCGCCGGGGCGAGGAGCACGTTGACGCCCGAATGGTGACGAAGCAGGGCGCCATCGACGCTCTCGGTGTTGCCATCGCCAAGCTCGGGCAGAAGGTCCGCCAGCGAGGCCTGGTTGGGATCGAGGTTGAGGTAGACGCCCACGTCGCCGAACTGCAGGTCGGCATCGACCAGCGCGACACTCTTCTTCAACTGGGCGACGGCGATGGCGAGGTTCACGGCCAGGGTCGTCGAGCCCACGCCACCCTTGGGCGAGTAGATCGCCACGATGCGGCCGGTATGCCCGTCCTGCGCGGCCACCACACCAGGGCCTACCGCGACCAGGCCCTTCGTTTCCGCGCGGCGCGCCTGTACCCCTCGGATTGCTTCCAGCAGCTCATCGGTAGTGAACGGCTTGACCAGGTAGCCACGCGCCCCAGCGAGCATCGACCGGCGCAGGTAATCCCCTTCTGCCTGGACGCTCATCATGATCACCGCCGCGGATGGCACCTCGTGGGCCAGCGCCTCGGTCGTGGTGATGCCATCGACGTCGGGCATGTTGATGTCCATCAGGATCAGGTCTGGCTGCAGCTTGCGAGCCGACTCGATGGCGTCGGCGGAATTCGCAGCCGTGCCAACAACCTCCACGTCCGACTCGAACGACAGCAGGCGCGCCACCTGGCTGGTGGTGTCCTCGATATCGTCGACGATGAGTACTCGAGTCTTGTCGCTCACTGGTATTTCATGTCCCCCGGTTCCGAAAAATGCCAATAACATTCCGCCGGTCGCGAATCACGCTGATGTCGCGACCGGCATCACTCTTGAATTTCATGTGGCGCCGGGCGGCGCCGCTTCAGAACTCCGCAGCCGACGAACGTCTGGCCGCCGGCTGCTCAGATGGCGTTGCCGACGCTTGACAGAATGTCGTTGATCTGGCTGCCCAGGAACGTGAGCGCAGCGACCGCCAGGACGGCGATGAGCGCCAGGATCAGGGCGTATTCGGCGAGGCCCTGGCCGGCTTCGGACCGGCGAAGGCTGCTCAACAGACTGATTACCTGCATTGTTTTCCTCCCTCGTCCCCCGACCGCGGGATTTCGGCATCCTCCGCGCCGCTGTTTACGACCGGGTACTGTTGGAGGACCGATATTCGTACTATGCCCGGGCCTAGTCAATACGTACTAGCCGCCCCAGACGTGTTCGTGTTTCCGGCACGCAACGGCGCCCCTGGGCCAGCGGCTACACGACGAACCAAATCACGTCGATCGGCTCTACCGTCGGCTGGTTGAGGGTTACGCGCAGCGTGCCGTCGTCGTTCAGGGCGACCGATTGGACGCGGACCTGCCCGGCGCCGCCATCGATCTCGGCGGCAATTGCCGCACCGTGCGCGCTGGCGGGCAGCTCGGCCAGGACCGATTGGCGGCCCGCGGGGATCGTGATCAGACCGCCCCGGCGGACCCGCCTGCTCGGGTGGGAAGGGACCAGCAGGTCGACCGGTTCGTCGGCGGGCTGCTCAGCGGCGGGCTGCTCAGCGGCGGGCTGCTCATCGGCCGAAAGGGCGGCGGGCGCGCTATCGGTCTGGGCGCCAGCGGGCTCGTGGTCATCGCCGCTGTCGGGAAGCGCCCGGTCAGCCTTCTCCTCGCTGGTAGCCGTATCGTCGGCGGGCTGGCCGTCGGCTTCCACATCGGCGGGCGGCGGCGACTCGGCAGCACCTGGCGCGGAAGACCCTCCCCCATCGACCGGCCGGGACTCGTCGGGCCGCGCGACGGCGGACTGTTCGGGACGGGCCTGAGCGACGAACGTCGAGGGACTGCCGATGGTGCCCGCGGCCAACGCCGCCTCACACTTGGGACAGCGTGGGTTGGCCGGGCCGGCCAGGGCGAGCTGCGGTCGTGGTGTCTTGTCTGCGCGGCTGAGCCTGTGCGGCGGCCGGATGCCACACAGCGCCTGGTCGTCCTCGCCCAGCAGGAAGGCGTGCTGCACCAGACCCTCGTGCACCAGCGGATCGTCGGTGTCGCTGTAGCCCTCGCGCCGCGGCACGCCCCACAGGATGTTGTCGGCACGAATCTCGCCAAGATCTCTTCGCCGCCGGCGCAGTAGCTTCATCTGGCGCAGACCTCTAGCGGTATCGCCGGCGCCGAGCCGACGGGCGCTCGCCGGTGCGCTTGACCACGTTGGGCGTCACGCGCCGGTCCCACGTCTGGCGGTCCAGCCAACGTGACATCCAGCCCGCGTCGTCGCCCTCGTGCTCATCGCGGATGCCGGGCAACCAGTCACCGGCCGTGCCCTCGTCCACCTGCGCCTGGCCGTCGAGCAACCCGCTGGGCTCCTCATCGGCCGGCAGCACCGTCACCGACGTGACCTCCAGGCCCGGCCCCTCGCCCTGCGCGATCGCGCGGCGGGCGCGGCGTGTCCCGGCACGCATTGCCGCCGCGCGCTCAGACGGCTTCGCGGTCGGCGCACCACGGGCCGCCGCGGCCGCCTTCTCGGCGGCCCGCTCGACAACCACCGACGCGTCCTCCTCGAGCACACGCGTCCGTATGTCACGGATCTCATCCCGCAGGGCGGCCGCGCGCTCGAAGTCGAGCTCGCGCGCGGCCGCGCGCATGTCCGCCTCGAGCTGGCCGACCAGCCTGGCGATCTCGTCCCGTGACATCTCCGATAGCTCGCGCGCGCGACCGTCAACCTGGTACGCGCCGCTCGCTTCGGCGACCGCGCGCAGCCGGTCGTTGATGTCGCGGATGCCCTTGATGATGGTTTGCGGCACGATGCCGTGCTGCTGGTTGTAGTCCTGCTGTATGCGCCGGCGGCGCGCCGTTTCGTCGATCGCCACCTGCATCGACTCGGTCACCCTGTCGGCATACAGGACTGCCTCGCCGCCCACGTTGCGCGCGGCGCGACCAACGACCTGGATGAGCGACCAGGCCGAGCGCAGGAAGCCCTCCTTGTCGGCGTCGAGCACGGCCACCAGCGTTACCTCGGGCAGGTCGATGCCCTCGCGCAGCAGGTTGATGCCCACGAGCACGTCATAGACGCCCAGGCGCAGGTCGCGCAGGATCTGCACTCGCTCGAGCGTGTCCACCTCGCTGTGCAGGTAGGAAACCTTGACACCCATCTCGTGCAGGTAGTCGGCCAGGTCCTCGGCCATCTTCTTGGTCAGCGTCGTCACCAGCACACGCTCGCCGCGCTCGACGCGGTCGCGGATCCGATCCATCAGGTCGTCGATCTGGCCCTCCGTGGGATGCACCGACACCTCCGGGTCGACGATGCCGGTCGGCCGGATGAGCTGCTCGACGATCTGCTCCGAGCGCTGTAGCTCATACGGCCCCGGTGTGGCCGACATGAACACGACCTGGTTGAGGTGGTCCTCGAACTCCTCGAAGGTAAGGGGGCGGTTGTCGAGCGCCGACGGCAGGCGGAAACCGAAGTCGACCAGGATCTCCTTGCGCGTGCGGTCGTTCTTGTACATGCCCACCACCTGCGGGACGGTCATGTGCGATTCGTCGACGACCAGCAGCCAGTCCGGCGGGAAATAGTCGAGCAGCGTCCACGGCCGCGAACCGGCCTCGCGCCGCGCCAGGTGGCGCGAGTAGTTCTCGATCCCCGAGCAGAAGCCCAGCTCGCGCATCATTTCGAGATCGAAGGTCGTGCGCTGGCGCAGGCGCTCGGCCTCGAGCTCCATGCCCTTGCCGCGCAACTCCTCGACGCGCTGCCCCATCTCCTGCTCGATGTCGACGATCGCGGCCTTCAGTTTGTCCGCCGGCGTCACGTAGTGCGAGGCGGGATAGACGTTCAGCTCGCGCCGCTCGGCGAGAACCTCGCCGGTCAGCGGATCGACCTCGGTGATGCGTTCGACCTCGTCACCGAAGAACTGCACGCGCACGACGAAGTCGTCATAGGCCGGCTGCAGCTCGAGTGTGTCGCCGCGCACCCTGAACCTGGCCCGCGAGAGGGCCTGGTCATTGCGCTGGTACTGCAGGTCGACCAGCTGGCGCAGCACGCCGTCGCGGCGGTAGCGGCCGCCCTCGCGCAGGTGCACGACCGTCGCCCCGTAGTCGACCGGCGCGCCGAGTCCGTAGATGCATGAGACAGAGGCGACGATGATCGTGTCACGCCGCTCGAAGAGTGCCCTGGTGGCCGCGTGGCGCAGCTTGTCGATCTCGTCGTTGCGCGACGAGTCCTTCTCGATATAGGTGTCTGAGCGGGGCAGGTAGGCCTCGGGCTGGTAGTAGTCGAAGTACGAGACGAAGTACTCGACCGCGTTGTCCGGGAAGAACTCGCGGAACTCGCTGTACAGCTGCGCGGCCAGGGTCTTGTTGTGGGCCAGCACGAGCGTCGGCCGGTTGTGGCGCGCGATGACGTTGGCGATCGAGAAGGTCTTGCCCGTGCCGGTCGCGCCCAACATGGTCTGGAAACGTTGTCCGTGCGCCAGGCCGTCGCTCAGCTGGTCGATCGCGGTGGGCTGATCTCCCGTCGGCTGATAGTCGGCAACGAGCTTGAAATCGGGCATCGCTGGACTCTACATGACCCGTGCGCGTAGCCAGTTTGTACTATCAGAAACTACCGCCCGGGTCCCTTCCGGTGCACTGAGGTGTCCCCTAGTGTCCCGGCCATGGAGATGGAGTTCAAGTACGCCGGTCGGCGCCGGCGGCTTCTGCTGATCGTCGTCGGTGTGCTATTGGCCGTTGGTGCTGGCTGGGCGTCGCTCATGCTGGCATCCGCGAACAACCATCCCGCCGCAACTACACCAACCCAATCCGTGCTTGTTGCTGCCCGGGACATCCCGGCGCGCGCGACCCTCACGGCCGATGACGTTGCCATACGCACCGTGCCGGTCGATGAGGTCCTACCGCAGAGCTACAGCGACCCCAACCAGGTGATCGGGCGCGTGAGCGCTGTGCCGGTCTACGTCGACCAGCAGATGACGCCCAACCTGTTCGCCACCAACGAGGCCAACTCCGATTTCAGCATCCTTGGCCCCAACGACGTGGTGACCGCCAATTCACCCTATTGGCGAGCGGTGGCGATCCAGGTTCCTGCCAACCGTGCCGTCGGCGGCGACATCAAGTCCGGCCAGCACATCGACCTGTTCGTGACCGTCGACATCCAGATCCTCGAGGTCGACGCGTCGGGCAACTACCAGACGGTCAGTACGGCCACCCAGAGCGGCCTGATGAGCGGCAAATCGACCAAGATCACCTTCCAGGACCTGGAGGTGCTGAAGGCCGACCCGAGCAACGGCATCTACACGCTGAAGGTCGACCTGCATCAGGCTGAGCAGATCTACCACATCGTCGAGATAGCGCCCGACTCGTTCAGCATTGCCCTGCGTCCCGATCAGGACACGCGCACCGCGGATACGGGCCAGTACGGCACGACCACCGACAGCCTGATCATGACCTACCTCTACCCGGTGCCCAAGCTTCTCGATATCTCCCAGCTGCTGGGCGTCCCGGTGCCCGCGGGTGCCAGCCCGGGTGCGTCAACGCAGCCGACCGCCTCGCCGGGCCCGACCAGTGCACCCGGGGCATCGCCGGTACCAAGCCCGTCGTCGGCTCCCTAGCGGGCGCCGACACTCGGCGCTGAGGCCAGCGTGAACGGCGGGCTGCGTCAGCGAAGGCAGGCCGGTGTCACGCTGGCCGAATTCGCGATCGTCTTTCCGATCTTCGTCACGGTCACGTTCGCGATGATCGAGTTCGGCGTGGCCTTCAACGCCGTGCTGGGCATCAACCACGCGTCGCAGGCCGCCTCGCTGGTCGCTGCCGAGGCCGGCAACGAAGCCGACGCCGACTGTCTCATCCTGGCGCGCATCGAACAGGACCTGCAGCCACCGCTCGACAAGCGGAACATCGCCGAGGTCGACATCGTGCGCATGAGCGATACCGGCCAGAGCCCGGTGGCCGAGAACGTCTACGTGCGCTCGGGTGTCAAGAACTGTGGCAGCTACACCGTGCCCTACAACGCCACCGCGGTCGGCTACCCGGAGAACCAGCGCTGCAACATCCTGGCGGGTTGCCCGACGCTCTCGCCGCCGCGGTCGACCGTGGACAAGATCGGGGTCGAGATCACCTATCGCCACAATCCGGTGACGCCCATGCGGCAGCTGCTGTCCTTCATCGGCGGCAGCGGGTCGAACGGCTATTCATGGACGTTCAGCCGGCTGAACGTATCGCGCATGGAGCCTGTCCTGTGACCAGCGCGTTGGCACCAGATCACGGCGAAGCGGGTCAGGGCCTGACGGAGTTCACGATCGTGATGCCCGTCTTCTTGCTGTTGCTGGTGGGCATGCTCGAGTTCGGGCTGGCCTTCGGTGACCGGCTGACCATGAGCGACGCGACCCGCGAGGGGGCACGCATCGGCTCTGCCCTGGCCACCGGCAGTGCCACGCCGTGCACGGGCGACCCGGCCGGAGTGGACACCGCGATCGTTGCCGCGGTAGAGAACCTCCTCCGGTCAGGCGGCTCGGGGATTGACCTATCGCACGTCAACCGCATCGAGATCTACAAGGCCGATGCGAACGGCAAGCCGGTCAGCGGCGATATGAACACCTGGATCTACACGCCCGGTGCCGGCCCCGACGCAGATCCCGGCCCGGGAACCGACATCCTCGATTTCAGTCCTGCGACCGTGACGTGGAACGCGTGCAACCGGAACAACGGCGCCGCTGATCCGGACTCCATCGGGGTCAGCGTCGACTATGCCTACCACCTGCGCACGCCGTTGGCGGCGCTGATGGCGATCTTCGGGGGCAGCCAGGCGGCCACGATCGACATGGTCGATTCGACCGTGATGGCGCTCAATCCCACGAGTTGAGCGGTGGTGGCCCGATGAAACGTATCGAACCTGACAGCCAGACAGTCGCCCACAGGCGCCGTGACGCCGACGGCCAGGTGCTCCCGCTGTTCGCCCTGACAGTGTTTGTGATCATCGGCATGGCCGCCCTCGTGGTCGACGTGGCCTGGTTCTGGACTAATCAACAGGAAATGCAGAAGGCGGCCGACGCCGGCGCGCTGGCCGGCGCCGTGTACCTGCCCGGCGACGTGCCGCGGGCCTACTCAGCCGCCACGGCAGAGGCGCAGAAGAACGGCTACATCACTGGTATCGACGGCGTGACCGTCACGGCGGCCCAGGATCCCTCCAATCATCGACGCCTGAGCGTCGTCATCACCGGACCGGTGCGGGCCTATTTCGCCCAGGTTTTCTGCGTGATCACAGGGTGTACGCATCAGATCACCGAGAAAGTGACGGGCACGGCGGAGTTCACTCTGCCGGTTCCCATGGGCAGCCCGCAGAACTACTACGGCGTGGGGACGTATGTCTATAACCAGCTCACTACGCAGAACCACGACAACACGGGCAACACAGGCTGGCAGTCTGAGGGCGGCACACCTTCGGGCACCTGGTCCAGCCCGGCCAACGCCGCCAGCCAGGACAGCCGCTACACGACGGCAAGCTCCAACAACGACACCCAGGACTGGAACGGGTTCGGCCTGCAATCCGGCTCGTCGAGCGTCCCGAACGACCCGACGCTGGTAGTCAACGGTCTTGAGGTTGAGCTCAAGCGCATCCAGCTGCAGGGCTCGGGCACGTCGACCGACTGCAACCTCAACGCCCAGGTGAGCTGGAACGGAGGCTCGACGTGGTCGACCGTGCAAAATTCGGGCGCCTTAGGCAACGGGATGTCCACGGTCACGCTGGGCAGCGCCTCGTCGACCTCCGCGTGGGGCTCCCATTCGTGGTCTTACGGCGACTTCAGCAACTCGAACTTCCGCGTCCGGCTGGTGTGGCTGAACGGCACCGCGAGCTGCGCCAGTACCCGGAGCGTGCGGCTCGACCAGTTGCTCGTGCGCGTCTCGTATACGACCACGACGACCACCACGACGAGTACTCAAGCCACGGGCTCCGTCAGCTCGCCGGCGGGTGGCAGCCTGACCAGCCAGGGCTTCTGGGCGGCCGTGATCACCAAGGGCGGCAACCGGGCGAACGGCGATCAGTACAGCCCGTACAACGACACGGCAAGCATCAGTGGTCACACCTCGACCAATCCCGACTACAGCCCGCTTGGCTACGACTACACCGTGATCCTGCCTGGTGGCGGCGGCCAGGTGAAGGTCTTCGACGCCACCTTCTGCGAAACGGGCTCGAACGGTTCGGGCGGCGACATGGGCGCCGGCGACCACTGGATCGGCGGCTCGCCCAACGGCGTAACGACGCTCTATACGTTGTGGAACGAGAACAACACGCCGTATGACACGAGCGATGACACGCTGGT
>CAZSWK010000093.1:0-9651 GCA_964610835.1 uncultured Anaerolineaceae bacterium | reverse complement strand
GTGGCCTGCTGGCGTTCGCCGGCGATCGCGTAGGCGGCCACGAACAAGGGGACCAGCGTTGGGATGCCGAGCATGTAGAGGAGCACGTGCTCGTGCGCCAGGACTGTGGAGTTGGCAATTCCGAGGACGGCAACCAGCGGCTGAATCGCGAACAGCACGGGGATAACGGCCATCGTCACGATGACGTTGCGATTGCGGCGGTACTCGCGCAGCTCCTTGCGCACGATGGCCGTGATGCGCCTCCTGCTCATGCCCGCCCAGTCCTTTCGCCTTCCTCGTCGATCAGCTCGAGGTACACGTCCTCGAGCGAGTGGCGCGACTCAGCGATCGACAACACGTCGACGCCGGCCGCCACCAGCGCGCGGGCGAGCGCCGGCGCAGCCTGGGCCGGATCAGTCGTCTTGAGCACGTAAGTCGCCGGCCCGTTGGCTTGCCAACCCTCGACGGCCGGCAAGCCGGTGAAGACCTTGGCCGGCTCTTCGATCGCGGCGGCAGTCCGGACGGCCAGCGTGCGTGCGAAGAGTTGATCGCGCAGCTCGGCCGGCTTCCCGATCGTGCGCAGTGTCGTGTTCAGGATCGCGACACGGTCGCAAAGTCGCTCGGCCTCCTCCAGGCGGTGGGTCGTGAGAAAGATGGTCACTCCGCGCTCGCGCAGTCCCGCGATGAGTCCATGCACCTCCCGGGCAGCCACCGGATCGAGGCCCGCAGTGGGCTCGTCCAGGAAGAGCACCTCGGGGTCGCCCAGGAGAGCCCGCGCCAGGCCGACGCGCTGACGCAGCCCCTTCGACAGATCGGCGCAGGCATCGTGTGCGCGATCAGCCAGGCCTACCGCTTCGAGCGCGCGCTCGACACATTGCGCTGGGTTGGGCACCTCGTAAAGGTCCGCGAAGCACTCCAGGTTCTCGCGCACCGTAAGGCGCACGAACAGGCCTGGCGATTCGGGCATTACCGCGATGCGACGGCAGATCTCGACGCCGTTGCCTTCGGTGAGCGGCAGATCGGCGACCATCGCCGAGCCGGAGGTCGGCTGCAGCAGTGTGGCCAGCGTGCGCACCGTGGTCGTCTTGCCGGCGCCGTTGGGCCCCAGGAAGCCGAAGATCTCGCCCCTGCGGACCTCGAACGAAACGTCCTCGAACGCCATCCGCAAACCGAAGCGCTTGGACAGGTGCTCGACGACCAGCGCCGGTCCCTTCACGTCGGTGGCGGTCACGCCTGACACATCTGGACTGTGCCACGCGGCGTGGCCGCGCGCATGATCTTGGAACTCTTCTGCAATGGTGCCGCGCCGCGCACTAATTCACGCCAGTGGCGGCGCGGTCGTTATCTAGTGGGCGCAGTCACGAGTGCGCGTCCCGCGAGCAATCCAGTGCCAACCAGGGACCTCCGCCTCGTCTGCCGCAAGGAAGGAGGTCCTCGCCCAAGACCGTGTGACGCTCAAGTCAGACCTGGGGAGGGTCGGGAACGGACATGGCGGTGACGTGACGTTCCGCATGCAGACAAGGAGAATCGATGACCCATTCCAGACGAGGCGGACTGGCTGCGCGCATGGCGGTGCTTTCGGCGATGGCCCTGGCACTGTCGGCGTGTGCCGGCTCGTCGACGCCCACCACGGCGCCAACCTTTGCGCCGACTGCCCCGCCGACCGTTGCGCCCACGGCGACGCCGATGGCCTCGCCGAGCGCTACGCCCATGGCTTCCGAAACTCCCGCGCCGAGCGGGCTGAGCGTCGACTCCTTCGACATCAGCTTCTCGGCGATGAGCCAGTTGACGAGCCTGGTCAACAGTGGCAGCGGGATGGTCGGCGTGATCCTGCCGGATACGACGTCATCCACGCGCTATGTCAGCTTCGATGCGCCTTATCTCAAGCAGGCCCTTCAGGCCGCGGGCTATAGCTCGAGCGACTTCAAGATCGACAACGCGCAGGGCAGTGACGCGACGGAGCTCTCGCTGGCCCAGGCGGACATCACCGCCGGCGCCAAGGTGCTCGTCATGGACCCCATCGACGCCACCGTGGGCCAGCAGATCCAGGCCGCCGCGGCAGCAGCCGGCGTGACGCTCATCAGCTACGACCGGGCCACCTTTGCCGGCACCAACACGTACTACGTCAGCTTCGACAACGTGCAGGTGGGCAAGCTCATCGGCCAGGGCGTGCAGCAGTGCGTCAGTGACTGGGGCGTCACGAACCCGATGGTCTTCGAGCTCGACGGCGGCGAGGACACCGATCCCAACGCGATCGACTTCGCCAAGGGCTACAACTCGGTGCTCTGGGGCCAGGAGGCCACGCCGCTCAATGCCGGCGTCACGAACAGCTCAGGCTGGACGCTCGTCGGCGAGCAGATCGCACCAGGCTGGGACAACGCCAAGGGCGGCACCATCTTCCAGCAGCAGTTCACCGCACATCCGGAGATCAACGCCACCGTGGAGGCCAACGACGGCCTCGCCAACGCGGTGATCAGCGTTCTCAAGTCAAGCGGCGTTCCGGCCAAGACCATTCCGACCACGGGCCAGGACGCAACCCTGCAGGGCATGGAATGGATCCTGCAGAACTACCAGTGCGGATCGGTCTACAAGCCGATCTACAAGGAAGCCCAGGCGGCCGTCGCCCTCGCGACCTACCTGCGGGCCGGCCAGACACCGCCCGCCTCCCTGGTCAACGGCACGACCACTGATCCGAGCGACTCGACAGTGACCGAGCCGGCAGTCCTGCTGACACCGACATGGGTCAACGCGGCCAACATGAACGATACGGTCATCAAGGACCAGTTCGTTTCCGCGTCGGACCTGTGCACGGCAGTTGGATCGGCCGCCTGCAGCGCAGCCGGCATTACTCCGTGACAGCAAGGCAGCGTGGAACGTTGACGCCATCGTGAAACGCTGTCGCCATCCGTTGACGGTGCCGCACCCGCTATTGCGGGCGCGGCACCGTCCCATCGAAGGTTGCCAATGACCGGAACCCCGACCGGCTCGTCAGGATCGCTGCTCACGCTGCGCGGCATAAGCAAGCATTTCGGCGCCGTCCAGGCCCTCTACGACGTCGACCTGGATCTGCCCGCCGGTCAGGTCACGGCACTGTGCGGCGACAACGGCGCGGGCAAGTCCGTGCTGACCAAGTGCATCGCCGGCATCTATCGCGTGGATCACGGGGAGATACGCTGGGAAGGCCGGCCGATCCACATCCGCAACCCGCGCGAGGCGGCCGAGCTGGGCATCGAGACCGTCTACCAGGACCTGGCCCTGGCCAACAACCTGGACATCGTCCAGAACATGTTCCTGGGCCGCGAGCGACGCCGCGGATTCTTCCTTGACGAGGACAACATGGAGCGCGCCGCAGCCGAGACGCTGGCCAGCCTCCACGTGACGACGATCCGCTCGATACGCCAACCCGTGGCGACCCTGTCAGGCGGGCAGCGCCAGGCGGTCGCGGTCGCCAAGGCGGTGATGTGGAACTCCCGGCTGGTCATGCTCGACGAGCCGACGGCGGCGCTCGGCGTCGCCCAGACGAGGATGGTGCTCGAGCTCGTGAAGCGGCTCAAGGACCACGGGCTGGCGGTGATGATCATCTCCCACAACCTCAACGACGTCTTCGCCGTCGCCGATCGGCTGGCAGTGCTGCACCTCGGCCGCATGGTCGCCCAAGGCGATGCGGGCGAGTTTGATCGCCAGAGCGTCGTGGACTACATGACCACGGGCGAGTCGAGTCGCGGCAACTCCTCCGCTGATGTGGCGAGCGGAGTCTGAAGCGATGGCCGACGAAACCGACCTGACCGCAGCCGGGGGCGAGGTCATCCCGCCCGAAGCCGGCGCCCAATCACTGCGCGAATACGTGCGCGCCTGGTGGCAACAGGTCCGCGGCGGTGACGCCGGCCTGCTGCCGGTGGTCATTGGCATGGTCATCGTGGCGGCCGCGTTCGAGATCGCCAGCCCGCTGTTCCTGTCGCCGGGCAACCTGGTCAACCTGTTCATCCAGAGCGCGGTCTTCATCGTGCTCGCCGTGGCGGAGGGCTTCGTGCTGTTGCTCGGCGAGATCGACCTGTCAATCGGCTACGTTGCGGCCATCGGCGGCGTGATCGCGTCGCTCCTGGTACAGGCGGATTTCAACTGGCCGTGGTGGCTGGCAATCGCCGTCGCGGTGGCAGCCTGTGCCGCGATCGGCCTGATCCAGGGAGTGATCATCACCGGCCTGGGCCTGCCGTCCTTCGTCGTCACCCTGGGCGGTTACCTGTTCTGGTTCGGGGTGATGATCGTGCTCCTCGGCGCCGCCGGGATCGTATCGCTCAACAGCCCGACGATGGCCAACCAGCAGGCGCTCGTGGCAATCGTCAACAGCAACATCTCTCCGTTGCTCGGCTGGCTCGGACTGGCGGGGCTTGTGGTCCTGCTGGGCATCGCGCTGTGGCTGCCCGACATCAGGCGCCGGCGCAACGGTCTCGTGGCCCAGCCCGTCGGTCTGCTCGTGCTGAAAACCGCCATGATCGTTGTTGCCGGTGTGCTGGTGGTCGGCATCAGCAATGTCAACCGCAGCAGGTACACGCCGGTCGAAGGGGTGCCCTGGGTCGTACCGGCGGTCCTCGGTCTGATCGGCCTGTGGACCGTGCTCCTGGAGCGCACCCAGTTCGGGCGCCATGTCTACGCAGTAGGCGGCAACGCCGAGGCCGCCCGGCGAGCCGGCGTGTCGGTGCCGATCGTGCGCATCTGGGGGTTCGTGCTGTGCTCACTCACGGCCGGCATCGGCGGCGTGATCTACGCATCGTGGCAGGGCGGCATGAGCACCAACGTCAACGGCGGCCAGCTCGTCCTGTTTGCCGTGGCCGCTGCCGTCATCGGCGGCACGAGCCTGTTCGGCGGCCGTGGCCGGGCGATTCACGGCCTGCTCGGCGGCCTGGTCATCGGCGAGATCTACAACGGCCTGTACCTGCTCGGCTTCCAGATTCAGTGGCAGCTCATCGCCACCGGGCTCGTGCTGATCGCGGCCGTCGTTGTGGATGCGCTGTCACGCCGCGGAGCGATCAGCGGCGGGACCACAACCTAGCTGTGGTGCGCAGGCAGGTTGTTGGCGCCACCGCAGCCTGCCCGCCACGTCAGCGTGGTGCCCTGCCTGCGCCACATCACGCTTGATGCGCGCAGCGGTTCACGAGCGGCCGATTCCCCGCACAGACCCGGCCCGCCAGCGACCATTGCGCTGACCATACCTGCACGAATTGGTGGTGCGCGATGCGGTGCGCGCATCACCAAGCGGTTGATCGCCATGACCTGCCCCGACCGTGCCTCACCTGCAGCCCGGGCCTCGTTCGCCTGCAACGTGTGCCGAGCGCGAGGCGATCCGATGTAGCGCGCTCACGGCTGATGTACGAACACCCAGTAGATTGCCAGGAACGCCAGGACGATGCCGGCGTTCACGGCCAGCCGCCCCCAGAAATACTGTCTGAGGAACCGCCAGTCCACTACGACCACGACCGCGACCATCACGATTATGTAGAGCAGGCTGCCTACCGGCGATCCCACGTCTCGATCACCTCCGGCTGAGGAGGATGAAGAGCGCTCCCGCGACCACGAGCAGGGCAATTCCTGCGAAGAAGACCCAGTCGCCCCACCAGACGGTGCGGTTGACCCGGCCGACCACGATGAGGATCGCGGAGACCACCGCGGCCAAGGTCAAGAATGGGTGATTCCTCACGCGAGATGGCATCCGATTCCTCCGATCAAGAACGACCAATTAGCCACGGAAGGCATCCATGAACCGCACTCGAGAACCGATGCGCATGGCCGAGTTGGCATAGACGCGGCCTGCCAGCCAGATGAGCCCGACGATCGACGCGACGATCAGGACGAACGCGAGGCCGATCTGCCACGCCGGCACGTCGCCGACCGAGATACGCACCGCCATGAGGATGGGCGCGAACGGCGGCAGCACCGACGCGACCAGGGCCAGGGGGCTTGACTGGTTGGCCAGGTATACGTAGGTCAGCAGGTATGCGCCAATCTGGAACACGTTGATCGGTGCGACAGCGCCCTGGACCTCCTCCGGGCGCGAGACCAGGGCGGCCAGCGTCGCGTAGGCGGTGGCGTAGAGCGTGAAGCCGAGCAGGAACCACAGCAGGTACCCGAGCAGCGCCGTCACGCCCAGGGCCGGGGTGGTCACCACGGTGGTCGCCGCAACCGACACAAGGGTGGCGACGGCCACGATGGCGAGCTGCAGCAGGGCGGTCAGCCCGATCCCGAGGATCTTGCCGGCGAGCAGCCGGCTCGGCGGAACCGTGGCGAGGAGGATCTCCATGATCCGGCTGGCCTTCTCCTCGACCACGCCCTGCGCCACCTGGCTGCCGTAAAGGCCGAGCGCGATCCAGAGCAAGATCCCGACGGCGAGCCCGACCACCAGACTCTGCGTAAGCCCCGCCTTCGCGGGCTGGAGGGTCTCCACGGGGACCTGCGCTCCACTCATCACCGAAGCCAGGTCGGCCGGCGAGAGGCCGGCCGCCGTCAGGCGCGCGGCCAGCACCGCCCGTTCGAGTGCGGCCTGGATCAGGGAAGGCGCCGATTTCCGCACGACGGCGGTCGGCGAGGCTGCCGGCCCGGTCACCAGCATGTCGAGTGTGCCCCCGGACACCTGGGTCCGGCCGGTGGCTTCGTCGGCAACGTTGCTGACCGTGACCGACTGCCCCAGTGCAGTCGCCGACGCGCTGAAGGCCTGCTCGAGTGCCTGCGATCCGCCGGTGAAACCGACGCGCACGGCCGTTGTCTGGCCGCTGATGAACGAGTAGCCGAAGATGCCGATCACCACCAGGGCGGCCATCACGATGGTGGGGCCGATGAACACGCGCGAGCGCAAACGGACGAGCATCTCGCGCCGCGCGACCAGGACAACGGCCGGCAAGGCCCGGCCCGGCTTCTGTGGGGGTGCGGCGTCGCTCATTGCTGTTTCTCGCCGATCACGTCGCGGAACAACTCGACGAGGCTCGTCTCGGCGCGCCGGAACTCGCGCACGGGGCCGGTCCGCAGGGCAGCACGCAGGATCGCCTGGCCGTCGGTCCCGGGCTCCAGCGCAAGCAGCACGCGTGTCCCATCGCGGCGCACCACCGTGGCGCCCTTGAGGCTGCCCGCCCAGTCTTCGGGCGCCTGCGGGGCGTCAATCCACAGCCGATCGGGGCCGCTCTGGCGCAGCTCGGCCACCGTGCCCATGGCCACCATGTGGTGCTGGTCGATGATGCCTACGCGGTCGCAGATGCGTTCGACGAGGTCGAGCTCGTGGCTCGAGAAGATGACCGCCACGCCGGCGTTGGCGCGCTCGCGCAGGACGGCGGTCATGACGTCGACGGCAACCGGGTCGAGGCTCGCGAACGGCTCGTCGAGCACGAGCACCACGGGATCGAAGACCAGTGCGGCGGCAAGCTGCACGCGCTGCTGGTTGCCCTGGCTGAGCGCCTGCAGTTCGTCGGTGGCTCGCTCGGCCAGGCCGAAGCGCTCCAGCCAGCGACCGGCCGCGTCGGCCGCCGCGCGGCCCGACATGCCGTGTAGCTCACCCAGGTAGGCCAGCTGCTCGCGCACGTGCATCTTGGGGTACAGGCCACGCTCCTCGGGCATGTAGCCAAACTGGCGACGCGTGGCGAAGTCGAGCGGTAAGCCGGACCAGAGCACCTCGCCCTTGTCGGCGGTGAGCACGCCCAAGACGATGCGCATGGTCGTCGTCTTGCCCGCGCCGTTGCGCCCGACGAAGCCGAACAGCTCACCGGCCTTCACGTCGAAGCTGAGGTCGCGCAGCGCAACCGTGTTGCCGTAGCTCTTGGCCAGGTCGTCGATCTCGAGCGTGCGTTGAGCGCTCACTCTCTGGTCCCCACCGCCAGGTTCCGGTGATCTTGGGCACGATCGGCCGAAGACTCCCCACTGCCCTCGCCCGCATCCTCGGCCCGCGGTACCTTGTCCGGCCGTGCAGCGGACAGGCGACCGGCATCGCGCAGCGCGTGGCGGAGCAGGTACTCGATCTGGCCGTTCAGGCTGCGCAACTCGTCATCCGCCCACGCCCGCAGCGCAGCCATGGTCTTGGGATCGAGCCGCAGCGGGAATGTCGATCGACGTGCCATGCCTACTTCGTCGACGCCTAGTAGAGGGTGCCCGCGTTGAGCACCGGCTGGGTGTCGCGTTCGCTGCACAGCACCACCAGCAGGTTGCTGACCATGGCCGCCTTGCGCTCCTCGTCGAGATCGACGATCTGCTGGGTCGACAGCTGGTCGAGTGCCATCTGGACCATGCTCACCGCCCCACCAACGATCCGTGTGCGGGCGTCGATGATGGCGCTCGCCTGCTGGCGGCGGAGCATCGCGCTGGCTATCTCCGGCGCGTAGGCCAGGTGGCTCAGGCGCGTATCGAGCACCTCGATGCCGGCCATCTGCAGGCGTGCCTGTACCTCGCGCCGGAGCTCCGTGCCCACCTCCTGCGGACTGCCTCTCAGAGACGGCTCATCGTCGCCATGGCCGTCATACGGGTACGCGGTCGTCAGCGTGCGAATGGCCGCCTCCGTTTGGACGCGCAGGAATTGCTCGTAGTCCTCGACGTCGAACAGCGCCGTGGCCGTATCCACGACGCGCCACACGACCACGGCCGCTATCTCGATGGGATTGCCGTCGTGGTCGTTGACCTTGAGCTTCTGGCTCTCGAAGTTGCGCACCTTGAGCGAAATCCTGAGGCGCCGAGCGAACGGGTTGACCCACCACAGCCCCTGGCGCTTCAGGCTGCCGTTGTAGCGACCGAAAAGGACCAGCGCGCGGGCCTCGTTGGGGTTCACGACGGTCAGCCCGCCGAAGCCGAAGATGATGAGCACGGCCAGGGCGATGATCGCGGCATGGAGCAGCGTGGCACCGGGTGTCCGGGTCCCCAGCTGACCGATGGCGGTCACCACGGCCGCCACCAGGACGATTAAGGCCAGCAACAGCCCCAGCAGGACCGGCAGGCCGGGCACTGATCGACCATCTCGCTCCTGGATCACGGCTCCTCCTGGACGTGCGTCAATGACATCATCACGGTATCACCTCGATCTCATTCGCGGTGATACTCGCGCCCACCACGTTGGCTCTTGACGACGCGCGCGCGTGGGCGCCGTGCGCACCAATCGTTCGCTCTAGCATGCCGGCATGGAGGGAGAGGCACTACTCGTAGGGATCGCCACGGTCGCCGTGGTGGTCGCCGGTTTCACTGCGGTGACCGCGGCACTCGTGCCGCCGGGAGGATCGTGGAGCCCGGCCCTGGCCCTTCGGCATCGCGCGATCGTCTCGACGAGCTTCAACGTCGTGTTCGAGGCTCTCGCGCCGCTGATCGCCTTCGCGTGGCTCGGCGATGCACACTCCGCGCTCGTCGTCACCAGCGCCGGCGTGGCGCTCTACGCGCTCGGGATCGTCATATGGCGGGGCAGCCAGGTCATTCGCGCCGGCGGGTATCGGACCCGCGCGGGCGTGGTTCTCATGACGGTCGGCCCTGCCGCAACGCTGCTGTTCGCGGTGAACGTCGTGTTCGCATCGGTCGCGCTGTTCGCACTCGCGCTATGCGTCCAACTGTCCGTCGCGGCGATCAGCTTCTACACCCTCATCGCGGCCGCGCAGGACTGAGACTCGTCAGATCCGAGCCGCCTCGCTGGGTTCACAGCCAGAGAGCGTAGAGTGGATG
>CAZSWK010000092.1:7936-9683 GCA_964610835.1 uncultured Anaerolineaceae bacterium | reverse complement strand
CGCGACGCGATCGCCCGCGGCTCGATCGACGATGTGTTCCTCGATCGGGTGCTGGCCGCCTAGGCGTTGCCCGAGCGCTGGCTCAGCCGCCCTCCGCTGGCGCCGTGGCGAGCGGCGACAACCTCGGCCAGGATTGCCAGCGCCGTTTCCGCCGGGGCCCGGCCACCCAGGTCAAGGCCAATGGGTCCGTTGAGGCGCGCCAGCTCGTCGTCGCTGAGGCCGACGGCCCGCAACCGTTCGCGGCGCGCCGCCTGCGTCTTGCGCGAACCGATTGCGCCCACGTACCGGCAGCCACGGCGCAGCGCCTGGGCAATCGCCGGCTCGTCGAACTTGGGGTCGTGCGTCATCACGGCGACCGCATCGAGCGGGCCGAGGCCGATCTGGTCGGCAGCTTCGTCGGGCCAGGCGACGATCAACTGGTCGGCCGTCGGGAAGCGCTCGCGCGTGGCGAACGCCGCTCGTCCGTCGACCACGATCGTCTCGAAGCCCAGCTCGCGGGCGAGGCTCACCAGTGAGCGCGCCACCTCCACGGCGCCCACGATCACCAGCCGCGGCCGCGCGGGATAGGCCTCGACGAAGAATTGGTGTTCGCCGGCCTGGATGGTCCGCGACGTGCCGCGCAGCAACGCCTCGCCAGCGGCCTCGGCCAGCGCCTCATCGGTCGCCGCGTCACCCGTCGTGGCGGACAGGCGACCGTCGGCATCGCCCATGATCCGCGGCGCCGGCGTGGAGCCGGCCCCGGGTTGGTGCGGCCCGTGCGCCGGTGGCGGCGAATCGCCCGGCAGCGGCGTGATCACCACGGCGCCGTTCTCGCTGCCCGCGGCGGCGACAAGTTCCGGCGCCACATCCGGTTCGATGAGCACGTCGATCGTGCCGCCGCAGGCCAGGCCCACGTTCCACGCCTGTTCGTCGCTGATGCCGTAGCGGATCACGCGCGACAGCCCGCTGGCGAGTGCCCCTTCGATCTCGCGCGCCGCGGCGCCTTCCACGCAGCCACCCGATACGGAACCCGCGATGCGGCCGTCAGATGAGTACAACAGGCTGGCACCTTCCGGCCGCGGTGCCGACCCGAAGGTGCGCACCACGACGGCACGGCCCACCGGCACGCCATCCGCGCGCCACCTGGCGAGCGTGTCCAGCAATTCCCTCACGTCAACGATCCTGCCAACAGCCCGGCGAGATGCTCGAGCGACGCCAGGCTGCGCGCCGGCACGAGGTGGTCCACGAACGGATGGGCGGCGGCCATGCCCGCGGCAATCGGCTGGTAGCCGGGAACGCCGGCCACGGGATTGACCCAGATGAGGCGATGGCAGCTGCGCCGGAGGCGTTCGGTCTCGCGCGCGACCAGGTTCGGATCCCCGCGATCCCAGCCGTCTGACACGATTACCACGATCCCCGACGAGCGCAGCGTGCGCCGCGCCCAGCGCAGGTTGAAATCGCGCAGCGCCTCGCCGATACGCGTGCCGCCACCCCAGTCGTTGGCCTGCTCCGCGACACGTGCCAGGGCAAGGTCGGGATCGCTGCCCCGCAACAGCCGCGTGACGCGCGTGAGGCTGGTGCCGAACACGAACGACTCGGCGCGCGTAGCGCTGGCCACGCTGAGTGCCCGCACGAAACGCAGCAGCAGGCGAGCGTGGCGCTCCATTGAGCCCGACACGTCGGCCAGCACCACGAGCTCGCGCGGCCGGTCGAGCGGCCGCTGCCACGCCCAGGCGACCAGGTCGCCGCCGGCGGGGACGTTGCGCCG
>CAZSWK010000092.1:2966-7836 GCA_964610835.1 uncultured Anaerolineaceae bacterium | reverse complement strand
GCGAGCAGGGTGATCCGCTCGGCTGGGGCTTCACGCTCGGGCGAATGGGCGCCCAGGCGCAGCCCGGCCGAAGCCGGTTGGTCGGCCAGCCGCCGGCCCCACCAGGCATCGAAGACATCCTCGTAGACCGGCAACTGCTCGTGCCGGCGGGCGAAGACGGCGGCCCCCGCGGCGTGTACATCGCCGCGCACGGCCAGGTCGATGCGCGTCAGCGCGTCGGCGAAGCGCATGGCAGTGGCGACATCGCCATCCAACCCCGCGCGCCGCAGTGCGCGCCCAAAACCAACGGCCTCGGCCACCAGCCTTTGACCATCGACCTCCGGAGCGCGCGGCGCAACGTTCGAGTCAGCCATTCGCCTCGACCACCAGCTCGCGCACGCGCTCACCGCGCAGCGCACGCAGGTCTTCCTCGTATTTCAGGCCCACGCCCAGGGTGGCCTCGACAGCCGGCACCTCCAGCTGCGCGACACCGAGCGACATGAGGGCGGCGGCCCAGTCGAGCGTTTCCGCAATGCCGGGCACCTTGGTCAGCTCCTCCGAGCGCAGGCGCTGCACGAACCGGACCAGTTGCTCGGCCAGCTGGCGCGGCGCTCTGGGCACGCGCGCGAGGACTATCTGCAGCTCCTTCTCGAAAGTCGGGTACTCGATCCAGTGGTAGAGGCAGCGCCGCTTGAGCGCGTCGTGCACCTCGCGCGTACGGTTCGAAGTGATGACCACGACCGGCGGCACGGCGGCACGGATGGTGCCGATCTCGGGCACGCTGACCTGGAAGTCGGACAGGATCTCGAGCAGGTACGCCTCGAATTCCTCGTCGGCGCGGTCGATCTCGTCGATGAGCAGCAGCGGTGCCTTGCCGTCGGTTGATTCGAGCGCCTGCAGTAGGGGCCGCTTGATCAGGAACTCGGGCCCAAAGATGTCGCGTGTGGTGGCCTGCTCCGCCCGGCCGCGCGCCTCGAGCAACCGGATGGCCAGCATCTGGCGCGGGTAATCCCACTCGTACACGGCCGTGTTGACGTCGAGGCCCTCATAGCACTGGAGGCGGATAAGCCGCGTTTCGAGTACCGCCGCGAGCACCTTCGCCAGCTCCGTCTTGCCGACTCCTGCCTCCCCTTCGACGAACAGGGGCCGAGCGAGCTCGAGCGCCAGGAAGACCGCGGTGGCCAGCGAACGATCCGCGACGTAGTCATTCGCCAGCAATGCCTGCTCGACCTGATCGATGGAGGCCGTCGTGGATGGCCGGCTCAATTGCTCGCTCATGAGGTTCTCGATGCTAGCGCCGGGAGGCTACCCTCCGGTGATCTACGCCTGGGAGGTCCGGTCAAATGCTCGTCGACCGCGCCCGACGTCTGCTCGTGGCTGTCGGGTCCATAGGTGCACTGCCGAGCGACAGCGCCGACGAGCGCGTCCTGAAGCGAGCGATCGTCTTCACAGCCATCGTGACCATCTTCGCCTCAGGCGGCTGGGTGCTGGTCGGTCTGCTCATCGGCAGCGTGCTGGTAATGGCTACCTCGGTAGGCGGCTGCCTGGTGATCGCCGCCGATGTTGTCGCATTCGCCCGGCAGCGCGAGATCGAGCGTTTCGTGGCTGTGCTGCTCGCGGCCGGGTTGGGCATCGTCTTCGTCGGCTATGTGACCCTCGGCGGATCGGTGGCCGGTGGTTCCGATCTCACGTGGGGCATCATGGCCCCGATCGGAGCGGTCATCGTCTACGGCCCGCGCCGCTCAGTTCCGTGGTTTGCGGCGTTCGGGGTTATGGTGATCGTGGCGCTGGCAATCGACCCGCTCGTGCGGCCGCTCGGGCAACCTCCGCCCTACCCCTTCTCGCTCGTTCTGGTCGGCTTCAACGTGCTCGCACCGGCGGCCATCGTCTTCGTGCTGTTGCGCTATATCGATGGCCAGCGAACGGCCGCCAAGGTGCAGTCTGAGCGTCTGCTGCTGAACATCCTGCCGGCACCCATCTCTGAACGCCTGAAGGCCGGCGAGCAACATATCGCCGAGCAGTATCCGGAAGCATCCGTCCTCTTTGCCGACGTCGTCGACTTCACACCACTCGTGGGCCGAACCCCGGCGCCGGTGCTGATCGAACTGCTCACAGCACTGTTCACACGTTTTGACGAGCTGGCCGACCAGCACGGCCTGGAGAAGATCAAGACGATCGGCGACGCCTACATGGCAGCGGCCGGCGTACCGGTCGCGCGCCCGGACCATGCGCTCGCCGCGGTGGGCATGGGCATCGCCATGCAGCGCGCCATCGCCGACTGGAATGTGGCCGGCAGCCACCACCTCCGCCTGCGCGTGGGGGTGGCCAGCGGGCCGGTAATCGCCGGGGTGATCGGGCGGCGCAAGTTCGCTTACGACCTGTGGGGAGACACGGTCAACGTGGCCAGCCGGATGGAATCAACCGGTGAACCCGGCTGCATACAGGTCACTGAGGAGACCTACCGGCAGCTCGGCCAGCGCTACGCGTTCGTGCGCCGCGAAGGGGTCGTGGTGAAGGGCAAGGCGCCCATGACGACCTACATGTTGGACGTTGGCCAGCTCAACTGATCGGCGGGACACCGCCGCCTGGGAACTGCGCGGCTCGGGCCGGAGCGCCTGCTTCATCGGGCCGATCGTCCCGGTGTGAGCGTTTCCACACCGGTTAGCATCCAGACGCTTTGAGCCTCAACCAGATCCTGCTCGTCGTCATCCCGCTGGTCATCGTCCAGCTGGCGCTGCTGTTCTTCGCCGTTTTCGACCTGCTCAAGCAGGAGCGCCGCGTGCGTGGCGGGAACAAGGCCGTGTGGGCGCTGGTGATCGTCTTCGTCAACATCCTGGGTCCACTCATCTACTTCTTCTTCGGCCGTGACGAGGAGCACGGCGTGGAAGAGCCAGCCATGCCGCTGTTCACCTCGACCGACGCCATCGCCCAGATAACCGCCGGCTGGCCAAAGGCCCCGGCAGACGCGCCACCCGCCATCCAGACGAGCGGGCTGGGCAAGCGCTACGGACACGTGGCCGCGCTCGAAGGGCTCGACCTCTCCGTGCCGAGCGGCAGCATCTTCGGCTTCCTGGGGCCCAACGGCGCCGGCAAGACGACGACAATTCGTCTGCTGACCGGACTCGCGTCCCCAACCGCCGGCAGTGCCAGCGTGGCCGGCGTGTCGATTGCCGGGTCGGACGGCCGTCTTGCGCGCAACATCGGCTACCTCGACCAGGACCCGCGTTTCTACGGCTGGATGACCGGCCGCGAACTGCTCGAACTGGTCGGACGGTTGTACGGACTCTCGGGCTACGAGCTTCACCGGCGGGTCGGCGACGTACTGGAGATCATCGGCCTGGGTAGCGCGGCCGAGCGCAAGATCGGTGGCTACTCGGGCGGCATGCGCCAGCGCCTGGGCATTGGCCAGGCCATCCTGAACCGGCCGGCCGTGCTGTTACTTGATGAACCAGTCAGCTCGCTGGACCCCGAGGGCCGGCGCGACGTATTGGCCATCATCGATGGCCTGCGCGGCACGGCCACGGTTTTTCTGAGCACCCACATCCTGAGCGACGTCGAGCGGGTCTGCGATCAGGTCGCCATCCTCAACGTGGGCCATCTGGTCGTCCAGGGACCGATCGACGAGCTCCTGGACCGCTACGCCCAGCCGGTCTTCGAGCTCCAGCCCGACCCACAGCAGCCGGGCGCCGTGGATCGCCTCGCCAGCGTGATCCGGCCGCAACCATGGGTCAAGGAAGTTCAGGCCACACCTGATTCCGTACGCATCTTCGTCAACGACCCGAAGCAAGCCGGTGCGGCGCTTCTGCCGCTGGTGGCCAAGACGGGCGTGACGCTGGCGCGCTACGAGCGAGCACGACCCTCGCTCGAGGACGTGTTCATGCATCTCGTCGAGCGGCCCGAGCTCAAAACAGTGCCGCCCGCCGAGATTCCGGTGTGGGGTCTCGATGGACGAGGCCGACGGTGAACGGCTTCAGGGCGCTGCTGGGCAAGGAGCTGCGCGAGCAGCTGCGTACCTATCGGCTGCCGGTGGTCGCGATCGTGTTCCTGCTCTTCGGAATCACCTCGCCGGTGCTGGCACGCTTCACCAAGGAGCTACTCGACGCGTTGGGCGCCCAGGCGACTGGTGGCATCCAGATCAACATCCCGCCACCCACACCCGCCGACGCGGTCGGTCAGCTGGTCAAGAACCTGAGTCAGTTCGGCATCTTCATAGCCATCCTGCTGGCCATGGGCACGGTATCGGCGGAGAAAGAGCGCGGCACCGCGGCCCTGATACTCACCAAGCCGGCATCGCGACTGTCGTTCCTGTTGGCCAAGTTCGTGGCCATCGGCATCAACCTGGCCGTCGCCGTAGTCCTGGCATGCGCGGTGGGCTACATCTACACCGAGTTGCTCTTCGAGAGCGCCGCGCTGCCGATCGGCGGTTACGTGGCCATGGCGATCCTGCTCTGGGTGGCTATCTTCACCTATGCCGCGCTGACGTTCCTGGGCAGCACGCTGACGCGCTCGTCGGCCGCCGGCGCCGGCATCGGCTTCCTGGCGCTGATCGTGACCGGCATCATCGCGGCGCTGCCGACGATCGGTCAGTTCATGCCCATCTCGCTCATCAACCCGGCCGCCAACCTGGGCATTGGCGCCCCCGCGGGCATGGATCTCCTGGGCCCGTCGATCGCCGCCCTGCTGTTCATCGTCGTGCCCTTCGGGCTGGCCTGGCTCAGCTTCCGCCGCCAGGAGTTATAGGCTCTCCAGCCTCCACGACCCCGAGCCTCCGAAATCGCGGAGATGCCAAGTCGTCAGCGACAGGCGCGAGCATCGCCGCCAGGCGCGCGAATCGTTTCGCGGCCTCCGGCCGGAGGGAATACCAGATCCAGGTTCCACGGCGCTCGGTCGA
>CAZSWK010000092.1:0-2866 GCA_964610835.1 uncultured Anaerolineaceae bacterium | reverse complement strand
CAGGCCGTACATGAAGTCGTTCGCAAGCGATACGGGGAGTCCGCCCTGGCCGTTCTGAACGGCGCGGCCGCGACCTGCTGCGATCCATCAGACGCCTGCTGCGCGCCCGGAGAAGAACCGAGCCAGGAGTTCTACAACGCACTCGAGCGCAGCGAGCTGCCCGACGCGGCGGTGATGGCCTCGCTGGGCTGTGGCAACCCGCTTGCGGTCGCCGAGCTGCACGAGGGCGAGCGCGTGCTGGACCTTGGTTCCGGCGGCGGCATCGACATCCTGCTTTCGGGCAAGCGCGTCGGGCCGACCGGCCGTGTTTTCGGCCTGGACATGACCGACGAGATGCTCGCCCTGGCGCAGCGCAACATCGCCGAGGCAGGCGCCACCAACGTCGAGCTGTTGCGCGGCGAGATCGAGGACATCCCGCTGCCGGCCGATTCGATCGACGTGGTAATCAGTAATTGCGTGGTCAACCTTGCCGCCGACAAGCCAGCCGTGTTCCGCGAGATCGCGCGGGTGCTCAAGCCTGGTGGACGCGTTGGCATTACCGACATCGTTGCCGACGATTCGCTGACGCTCGAACAGCGTGCCGAGCGCGGCAGCTACGTCGGGTGCATCGCCGGCGCCCTGTCGTTCACCGAGTTCGTCCGGGGCCTGGAGGCGGTGGGCATGACCGGCGTCAGCGTAACGCCGACCCATTCGGTCGCCGACGGAATGCACAGCGCGATCATCAAAGCCACGGCCCCGTAGCGATCCAGCGGGGGTCCGCAGCACTAACCGCGATCTGGTCGCATGATCGAGACGTCATGCGCGGCAGGTCTGCAGGTCGGAATCCAACGACACGCCTTGTCGTCGTCGCGGCCGCACTTCTGCTCGCCGTCTTCCTCGCCCCGGGTGGCGCGTTGGCCCATGCCGTCTTCGTGTCCGCGAATCCGGCGCCCGGTGCCGTTCTGCCGAGTCCGCCGTCCCAGGTCCGCATCGTCTTCAGCGAGCCGCTCAATGCCGAGCTGAGCGGCATCGAGTTGCTCGACTCGACCGGGTCAGCTGTCGCGCCGCGCGGGTCGCGCGTGGATCCGGCCGACAACCGCGCGTTCGAGATCGACCTGCCACCACTCCAGCCGGACCGCTACACGGTCAGCTGGCACACCGTGTCGCTCGTCGACGGCCACACGCGCACCGGCTCGTACCCCTTCACCGTTCTCGAACCAGACGGGAGCCAGCCGCCCATCAATTCGGCAGTTGCACCTCCTCCCCCGCAGCCGCCGACACTGCCCGACGCTGTCCTCGCGCTCGCGGCCTGGCTCGTGTTCATTGGTCTCGCCCTGCTCGCCGGCCCGATCCTCGTCGCGTTCGTGGCCCGGCCGCCCCCGACACTCGCCGACGGCGGTCCGCTGACCCGCGCTTTCCGAGTTGAGTTTGGCCTGGGCGCGCTTCTGGCGCTTGCCGGTGCGGCAATCCAACTCGTGGGGGCGGCGCTCCCGGCTGGTGGAATCGCGGCCCTGGGCAGCCTGATCGGCGACACATTCGGCATCGGCTGGACGCTGCGCACCGCCGCCGTCCTTCTGCTTGTGGCCAGCTGGCGGTCGAACTGGGTGCGGGCATCGGGCCGGATGAACATCGGCCGCCTGGGCCTGCTCGGCGTCGCGATCGCAGCGACCGCGCTCATCAGTCATGGCACCGCCTCCGCGGTACCGGCATGGGGATTTGCATTCGACCTCGCCCACCTGGCGGCAGTGACCGCCTGGCTGGGCGGCATCGTCGCCCTGGCCGTCGGCTACCGGCTGCTCGACGCCCACGACGACGTCCAGGCCGCTTACCGACTCCAACTCCTGGGGCGCATATCGATCCTGGCCGGCATTGCCGTGCCGCTGGTGCTGCTCGCCGGCCTGGGCAGCGCCGTGATCGAACTGGCGAGCCCGGGCAATCTGCTCGACACGGCCTACGGGCAGACCCTCGGCCTGAAACTGCTCCTCGCCGTGGCGCTGCTCGGCGTGGCCGGCCTGAACGCGTTGTGGCTGCGTCCGGCCGCGGTCCGCGCTGCCGCCCTGGGCGGATACCTGCGCCGCACTGTGGCCATCGAGGTCGCGCTGGCCGTTGCCGTGGTTGGCCTGGCGGCAGCGATGAGCGTTCTCGTTCCGGCGCGCTCAGCCGACGCCACGCGGGCCGCGATCGAGCAGGTGGCAACCGACACGGATCCGGCACGCAGCTTCTCCGGCTCGACCAGCGTGGGCGGCGCGCCGGTCGAAGTGAAAATCACGCCGGCAACGCTGGGCACCAACGTGGTGCGTGCGGACAGCGTCGTCGACCTCGGCAGCCAGCTCGCCGTCGGCGCCATTGGCCCTGGAGATCAACGGGTGGACGTCCAACTCGACCGGGTTGGCACCCAGCCGGCGAGCGACGGGCTGCTGCACACCGTGTACGGCGGCAGCCTGTCGATCACCGGCGCCACAGGTAGCTGGCAGCTCGTCGTGGCGCTACCCGGCAAGTCCGCCGATGGCGCCCCGCTGCTGATGCCGGTGCTCGAGGCCAGCGCCGGATCTCCCGCCCGGGCGCCTGCCGGACCGCCTGTCCAGTGGCTCGTGCTGGTGGCGGTGGCAGCGGTGGGCGCGACGACGATTGCGTCGACGCGGGCCTTCCGTGGGCCACGCGCCAGGCGTGCGCTACTGGCAACCGGAGCGGTCACCCTGGCAGCGAGCCTTGTAGCAGGCGGCGTGCTGGCCGCGCTGCCCGGAGAGTGGGGCACGACCACCACATTGGCGCCGACCGACACGGGCACGGCAACCAGGTGGCCGTTCCCCACGACCAACGCCGGCCTGATGATGCCGGTGGTCGGCCCGCACGGCACGGTGTGGGTCGCGGAGATGAACGTCAATCG
>CAZSWK010000091.1:0-10117 GCA_964610835.1 uncultured Anaerolineaceae bacterium | reverse complement strand
AGGTCCTTGCCGACCTTGTTCTTGTCGATGTCGAAGGCGGCCACGAACTCGATGTCCTTGATGTGGTAGCCGCCGAGGTTGACGTGCATCAAACCTGGCACGAACTCGTCGTCCGCCGCGTTTTCGTAGTAGTAGCGGCCCTGGACCAGGCTACTCGCGCAGTTGCCGACGCCAACGATGGCGACGCGGATCTTGCCGTCGGGACGGCGTGGGTGACGGCCGTTGCCGCTGGGCTTGCCGTTCTTGTCTGCCATGGCTAGTGACTGTCCTCCTGTGACTTTGATTGACGGTAGACGAAGAGAATTCGTTGGATGGTGGTGATAGTGGCCAGTACCGCGATCAGCGCAAGCGCCGCCATGAGCACCGGGTAGTCGACCACGTAGTCGTTGATGGGCCGGCCGACGTATGCAAAGAGCAGGCCGATGATGAGGATCACGACGCGGACTTCGCGCGGTGCGAGCCCGACATTGGCCATGCCGCTGCCCGGGCTGAAGCCAAGGCTCTCAGACTTGGCGCGCACGTAGCTGACCATGAATGACGCGGCCATGGCGAGAAGCGCCAGCAGCCCGCCAAGCGCGAGTCCGTAGTTGAGGAAGCCGTAGGCCACGCCGGCATACACGATTGCCTCGCCCGCGCGATCCAGAGTGCTGTCCAGGAACGCGCCGAAACGGCTGGTCCTGCCCGTCGCGCGCGCCAGGGCACCGTCGAAGAGGTCGAAGATGGCGCCGAAGGCGACCAGCAGTCCGGCGATGGGCCACAGCATGATCGTTGCGGTATACGCGGCCACGACCGCGATGAGGAAACCGATCAGCGTCAGCGCGTTCGGCGTAAGGCCGAGCCGGCTAAAAACACGCCCGGCGGGCTGTTCGATGCTTGTCCGCACGCGCGACCGGAACGAACTGGAGATCATCGCCATCAGCCGGCCAGGCCCAGCAGCTCGCGCTCACGCTCGCGGAAGCGGTCGAGCGCGTCGCGGCGCAGACTGCAGATCACCTCTCGCCCGTTGCGGCGCATCTCGATGACACCGGCCAGGTCGAGGCGGCGCAGGTGCCATGACACGAGCGGTTGCGAGAGGTCGACATGGGCAGTCAGTTCGGTGACGGTGGCCGGGCCGGCTGACAGCCGCTGCAGCATGCGCAGGCGCGAGGTATCCGCGAGAGCCTTGTGGAAGGCACGCAGTTCGCGCAGGTCCTCGGGCGGCGAGGCAATGGCGGCGATCGTCGAGCGGATGTGGGCAGGAGAGGGCACGACAGTCCTTTGCCTACTTGGGGCGCCAGCTCGCTGCGGCGCCCGATACATAAACGAGAGTTTACATAAACTGGCGTTGATATTAGGCGTGACGCGAGGCGATCGTCAAGAGGGCGGTGGATACTCACGAGTGATGTCACGCAACGCCCGACTGGTGGTACTCGGGGCGCTCGGACTGGGCGTGTTCCTGGTCGGCGTGGAGTTGATGGTCACGGCCGTCGCGCTGCCGCAGATCCTGGCCACGTTGACCGACTGGACACAGCTGCGCCACGCGTCGTGGATCATCAACGGCTACCTGGTCGCCTACGTGGCGGTGATGCCCCTCGCCGGCCGGGCAGCCGATCGCTACAACCTGGGGGTCCTGTACGGCGCGAGCCTGGTGGCATTCGCGCTGGGCTCTTTTGCGGCCGGGAGCGCACCAAGCCTCGACGGTTTGATCGTGGCGCGCGTCGTACAGGGCGCGGGCGCGGGCGCGATCTTCCCGCTCGCCACCGCTGCGGCCGGCCACCTGTTCGAGGGACCCAGTCGCGCCCGCGCCATCGGTTTGGTGAGCGCCCTGTCGTTTCTGGGCATGGCCGCCGGTCCATTTATCGGGGCCACCATCCTGGAGGTGTTCTCGGCCAGCAGCGGTCTGGCCGGGCCCGCCTGGCGCTGGGTCTTCTACCTGAGCGCGCCGTTCGCGTTGCTGGCGGCGGTGTACGTCTGGGCCGCCGGGCGTGGCTGGCCGCGACCCGTGGGTACCGGTGGACTCGATCTCGTCGGCGGTGGAATCTTCACTGCCGGCATTGCCCTGGGACTGCTGGCGATCAGTTCGCTAGGCGCCACCAGTGCGATCGATCCGCTGGCCAGTGGCATCGCGTCGGTCGTCCTGGTCGTGGTGTCGCTGGTGATCTTCGCCCGCTCACACGACCCGTTCATCGACCTGCGCCACTTCCGCGACCGCACATTCAGCGGCGCCATCGCCATGTGTCTGCTGACCGGCTACGGGCTGGCCACGGCGATCGTTGGCGCTGCCGTATTTGTCGATCGCGTCCGCTATGCCGGCGCTGCCGAGCAGCAGCTGGCCCTGGGTTCGCTGGCCGGCGCCATGGCCATCGGAGCCCTGGGCTCCGGTTATCTCGTGCGGCCGTTCGGCGTCATGGTGCCCAGCGTGGCCGGCCTCGTGGCCGAGGTAATCGGCCTGCTCATCGTGTCGACTGCCACGCCGGCCACGGACCTGATTGTCCTGTGCAGCGGCCTGGCCCTCTTCGGGGCCGGATTCGGGGTGACCGTGACGGCGCGCACGACAGGCGCCCTCGAGGCCCTTGGCCGGCGTGCCTTTGGGGTGAGCTCGGCGGCGCTGACGGTCGCGCGCATGATCGGCATGGGCGTCGGCCTGGCCGTCTTGACCGCGCTCGGGTCGAATCGCATCGAGGCGCTCAGCCTGGTGCTGACCGATCCCGTCGCCCGGGACGCGGTGCTGCCGGCGGCGCTGCGTGGCAGGCCACTCCAGGACTATCTCGTCGTGGATGCCCTCGAACGCTGGGCGGCCGACCAGGCAGCCGGCATCCTGGCCACCCTGTTCCTTGTCGCAGCGATCGTGACGGCGATCGCGATTCTGCCTACGCTCGCGATGCGCAACAGGCCCCGCGCTGATGAGGCGGTTATTCAGGAAGAGGAGATCCTTGGCGAAGTCGAGCAGGCGCCACAGTCGCCGGCCATCATCTGAGGCGCGCAGCGCGGGCACCGGCAAGCAGCTGTGGGGCCTGAGCTGGAGCTCGGCGGCCGGTTTCACGAAGTTCTCGTCGCCCGATCAGCTGGCGCCCGCTCTCGCAACAGAGGACGGGCTGGTGTGGGTCGATCTCGAGGACGCCGATCACGAGACGCTGCAGTCCGTGGCGGCCACGTTCGGCCTGCACCCGCTGGTGACCGAGGACATCTTCGAGCGCAACCAGAGGGCCAAGGTGGAACTGACCGGCGACATCCTGCACATGGTCATGTTCGGCCTGCGCCATGGCGAAGGCATCACCAGCCACGAGCTCGACCTGGTCCTGGGCCAGCGCTTCCTGCTGACCGCTCATGAGGCGGGCCTGGGCGTGCGCTCGGCGCCCTTCATCCAGCGCGACGCGGCGCACCTGGACCAGGGCCCCGATTACATCCTGTGGGCGATTGCCGATTGGCTGGTGGACGACTACTTTCCCGTATTCGACAAGCTGGGCGACGAGATCGACGATCTCGAAGAGCAGGTCATGCGCTCACAGAATCGCGAGATCGTGGAGCGCCTGTTCGACGTCCGGCGCGATCTGCTGGCCATCCGCCATGCGGTCAACCCGCAGCGCGAGATCTTCAACCAGTTGACCAACCGCGACCTGTCACTCGTGAGGCCCGAACGCGTCGTCTACTTCCGTGACGTGTACGACCACCTGATCCGTCTGACCGACGAGCTCGACTCGTACCGCGAGCTGGTCAGCACCACGCTCGACGTCTACCTCTCGCAGATCAACAACAACCTGTCCGAGATCATGAAGCGGCTCACCGGGGTGACCGCGATCCTGGCCACGATCGCGGCCATTGCCGGTGTGTTCGGCATGAGCGAGGCGGGGCCGGCGTTCGACTTCCGCGAGGCAGCCGGCTTCTGGCTGGTGACTCTCGCGTCCGTGCTGATCGCGGCCGCGGTTGCTCTCTACTTCCGGCGCCGCGGCTGGATCTGACCGCCCGTAGTACATTCCGCGGGCATGCGCATAGCCGACCTCCTCGGAGTGCTGGCGGCGTTGGTCGTCGGAGCCCTGCTGACCTTCCTCCTGCTCGCAAACGTGATCGGCGAGCCGGCGACCATCACAACGCCCAGTCCGCCGACCATTCCGCCGCTGCCTACTCCGGTCGCAGTGGCCTCGCCCACGCCCGTCGCCAGCCAGTCCCCACTTGCCAGCGGCTCGTCTGCCGGTGGCGTGGCAGTCGGCCAGCCGGCGCCACCACTGTCTATCACGCTCACCGACGGCAGCCTGCTCGACACGCGCGACTACGCCGGCCAGCCACTGTGGATCAACTTCATGGCCAGCTGGTGCCCGCAGTGCGCCGACGAGCTGCCCATGATGCAGCATTACCAGGCGCAGCTCGGCAACGAGGCCACGCTGATCCTGGTCGACGTAGGCGAGGACCGCCACACGGTCAACGCCTTCGTGAACTCGCTGGGCATCAACCTGCCGGTCGGCCTCGACACGGACTCGAGCATCCAGAAGGCCTGGGGGGCGTACGCGCTGCCGGTCCATTTCTTCATCGACGGCGACGGCGTCGTCCAGCAGATCATCTTCGGCGGCGCGCCACCGGAGGTCTTTGACCAGGCGCTGGGCACGATCCTTCCAGGTGCGACGCCCAGCCCGGGGTCGTGAGCGAGCCGGTCAGCGTCGACGCGGCCCTCGATGCCGCGCTTGGCCACCTGGCGCGGCGGCCCTTACTGGTCGTAAGCGACTTCGACGGCACGCTCAGCCGGATCGTCGATGATCCCTGGGGGGCAACCATCCTGCCCCTTGGCCGTCGCGCTCTGCGCGCCCTCGCCGGTCTGCCAGGCGTTCACGTCGCCGTGCTCTCCGGACGATCGGCCGCGGATGTCGCGGCGCGCGTCCGCGTGGGTGGCGTGACGTACCTGGGCAACCACGGCATGGAGCGTGGCTTCGTGCCTCGCGGCGGTCGCGCGGAACGACTGCGGCCGCACGTCGATGAGGCCACCGAGGCAGCGGTCCACGCGGCCGAGATGCTCGCCGATCGAGTGCCCGAGATCGTGTCCGAGCCGTGGCTGGTAGTCGAGCGCAAACCGCCTGCCGTGGCTTTCCACTATCGCACCGCGCCGGACCTCGAGGTCGCCGCTCGCCGGGTGCGTGACGCGGTTGATGAGCTCGACCCGCAGGCGATGCTGGACCGCTATCCCGGACGCCGCGTGCTCGAGCTGCGCCCACCCGGTGCGGTGGCCAAGGGCGATGCCTTCGCGGCCCTCTTCGCCGAGTTGCGGCCGCGCGCCGTATTCCTGCTGGGGGACGATGTGAGCGATGCCCAGGCATTTCACGCCTTTCGCCAGCTCCGACAGACGGGTGCGACCGAAGGCCTCGCGGTCGCCGTGCAGGCGCGCGCCGAGGTGCCGCCGGGGGTCGCCGAGGCAGCCGACATCGTGCTTGGCTCACCAGCGGAGGCGACGCGCTTCCTGGCGGCCGTCGCACGCCGGCTGCAGTGAGAAAAAGGCGCCGCTACTTCTTGCGCTGACGGTTTCGGACCGGTGGCGCGTTGCCAAGCTGAGGCTCGAACCGGCGCAGTGTGTCGCGCAGCGCGCGAGACGGCGGACGGCCCCCACGCGCCACCGCGGCCAGGTCGCGCAACTGGCGGGTCAGCCACCACTGGAGGTCCTCGTTGCGCACCGAGGCGCGCAGATGACGCAGCCGTGCCAGCCGCTCTTCGGCGGGCATATCAAGCCCGCGCTCGAGCATCTCGCTGGTGCCGGCGATGTCGGCGGCGCTGACCATCAGCGAATCGGCTGCCAGTTGCTCGGCGGCTCCAGCCGTCTCCGACAGCACGAGTGCCCCCTGGCTGACGATGGCTGCTTCCTTGGCAACCAGGTTCATGCCGTCGACCACGGGATTGACGAGCACCACGTCGGCCAGCGAGAGGGCGGCGATGGCCAGCGCGTAGTCCGTCCCGTCGAGGAGCCAGATGGGCGCTTCGTCGGGGTCGGCCAGTCCGTTGACCCGTGCCACCACGTCGCGCACGCCGGCCGCGTATTCGATGTACTCGGGCACGTTTTCGCGGCTGATCGACTGGATGGCCAGGAAGCGCACGTCGTCGCGCAGATCGGGCCGCCGCTGTAGCAGCTCCTCGAACGCGAGAAAGCCACGCAGGACGTTCTTGGACGGCTCGAGTCGGTCGACGCGCACGATGAGCCGTGGTCGGCCGGCGCGCTGCAGCCGATGGCCCAGCTCGCGCCTGCGCTGGGCAACCTCGGGGCCAGCGGCGAAGGTGGTCAGCGCCTCGGGATCGATCGAGATCGGATAGGCGCGTACCCAGATCGTGCGACCACGCCAGCGCACGTGGCGGCCGTCGGGATCGACGCGCGCATCGCGCACGAAAGCGTCCACCGAGTTGAGGAAATTGCTCGCGTAGCGGTCTGTCTGCAGCCCAACGATGTCGTTCGCCAGCAGGCCCTCGCAGATCACGCGCCGCAACGCCTGCGGCAGCACCATCCAGGTGTCGACAGCCGGCCACGGAATGTGATTGAAGTGGAGCAGCAGGCTGTTCGGCCGCTTCTCGCGGATGCGCGTCGCGGCCAGGTAGAGGTGGTAGTCCTGGAGCAGGACGACCGGGCGTTGCGTGCGCCGGGTGGCTTCCACGACCGCGTCGGCGAAGACCTCGTTGACCACGCGGTAACCGGCCTGCCACGCACCAATGAAATCGCGATCGATCGTTGGTGAGTAGGGCAGCGTGTAGAGCTGATGCTGAGCGAACCACAGGAACGGGTTGGCAATCTGGCTGTAGTGCTTCTGCCAGGCATCGTGCGGCAGCTCGCGAATGTCGAGGCGCAGGTCCTGGCCCGGTAGCTGGCCCTCGATCCCGGCGCGCAGCTCCGCTTGCTCCGGGTTGGAGCGTTCACGCAGGATGCGCGCGGCACCGCGATCGCCACCGTCCATGGCGCCGCTGATCCACGTTACCGGCGCGATCCGTCCGACTTCGGCGAGCGCCGTGACCAGGCCGCCAGAACCGCGCCGGACGTGCCAGCCGGTGCGCGTGTGGCGAAAGGTCAGCGGGCCGCGGTTGGACACAACAACCAGCCGGCCGTCGCGGCCCAGCAGCGTGTCCAGGTACTCGCGCAGCTGTTGCCGCGTGCCATGGGGCGTCTCACCGCGCCCGCCGCCGCGGCTTCCGTTCGGCGCAACCTCGTGACGGCTGCTCAAACGCCTATAGCAGTGCTCTCGCCGCGTGGTCAGCGAGCGAGATGATCAAGGTCGTGAACGGCGGCACCCAGATGAACAGCGTCACCAGGCCGGCCACCATCAGGCCAAGCCGGCTGTATGTGCCGATGCTCACCTCGTGTGCCCGTTCGGGCGGCGGGCGCATGAACATGTAGACAGCCACGCGCAGGTAGTAGAAGGCGGCAACGGCAGCATTGAGCACGGCCAGGACCGCCAGCAGGTTGAGCCAGCCGCCAGCCTGCAGCGCTGCCTGAATGACGTACCACTTGGCCCAGAAGCCGGCCAGCGGCGGGATGCCGGTGAGGCTCAGCATGAACAGCAACATCAGCCAGGCAAGCAGCGGTGACCGCTGGATGAGCCCGCTGAACGAGGAGATCTGGCTGGTCACGCCCGGCCGGCGCTGGAGCGCCGCGACCACGGCGAAGGCGCCCAGGTTCATGAACGAGTAGGCGACGCTGTAGAACAGCACCGACTGCAGGCCCGCGGCCTCGGCGGGCGAGCCGGCCGGCGCAGCGCCGAACGCGGCGAGGCCGACCAGGATGTAGCCGGTGTGCGCGATGGAGCTGTAGGCGAGCATGCGCTTGATGTTGTCCTGCGAGAGGGCGACCAGGTTACCGAGCGTCATCGTCGCCGCCGCGAGGACCACGACGACGGGTGTCCAATCGGCCTTGACCGGGCCCAGCGTCTCGACGAACAGGCGCAGGATGAGCGCGAACGCGGCGACCTTCGGTCCCACCGACAGATAGCCGGTGACCGGCGTGGGCGAGCCCTGGTAGGCGTCGGGGGTCCAGTAGTGGAAGGGGACGGCGGCGATCTTGAAGGCGGCGCCGGTGGTCAGCAGGGCCAGGCCCATGAGCAGCGCCGGAGCAAGGACGATTACCTGGCCGGTACCAAGTGAGGCGGCGATGGCGGCCGCCACCCCGGGAATGCTGGTCGTCCCCGTGTAGCCGAAGGTGAGCACCAGGCCGAACAGGAAGATGGCGCTCGAGAACGAGCCGAGCAGGAAGTACTTGATGGCCCCCTCGGTCGACAGGCCATCGCGCTTGGCGTAACCCGCGAGCATGTAGCCGGGCAGCACCAGCAGCTCCAGCGCGAGGAAGAGCAACAGGAGGTCGCGCGCGCCGGCGATGAGCATCGCGCCAGTGATGGCGAAGAAGAGCATCGCCGAGAACTCCGCAGCGGGCAGGCCCCGCGGCCGCAGATAGTCGGGCCCGGCCAGCAGGGTCAACAGCGCGATGGACAGCAGCAGCAGGTCGAGCAGGGCAGTCAGGCCGTCGCGCACGTAGGCGCCGCCGAACACCTCCTGTGGGGACGTGAGCAATCCGAGCGTGAAGCTACCCAGATCGATCGGCCCGACGATGACCACGAGGGCCATGAGCACGACCAGGCCCACCGCCGCGACACCGATCAGCAGGGTGTCGCTGCGCGGCCGGGCGATGTCGATCACGACCATTGCCATCGCCAGCAGTGCGAGTCCGACGGGCGGCAGCAGCGCCAGGATCGTGTTGGCGTCGACCTGGATCATCGAGCTTCTCTCACAGTCCGGCCGACGCGAGTGCGGGCGCCACGTGCGACAGGAAATCCGTCACCGGCGCCTGGACCAGGTGCAGCACCAGGCCGGGGCCCAGGCCAAAGGCGATTGCCAGCACGGCCAACGGCGTGAGTGTGATCACCTCGACCCGGTTCATGTCGGTCAGGTGGTGGCCGAGGCCCTTGAGGAAGTCACTGAGGTCGCCAAAGACCACGCGCTGGTACATGTACAAGAGGTAGGCGGCGCCGAGCATCATCGCCAATGCCGCCACTGCGGCCACGTACGGCGCGTAGTCGAACGACCCGATTATGACCAGGAACTCGGCGACGAAGCCGGCCAGGCCGGGCAGGCCGAGGCTGGCGAGCACGAAGAATCCGAATAGTGCGGCGTATACCGGCAGGTGGGCCAGGCCGCCCATCTTGGCGATCGTCCGATCGTGCGTACGCTCGTAGATCACACCCACGAGCAGGAACAGGGCACCGGTGATGATCCCGTGGGCGACCATTTGCAGGATTGCTCCCTGCAGCCCCTGCTCGGTGAAGACGAAGATGCCCAGGGTGACGAAACCCATGTGGCTGACCGAGCTGTAGGCGACGAGCTTCTTGAGGTCGGGCTGGACCAGTGCCACGATCGCGCCGTACACGATGGCGATCAGCGACAGGACGATGATCAGCGGCGCCCACTGCGCTGCTGCGGTCGGGAAGAGCGGCACCGCGAAGCGGATGAAGCCGTAAGCGCCCAGCTTGAGCAGCACGCCGGCCAGGATGACCGAGCCGGCGGTCGGTGCCTCCACGTGCGCATCGGGCAGCCAGGTGTGGAACGGGAACATGGGCACCTTGATGGCGAAGGCAATGAAGAAGCCGGCGAAGGCGAAGAACTGCAGCGTCGGATCGAAGCCAGCGTGCAGCAGCGCCTCGTAATCGAAGGCGCCCTGCCAGCTGCCCGTGGTCGACTGGTAGGTGTAGGCGATACCCAGGATGGCGACCAGCATCAGGAACGAGCCGACGAGCGTGTAGAGAACGAACTTGATCGTGGCGTAGATGCGATTCGTGCCGCCCCAGATGCCGATGATCAGGTACATCGGCACCAGCACGATCTCCCAGAAGACGTAGAACAGGAACATGTCGAGCGCGACGAACACGCCGATCATGCCGATCTCGAGGACGAGGAAGGAGATCATGTACTCCTTGACTCGCTCACGGATCGGTGAGAAAGAGGCCAGGATGCTGATCCACGTGAGCGTGGTGGTCAGCACGATCAGCACGAGCGAGATGCCGTCGATGCCGAGCTTGTACTGGATGCCGAAGGCGGGTACCCAGTCGGCGGTCTCGCGGAATTGGAAGCCGGTTGCACCGATGTCAAAGCCGGCCAGCAGGAGCAGTGACACGACCCACGTCAGGAGCGCCGT
>CAZSWK010000090.1:0-10417 GCA_964610835.1 uncultured Anaerolineaceae bacterium | reverse complement strand
CATCGCCGATGGCCTCCACGTCGAACTGCCAGAACTGCCGGTAGCGACCCGCCTGTGGGCGGTCGTAGCGGAACATCGGACCGAAGCTCATCAGTTTCACCGGCTGGGGCCGGGTGTGCATGCCGTGCTCGACGTAGGCCCGGCAGATGCCGGCCGTCGGCTCGGGGCGCAGGGCCCAGCGCTCCTCGCCGCGTCCCGGCGAGCGCACGCGGAAGAGCTCCTTCTCGACGATGTCGGTGACCTCGCCGATGCCGCGCTCGAACACGGCACTGTCCTCGAACACCGGGGTCTCGATCGGCTGGTAGCCGTACAGCATGGCCAGGCGGCGCGCGTTGTCCTCGAGGGCGCGCCACGCTTGCATCTGTTCTGGCAGCAGGTCGCGCGTGCCGCGCGGGGCCTGGAACTTGGGCATGGCGCGAGTCTACCGATCCGCCGAGGTGGCAGCGGCTGGTCTCACCGGAAGGCCCTCCCTCCTCATATGCCGGCGCAGACGATGGCCGCCCCTCAGACGGCTGTCAGCATATGGTGCGCGTGCGCACCAGACCGTGATCAACCCGCAGGACGACGATCTCGAAGGGTGCTCTAATTGGCACCAGGCGCAGGCCGTGTTGTGGGGGCTGCGCATCCGACGTGGCCGGGCCGAAAAGTGGCCGTGGGGATTGGAGAGTGATCCTGTGGTGCGTGTAACTCGCGGTCTGTTGGCCGTAGTCGGTGCTTTGGTGCTGCTCGCAAGCGTGCTGGCGCCGGCCGGGGTGCTGGCGGCGGCCGGCGACAACCATGGCGCGGTTGTGTCGGCCGCTGTCCGGCACGACGTTTCGCCGCCGCTGCGCGCGCTCCACGGCGTAGCCGCGCCTTCAGCCGCCAACCTGACCGAGCGGCCGCTGTACCGCCTCAACCCCGGCCGCGGCAGCGGGCAGGACACGGCCGTGCAGACCACGACCACAGCCGATGTCTCGGCCAGCACGAGCAATGGCCTGGGCTTCCTGGGTCTGGGACTGAACCAGCCCGGCTTCAACATGCAGTACGCCCCGCCCGATACCAACGGCGCGGTCGGCGCGACCCAGTACGTCCAGTGGGTGAACGGCATGTTCGCCGTCTTCGACAAGTCGACCGGCGCCATCATCTACGGCCCAAAGTACGGCAACACCATCTGGCAGGGCTTCGGCGGCGGCTGCGAGACCAACAACGATGGCGACCCGATCGTCCAGTACGACAAGATCGCCCAACGCTGGATCCTGACCCAGTTCTCCGTCTCGACCACGCCCTACCTGCAGTGCGTCGCGGTCTCGACCACCTCCGACGCGACCGGCACGTACAACCGCTACGCCTTCTCCTACGGCAGCTCCAGCTTCCCCGATTACCCCAAGCTGGGCGTCTGGCCGGACGGCTACTACATGAGCTACAACATCTTCGGCAGGGTCATGTTCAAGGGCGCCATGGTGTGCGCCTTCGATCGCACCGCCATGCTCTCCGGCGCGAACGCCACCCAGCAGTGCTTCCAGCTGAGCCGCAGCTACGGCGGCCTGCTGCCGTCCGACCTCGATGGGTCGACCGCCTCGCTCCAAGCGGGTGGCTCGGGCCTGCCGCCAGCGGGCACGCCCAACATCTTCGTCAACTTCGGCAGCAACTCGCTCAACGTGTGGAAGTTCCACGTCGACTGGACCAACTCCAACAACACCACCCTGAGTGGCCCGACCTCCATCCCGGTCGCCTCGTTCACCACTGCCTGCAACGGCGGTGGCACGTGTATCCCGCAGCGGGGGACGTCGCAGAAGCTCGACTCACTCGGTGATCGGCTGATGTACCGCCTCGCCTATCGTCACTTCGCCGACGGCCACGAAGCTCTCGTGGTCAACCACTCGGTCAATGTCAACGGCACCACGTCCGTGCGCTGGTACGAGCTCGACAATCCCTCCGGCGGCACGATGAAATCGGGCACCCCCAGGGTGGCCCAGCAGGGGACCCTGTCCGCGAGCGACGGCTTCAGCCGCTGGATGGGCTCGATCGCCATGGATGCCTCGGGCGACATCGCGCTCGGCTACTCCGCGTCCAGTTCGTCGGATTATCCATCCGTCCGACTGACCGGCCGGCTGGCCACCGACACCCCGGGCACCATGCAAGCCGAGACGGTCCTGAAGGCGGGGACCGGCTCGCAGCTGGCGAACCTCAGCCGCTGGGGTGACTACAGCGCGATGAGCGTCGACCCGGTCGACGACTGCACGTTCTGGTACACGAACGAGTACCTGAAGAACAGCGGCACATTCAACTGGGACACCTGGATCTACTCGTTCAAGTTCGACAATTGCTCCAGCAGCGGCGGTGGAACGCCGACGACCGGCACGCTCTCCGGCACTGTCACGGATGCGACCACGCACGCCGCGCTCTCGGGCGCCACGGTCTCCGTTGCGAATGGCCCATCGACAACCACCGACGCGAGCGGCGCCTACTCGTTCACGCTCGCCGGAGGCAGCTACGACGTAACGGCCTCCCGCAGTGGCTACGTCTCCACCACCGCTAACGGCGTCACCGTTACCAACGGCCAGATCACGACCCAGAATTTCGCGCTCACAGCAACGGCGCCAACGACGGGTACGCTCCAGGGCACGGTGACGGACGCCTTAACGGCGGCAGGTATCGCCAACGCAACCGTTACCGTCGCCGGCATCGGATCGACCGCCACCAATTCGTCGGGCTTCTACTCATTCAGCAGCGTGCCCGCGAACACTTACTCGGTTACCGCCTCGGCCACCGGATATAACAGCTTGACGGTCAACGGCGTCAGTGTCACGGCAGGCAACACGACGACGCAGAACTTTGGGCTGGCGGCGGCCGGACTGCCGGGCAAGCCGGCCGCTCCGACGGCGTCGGCCGGTCCGGGCAAAGGCATCAGCGTGTCCTGGTCGCCGCCATCCAGCGACGGCGGCAGCCCGATCACGGGCTATGTCGTCTACCGCTACGTGGGCCCCAGCTGTACGACGCAGGATGCCTCGTTCACCTCGTCGAACACGCAGATGAAGGACACGTCCACCACCAAGAAACAGTCCTACTGCTACTCGGTCGCCGCGACCAACGCGGCGGGCACCGGTCCAGAGTCGGCCATGAGCGCGAGCGTCACCGCGCAGAAGTAGAACGCTTCCGCTCAAGCGGACGCACCAAATGGACGCATTTCGTCCCGCGTAACGGGCGGTCGGCAGGCCCCGGGCTCGTCTTGTGCCAAATCGGCCGATATCGGCCCAGATGGCGTGAGATAGGCCGGGCAGAACCCGGCGAGGCGCCGTTGGCCACGAACGCTGGACGTATCCGGTCCAAATGGCGCAGAGCAAGGGCGTGTCAGTGAGAATCTGCCCGTGAAACCTGGCCTCGGGCAACGCGTGGT
Source organism: uncultured Anaerolineaceae bacterium (assembly GCA_964610835.1). Lineage (GTDB taxonomy): Bacteria > Chloroflexota > Limnocylindria > Limnocylindrales > CSP1-4 > JALYGJ01. Next base: position 7,041 of record CAZSWK010000090.1, on the reverse strand, counting down.
GGTCTGGGCGTGGCTGCGGCCGATTGGGCAGCGGCTGCTGATGCCCAATTGGCTGGCCATTACCATCGGCCGCTGGATCTTCGCCTGGCGGCCCCTCGACGCCGCTGAACTGGCTCACGAACTGGAGCACGTTCGCCAGTGGCAGCGTTACGGCCTGCTGTTCATCCCGCGTTACCTGCGCGCCTCATGGCGTGCGGCGCGGGCAGGTGGCGACCGGTACCGCGACAATGCCTTCGAGCGTGCCGCCCAGGCTGCCGCCACGCGCGCCGGGGAAACGATCCCCGAAGCGTCCGCGGGTCTGGTCAACCAGACAAAAGCAGGTTGACAGCGCCCTATTGGTTGGGCCCGGAATCGGAGTTGAGGAACCAGTCGAAAGGCTTGGCCAGATTGCCGGTCGGGCCAAAGGCCGTCGAGATGATCAACAGCGAATCGTGGGTCCAGGCGATCTCAGCGTTGCCGTAGCTGTTCACGAAGCAGACGTAGCGCCCGGCATGCACGCCGCCGATGATGTACCCGGCCTCCGTCGGACGGTTCTTTGCACAGCCCTTGCCCGTGTCGCTGGAGACGCCACCGTACTCCAGCAGGCCGTCGTATTCGGCGTTCATCGCGGCCGTGGACGTGAACTGGTCGTAATACACGGCTGTGACGCGCGAGTCGTCAGGAACACAGCGAATACTCTCGGTTGCTCCACCGTAGGGATCGGCGGGCTCACAGGTCGAGGCGAAACCGATAGGCGCGTGGTCGACCAGGGTACCCGCCACCGGCGCCGAGGTGGATGGGACCTCGGCCAACCCCGGCGGGCAGGCGACCTGCGTCAGCTGGCGCTCGGGGTTGTTCAGCTGGCCTGCGTAGCAGTTGCCGTCGGCGGGGCTGTACACCTCGACGTCAACCTGGTCCGTCTCGCGGTGGCTACGCAGGATGGAGCAGTAGTCGGCCATCGTGCCGTCGCGGGCCAGGGTCAGGCCGCCCAGCGTCAGGATGACGTCGCCTGCCTTTACCTGGGCGTTGTCGGCCTTCGACCCGGGTTCGACGCCGTACACGTAGATGCCCGAGACGCCGCTCGAGGAGTCGGCGAAGGCCAGGCCGTTGATGCCAATGTACTCGACGTTCGTGCCCTGGCGCAGCTGGTCGACGATGCGCTTCGCTTCCGGCCCCGCAATGGCAAACGACTGGTTGGTCGCGGCAATGCCGGCGTAGTCGACGCCAATGACCTCACCCTGCGCGTTTACCAGCGGACCGCCCGAGTTGCCCGGGATGATGTTGTTGCTGATCTCGACCACCGAGATGGAGTCGGACCACTGCGTTGCCTGGGCCGCCGGGTCAGTGTTAACGGTGCCCGGGTCCTGGCGGTAGACGTTGTCCGGATAGCCGATGGCAAAGTACTGCTCGGCACCCGGACCCACTGCTCCCTCGCGCCACGCGAGGTATGGGAAGTCACCGGGTGGCTGGATCTGGAGTACCGCCAGGTCGGAGCACTCCGACGCACCCAGGATGATCGCCGGATACTCGTGCGTGTTGTCACCGCCGATGTACACGCGACGTAGCGATGACCCGGTCACGACATGGTTGTTGGTGACGATGATCCCCGAGGGGTCGATGAAGAAGCCCGAGCCCTGGAACGCCGCCTCCGTCGCACCGTATTCCGGATCTGCGAGGAGACCCTCGACCTCGATGCGCACCGTCGCCCCACGGACGTCGGCCAGATCGGTGACTGCTCCGCTGGCAGTCGACGGGCTGGCAGAATCCTGGGCCGTCGAGGTTGCCGGTGGTTCAGTCGGTGCCGTCGACGGTTGTTGCGTGGGCGGCTCCGTCGCCGGCGTCACGCTCACGGCACAGCCGACCAGAACGACCGTGCACAGCAATGACAGGGCAACGCTAACCGGATAGCTACGCATCGATCCCTCCTTCTCCCGAGTGCCTACCCTGCAACCGGCGGATGGCGCGATGTAGGGCCAGTCGACCCCAAGGGCACGTCCCTTTCGGCCTGACCAGCCACCCCGCGGGCTCGCGAGTAGGCTTCGGGAGTGACAGACGACACGACGCCCAGCTTCACGGGCTTCAGCACTGACGCATTCCAGTTCCTGGTCGACCTGGCCTTCAATAACGAGCGTTCGTGGTTCCAGCCTCGCAAGGCCCAGTACGAGCGGTTGCTGAGGGAGCCACTCCAAGCGCTATGCGCCGACCTTGCCGTCGAGTTCGCCAGGCTCGGCATTCCGCTGCGCGCCGATCCGCGCAAGTCGCCCTTCCGTATCTACCGCGACACGCGCTTCTCGCGCGACAAGACGCCCTACAAGACGAACGTGGCGGCCAGCTTCCCGTGGGTCGGTGGCAGCAGCGCGACCAGCGAGGGCCAATCGGAACGACACGGCGGCGGCTACGTTCACTTCTCGCCCGAAGGCAGCTGGATGGGCGGCGGCATGTGGCACCCGGAGAAGGCGCGCCTGGATGCCTTTCGGCACGCAGTCGACCGCGAACCCGAGCGCGCGCTGGCGGCGCTCGAGGATCCGCGCTTCCGAGCCCGCTTCGAGCCGGTCCACGGCGATGCCCTCAAGCGGATGCCGTTGGGCTATGCGCCCGACCACCCGCACGCCGACCTGCTCCGATTGAAGGACGTCACCTTCGGCCGCGAGCTCGCCCAGGCTGACGTCCTGTCACCGGACCTGCCACGCATCCTGGCCGGCGATTTCGCGGCCGCCCTCCCGGTCATGGAGTTCCTGGCCGGGCTGGAGATCGAGTCGCCGGTCGACTAGGCATGCCGGCGAATTCGCCGATTCGGCCGCCGCCTGGCAGGAGTCGCACCGCGGCATCGGCGTAGGTGCCGTAGCGCGGGCGACCTCTTAGGGCATCGTCAACTCCCACGTACGGTCGCTGTCGTGGCGTGGCGAAGGGATCGATGACGACAAGCTCCGACCTGGCGCCAGGCGGTATTGGCTCGCCCCTCCACCACGCAGCGAAGCCGTCCGGCGGATCGGGGCACAACGCTCGGAATGCTTCCCGGCGCAGCCGTAACGCGTGCAAGGCCTCGGCCGACCAGAGCACGGCCATGACATGCGTCTGACTCGCCCAGCGGCGCACGTCCAACCGTCCTCCGATCGCCCCGGCCAGGTACGCCCGCCTGGCATTGAATGCGCCCGCCGCGCCCTGCAGGTCGGGGAAACGGGTGCGGTTTTCGATGTGCAGCAGCGCCGCGCCGTCGAGACGCCACGCAGAAAGATCGGCCCGGCCGGCGAACTGGTAGTGCTGGTAGGGCTCGTCGATGCCCAGGCCGACTCCCGGCCGGCGCAGGTGCGCGGCCTCGAACTCGCCCGTCGCCGAATGCACGGCATCGACCGACAGACCGGCCTGCCTGCCATGTTCTGCAATTCAATTGCGGAAGATGGTGGGGTCGAGGCGACCGGTGGCGTGGTCGACGCGAGCTGGGGCTCCGCGAACGCCGGATCCGTTCGATTGATTTGAAGATCGGGCTGGATTGGGGCGGCGTTCAGCGAACCGGGCCGCGGTACCGCCCTAGCTGCTCAGGTCGCGCTGCACCAGGTGGACGTCCTTGACCTGCTCGATGCGCGACAGCACGCGCGCCAGTTGCGCCACCGACGAGACCTGCAGAGTAGCCACGAAGGTCGCCGTGTGGTCGGGGTTGGCGTGCGCATTAACGGCAACCATGTTGACCTTGTTCTCGGCCACCACGTTGGTGATCTCGCTCAACAGGCCGGGTCGGTCGTAGGCCTCGACGCGGATGGCGATCGGGTACGTCTGCTGGTAGCCGCCCTCCCACTCGACCTCGATCAGCCGGCCGACCTCCTTCTCGTTGACCACGGTGGGGCACGTGGGCAGGTGCACGGTCACGCCTCGGCCGCGGGTGATGTAGCCGATGATCGGATCACCCGGGATGGGATGGCAGCAGCGCGCGAAGCGGATCATCAGGTCGCCCACGCCCTTCACGCGGATGCCACCTTCGGCCCGCGCCGCAATCGGCGGCGCGGTCTGCGGCAGCACCTGCTCGTTGGCATCGTCGACCACCTCGAGCTTGGTGACGACTGCCTGGGCGGAGACCGCGCCGTAGCCAATTGCCGCGAAGAAGTCGTCGACCGATGAGTAGTGGTACCACTCGGCCATCTCGGCGATGCGTTCCGGGCCTAGCTTCTCGATCGAGGTGCGCGCCAGGCGGCGCAGCTCGCGCTCGAGCGCCTCGCGGCCGTGGACGATGTTCTCGTCGCGCTCCTGGCGCTTGAACCAGGCGCGGATCTTCTCGCGCGCGTGACCGGTCTGGACGATCTTCAGCCAGTCGCGCGACGGCCCGTGCGCGGCCTTGGTGGTGACGATTTCGACGATGTCGCCGTTCTTCAGCTTGTAGTCGAGCGGCACGAGACGGTTGTTGACCTTGGCGCCGATGCACGAGTGGCCAACGTCGGTGTGAATCCGGTAGGCGAAGTCGAGCGGCGTCGAGCCGGCGGGGAGATCCTTGACATCGCCGCGTGGCGTGAACACGAAGACCTGGTCCTGGAACAGGTCGACCTTCAGGCCCTCGACGAACTCGGTCGCGTCCGACACCTCGCGCTGCCAGTCCATCAACTGGCGCACCCAGGCCAGCTTGGCGTCGTAATCCTTGTCGAACCTGCCGCCGCCATCCTTGTAGCGCCAGTGCGCAGCGATGCCCACTTCGCTGATGCGATGCATGGCGTGGGTACGGATCTGCACCTCGAGCGGCTTGCCGTCGAGCGCGATGACCGCGGTGTGCAGGCTCTGGTAGCCGTTGGCCTTGGGCACCGCGATGTAGTCGTCGAACTGGCCGGGAATCGGCCGCCAGAGCGAATGGACGACGCCCAGGGCGGCGTAGCAGTCGGCCACCTCATCAACGAGCACGCGCAGCGCGTGGACGTCGTAGATCTCGTTGAAGTCGGCGCCCTTGCGCTGCATCTTCTTCCAGATGCTGCTGATGTGTTTCGGCCGGCCTGAAAGCTCGGCCTGGACGCCGGCGTGCTCGAGCGCGTCGCGCAGCACCGCCTGCGCCCGCCGAACATACGCCTCGCGCGCGCGGCGCTGGGTCTCGAGCTGGTCGGCAAGTCGGCGATAGGCGCTCGGTTCGAGCACCTTGAACGAGAGGTCCTCGAGCTCCCACTTGATCTGCCAGATCCCCAGGCGCTCGGCCAGCGGCGCGTAGATCTCCGCCGTCTGGCGGGCAATGCGCTGCTGCTTCTCGGCCGACAGCGCGCCGATGGTGCGCATGTTGTGCAGCCGATCGGCGAGCTTGATGAGCACGACGCGGATGTCCTCCGCCATCGCCAGCAGCATCTTGCGAATGTTCTCGGCCTGCTGCTCCTCATGACTCCGGGCACCGAACTTGGACAGCTTGGTGACGCCGTCGACGAGGCGTGCCACGTCGGACCCGAAGCGCTCTTCGATGTCCTCCAGCGAGTAGTCGGTGTCCTCGGGGATGTCGTGCAGCAGCGCGGCGATGATCGACTCGGGATCGAGGCCCAGCTCGGCCAGGATGCGCGCTGCGGAAAGCGGGTGGCTGACGTATGGTTCGCCGCTCTCGCGCCGCTGCGGACCGTGTGCCTCGACCGCGAACAGCCACGCCCGGCGGACCTCATCGAGGTCCGTGTTGGGGTAGCGGGCGACGAGCTCGTCCTCGAGCTTGCGCTCCGCGGCGTTCAGGGCACGCCGGCTGTAGCCTACCGCCAGCGGCCTGCCGGCCTTGTCTCTCGACGTCGTTGCGCTGACACGGGCGCGTGATGGAGTGAGCGGCTCGATGGACATCCTTTTCTGAGTGTACCTTCGGTGATCGTGGCGAGATTTCGCATGCACCTCGTGGTCCTGCTCCTATCAGGAGTCGTACTCGCGTGCACGACGCAGGCACCGACCACACCGAGCCCCGGACCAGCCACGTCCCCGACGGCCAGCACGACGCCAACTGCATCGGTCACTCCCACGCTGTCGCCGCCGAGCGGCACGGCAACCGCCTCGACGAGCCCGGCGCCGACTGCCTCCGCGCCCGAGGTACCCCTGGGAGTGCTGCTCAGCAGTCCGCTCAGCAACGCTCTCCAGCAGCAGAGCTCGGACCTGGGCGTGCCGGGCATCTCGGCCGAGGTCATTTTCCCCGACGGCAGCACCTGGAGCGACGCGGACGGTATGGCCCAGCTCGACCCGCCCGTGCCGGCAACCCCTGACACGCTGTACGTCATCGGTTCCATGACCAAGACGTTCGACACCGCGCTCATCATGCAGCTCGTCGAACGGGGCAAGATGACGCTCGACGATCCGCTCGCGAACTGGCTGCCCGACTATCCGAACGCAGCCAACATCACCATCGGCGAGCTGCTCAGCCACACCAGCGGAGTGCGCGACTTCTTCTACGACAGCTCCTACACGCAGCTGGTGATCCGCGACCCACAGCGTGTCTGGACCCCGCAGGAAGTACTCGATACATTGGTCGGCCCGCCGTACTTCGCACCGGGTGCCGGCTACCACTACAGCAGCACCAACTTCATCCTGATCGGGCTGGTGCTCGAGGCGGCGACCGGCAAGCAGCTCGGCACGCTACTGCGCCAGCAGTTGTTCAAGCCGCTGGGCCTGGACCATACCTATTTCCAGGACGCCACACACCAGCCACCGGCCGGCGCTGCCCTGGGCCACTCGGCCACCACCGGCGCCGACATAACCGATGGTTCGAACTACCGACCCACCACCTCGGAGGCGACCGTCGCCTGGGCGGCCGGCGCGATCGTCAGTGACGTGGCCGACATCGCCACCTGGTGCAGCACGTTGTACGGCGGCAGGCTCCTCCAAGCCGACTCGCTAGCGCAGATGGAGAACTACGACTACTCGCCGTACAGCGAAGAGACCTACGGCCTGGGCACGCGCACGCGGCTCTTCGACGGGGAGCGGATGTTCGGGCACACCGGCTCGCTACGTGGCTTCTACGGGGCGATGTGGTATTACCCCGACTCGCAGCTGACCGTGGTCGTGCTCGACAACCAGGGGCGTATCGACCCCAACCCCATCGCCGACGCGCTCGCTGCCGTGGCGCTGGCCCCGGCCAAC
>CAZSWK010000089.1:0-10444 GCA_964610835.1 uncultured Anaerolineaceae bacterium | reverse complement strand
GGCGGTGATGATCGTCTTGGGCTTGTAGCGGTTGAGCGTCTCGATGTTGCCCGTGGCCAGGATCTGGAAGACGTACTCGTTGCCCATGCGGCGCGCCGGGTCGCCCGAGCACGACTCCTCCTGGCCGAGCACGGCATAATGCACGCCCGCGGCCTCGAGGCAGGTCACCACCGCTCGGGCGACCCGCCGGTTGCGATCGTCGAATGAAGCCGCGCAGCCGACCCAGTACAGGCACTCCAGCTCCGCGACGGCGTCCGGTCCGCCCGATTCGACCACCGACGCGGCGGTCGGCACGTCAAACGGCAGGCCCCGCGCCCAGTCGAGCCGTGACGCCTGCGGCTGGCCCCAGATGTTGGAGTAGCGCTCGAGGTTGTTGAAGGATCCGGTCAACTCCTCGGGGAAGCGTGCCTCCTCGAGCACCAGGTTGCGGCGCAGGCCGACGATCTTGTCGACGTGTTCGATCAGCACGGGGCACGCCTCGACGCAGGCGCCGCAGGTCACGCAGTCCCACACCGCGTCGAAGGGGATGGCGTTGTCGACGATCGGTTCGGCCAGCTTCTCGGCTGACGGCGCCCCGGACAGGAAGGGCAGCAGCGGCACCCCCTCCTCTGCCTCGACCGACATCTCGCGAATGCCCATGATCAGCGTCTTGGGGTTGAGTGGCTTGCCCGTCGACCAGGCCGGGCACTGCTCCTGGCAGCGACCGCACTCGGTGCACGTGAAGCCATCGAGCAGGTCCTTCCAGTTCAGGTCCTCGATCGTCTTGACGCCGAAGCGCGCCGTCTCCGCCTCGAGGTCCATCGCCGGCAATTCGCCGCGCGGCTTCAGCTTGCGCAGCCCGGCGTTGAAGAACGCCAGCACGATGTGCAGGTGCTTGGAGCGCGGCAGGTAGACCAGGAAGGCGCTGACCAGAAGCACGTCGAGCCAGAAGAAGACCGAGTAGCCGAGCTCGAGCCACGACTGCGGCAGCCCGCCCGCCAGCACCTGCGCCAGGGGGTTCTCGACGATCGCCCAGGCGGCGTCGGGATCGCCGAATGCGGCCAGCCGGAAGGCCTCTACCAGCCACTCTGAGATCACCACGCCGCCGATCAGCCACAGGATGATCAGCGAGTCGCGTGACAGCGTGTTGCGCCGCGGATGGCGCCAGATGATGCGCCGGAAGAGCGCGTACACGGTCCCGGCCAGCACCGCGACCACGAATACGTTCTGGCCGAGCACCAGCAAGCGCCACAACCAGCCATCGAGCGGCGCAGCCACGATGGCGTGGACCAGGCCCAGCGTGATGCGATCGGCGGTGCCGACCACCAGCACCACGAAACCCCAGAAGATGGTGGCGTGCAGCAGCCCCGCGTCGAGGTCGCGGAACATGCGCACCTGGGCGATGGTGTAGACGAAAACGCTCTTGAGGCGCTCCGGCGAGTCCGATAGCGGCGTCGCCTGGGCGTGGGCGAACACGCGGAAGTGGCGCGCCATCATCAGCGCGAAGAGCACCACCGCAAGCACGAACACGACCGGTGCCAGGGGGAAGAGCGGGATGCTCTCGATCACGACCCGGTACCGTGCTGCGTGTGCCCGCCGAGGGTCTCGAGCGCGTGCTCGAGCAGCGGCTCGATCGCGGTCAGCGACTCCGTTGCACCACTCGCTGAACCGGGCACCGCGACCACGAGGGTGCCATCCACCACGCCGGCCAGGCTGCGCGACAGATCCGCGAGCGGCGTCTTGGCCCGGCCGAACGCGCGCATCTGCTCGGCGAACCCGGGGATCTCGTAGTCGAGCACCCTTGCCAGTGCCTGTGGTGTGACGTCGCGCGGGCCGAGACCGGTCCCACCGGTGCTGATCACGAGGCGCGCTCCGGCAGCGACAGCGTCGCCCACGACGGCCGCGATGCGCTCGATCTCGTCGGGCACGACGGCCTGCTCGACCAAGAACCCGAGCTCGCTCAGGCGCGCCGCCAACAAGCGCCCGCTCTCGTCGTCGCGCACCCCGGCGGCCACGCCGTCACTCACGGTCAGCACCAGCGCCTGCCGCGCACCGTTCACCGGCGGCGGCCCGAGCCACGATGAACCACGTGCGCCGCGCCGCCGCTCGCCGGCCGGCGCCACTCGCCAGAGCGACCACCGGACTTCTCGAGCAGCTGCACGTCGCGGATCACCGCGCCGCGATCGACGCCCTTGACCATGTCGTACACCGTCAGGGCGGCCACGCTGGCCGCAGTGAGCGCCTCCATTTCGACGCCGGTCTGGCCGACCGTCGCGGCAGTGGCCTTGATGCGCAGGCCGCCGGCTGTTCGGTCGGGCGTCACCTCGACCAGCAGGTCGGTCAGCGGAATCGGATGGCATAGCGGGATCAGCTCGGCCGTGCGCTTGCCGCCCATCACGCCGGCCATCTCGGCCAGGGTGAGCACGTCGCCCTTGGCCATCTCGCCGTCCACGATCGCGCTGATGGTCTGCTGCTCGAGGCTCACGAAGGCCTCGGCAACGGCGCGCCGCGCAGTCGCGGGTTTGGCGCTGACATCGACCATCCGCGGCCGGCCCGTGCGGTTGACATGGGTCAGGCGCCGGCGTTCCCTGCGTGGTTCGCTCATCGCAGCCTGATCACCTCCACCTCAGTGCCCGCTGTCACGCGCGTGACGTCTTCGGGTATCACGGCCAATCCATCGGCCGCCGCCAGCGCCGAGAGTACGTGTGACTCCTGTCCGCCGGCGAGATGTGCCTGCCAACCGTCCGGAGCCGGGTGCAGGCGCACTCTCAGGAATGCGCGCCGACCCGGTGCCTTACTCGCATTCTGCGCCAATCGAGCATGCACGATTTCGCGTCCAATCACGTCTTGGTACCCCGCCAGCCGGCGGAGCACCGGCCGCACGAAGAGCTCGAAGGTGACGAGGCTGCTGACCGGGTTGCCCGGCAACCCGAACAGGAGCACATCGCCGGGCCCTGTTGGGCGTGGCGCCCGACCGAACGCCAGCGGTTTGCCGGGCTGGACGGCCACCCGCCAGAGCTCAACCCTGCCCACTCGCTCGAAGGCCTCCTTGACGACGTCATGGGCACCGACCGATACGCCGCCGCTGACCACCACCACGTCCGCGCCCGCAACGCCCTCGCGCAGACGGCCGACCACGTCGTCGAGGTCGTCACGGGCGATGCCCAGGGCCTGCCCCGCGGCACCTGCCTCACGCGCCGCGTTGGCCAGCCCGACCGAGTTGCTGTCGCTGATCTGCGCCGGACCGGGCTGCGTGCCCGCCGGGACGAGCTCGTCGCCGGTAGCCAGCACCGCCACGCGCGGCCGGCCGTACACCTTCACAGATCCGTAGCCGGCCGCGGCGACCACCGCGAGCAGGGCTGGCGTGAGCAGGTCGCCCGGCTGCGCGATCGGCAGCCCTGCACGCAGATCGCCGCCCGCGTGCCGAACGTGAGTACCGGGCTCCACCGAGCGGAACACGGCGACGCTGTCGGGCAGTGTCACGCCCATGCCCGCCGCCGCATCGGTGTCCTCAACGGGCACGACCGCGTCGGCGCCGCCGGGCAGTGGCGCCCCGGTCAGGATGCGCATGGCCGTCGCCGGTATGAGCGAACCCTCCGGCTGGTGGCCAGCCTGCACCTCGCCGATGACGCGCAGCCGAACCGGCGAATCGGCCGATGCGCCCGCGACGTCTGCGGCGCGGACGGCGAAGCCGTCCATCGCGCTGTTGTCGAACGGCGGCAATGTCAGGCGGCTTGCCGGCGCGTCGGCGAGCACGCGGCCGAGAGCCTCGTCGAGGCCGACTTCGCGTACCGGCAACGGGACGATGCCGTCGAGCATCCGCGCGCGCGCCTCCTCCAGCCGGACCGGCGCGGGCAACGCGAGAGTCACGACGCCACCAAACTGGCGGCCCGCCGGCGGGCCAGAACCCAGACGGCCAGACCGCCACCGACGCCGAGCACGCCGAGCGCCGCGGAGGTCACCTCCCAGAAGGCCGTGGGGTACAGGCGAATCAGCGTGCTCGTCGGCGGAAAGGCCCAGTTGCCCTCCGGAAAGAAGATGCGGTGGAACAGCTCAAACGCGGTGTCGAAGGCGAACGCGGCGAAGATACCCAGCGCTATCAGCAACATGGCCAGCCACAGGCCGCCACGCGCCAGGGCCAGCCAGTTCAGCGGATCCCTCGGCGCGCGTGCCATCACGACCCCGGCGAACAGCACTGCCAGTGCTGACAGGCCCAGGAAGCCGTAGAGCACGACGCGCACGTCACGCATGTGCGCCGCCTCGTCCGGTGCTAGGTCCTTGAACGTGCCCGGTCCGGTGAAAAGCTCGCCCACCAGCCGGTCGGAGAGCGCAAAGGCGCTATCGCGCTGGCCGGTCACCTGCCAGCTGCCCGAGGCGTCAATGGCGAAGTGCGTCCACAACGGGGTCAGCAGGAGCAGCAGCGCGATACACAGCACGCCGAGCATGGTCGCCAGCGTCAGCAGCAGGCGCAGGTGCTAGTCCTCGTGCAGGGTATGGGCCTGCGCCCACCAGCCCTCGGTGATCAGGTCGGGCGGCACGTCGCGGCCGAGCGCCTGGGCTGAGTGCGCCAGCCGCTCGCGGAACTGGTCCAGGTCAAGTGCCAGCAGATCGGACAGGCCGATGATGCTGGCCTGGGTGAAGAGCACCTGCTCGGCCTGGCTGAAGTTGGCCAGGTTCAGGAGCAGCGCCTCGTCGCGCCACGAGTTCACGTCATTGGTGGTGGCCCCGATCTGGTCGGCCAGGGATTGGCGGCGTGTGGTCGTCTCGCTGACCTCGAGTAACAGCCCGGTGGTGAAGATGCCCTGCCGCTCGAGCGCCTCGAGGTGGTAGATCGGTACGCGCTGGAGCTGGTCGACCGGCGGCATCAGGCGGCCTCGAGCACGGCGTCGACGCTCAGTGCAACGTTGCCCTTCAGTGCGCGCGAGATGGGACAGCCGTCCTTGGCTTTGGCCGCGACCTGCTGGAAGGTGGCCTCGTCGACGCCCGGCACGCGCCCGCGCACGGTGAGGTGGCTGGAGATCACCGTCCAGCCTTCGTCGCGCTTGTCGAAGGTCACGTCGGCACGCACCTCGAGCTGCTCGGGGACGTGGCCGGCCTTGGCCAGGTTGCTCGAGAAGGCCATCGAGAAGCACGCGGCATGGGCGGCCGCCAGGAGCTCCTCGGGACTCGTCCGTCCCTCCGGCTCGGCGGTGCGCGCTGCCCAGCTGACGGGCAGCGCCCTGAACTGGGCGCTCGTGCCGGAACTGACCTCACCGGACCCGCTGTTGAGATCGCCGGTCCACGTTGCCGTCGCCGAGCGAGTAACCGCCATGTTCGATTCGCCTCCCGTCGCAGACTGATCGTCGCTTCGCCAACTGTCGCTTCCGCGTAGGGCGTACTGTCTTGCCCGGTTAGTCTACGGCCGCAGAAGTGGAGATGAGCGTAGTCGCATGAATGCGCCGATGACGCGGACCTGGCTGGCAATCGGGCTCGTGGTGCTGATCGTGGTGACGTTCGGCGCGGGCTACTTGCTGGGCGGCTACACAGCGGCACCGTCGCCTGTGCCCACGCCATCGCCCTCGGGCCGGCCCACGGCTACTCCCCGGCCGACCCCCACGCTCCGGCCGACCCCCACGCCCAGCGCCCCCGACACATCGGTGGTTGCCGCAGCCATCGTGGTACCGGTCAGGAGCGCGGATCTGGCGCTTCCGGTGGGCGGCGTGGTCAGCACCGTCCTCGTCCAGCCGGGCGACCGGGTGAGCGCCGGTGACGCACTGGTACGTCTCGACCAATCGACCTATCAGACCCAGATCAGCGTCGCCCAGGCGGACCTCATCCACGCCGAGGCGGCGGTGCACAAGGCGCAACTGACGGTCGACCAGTTGCCCGCAGATGCGACGCAGGATGAGATCGACGCGGCCCAGGCACAGCTGCAGGTGGCGCAGTCCGCGGAGCAGCAGGCGAATGCGCAACTGACCGCCGCGCAGGGGGCGCTCAAGCAGACGGAGGTGGATGCGCCGTTTGCGGGCACCGTGGCGTCGGTCGACATAGAGCCCGGCGAGCAGGCGACGGCAGGCCAGCCGGTGGTAACCATCGCCGACGTCTCGAGCTGGCTGGTGGAGACGACGGACCTGTCCGAGCTCGAGGTAGTTCGTATCGCGGTGGGTGATGCCGCCACGATCAGCTTCGGCGCGTTGCCCGACCTGACCCTCGAGGGGACTGTGACCCGAATCCAGTTGCGCGGCACGAGCGACCAGGGCGGTGTCCTCTTCGCGGTGATCATTCGGCCTGACCGATACCTGCCCCAGCTGCGCTGGAACATGAGTGCCACGGTGCACATCCTGCCCACCTGAGCGACATGAAGCGGCGCCCGCCTTTCGGCGGGCGCCGTTCTGGACGAACCCTGGTTGGTGGGCTCAGCCGATGGTGTAGATGATTGACACGTTGACCGTCACCTGGCTATTGCCGGGAATGACCGGCGTGGGCGCCTGTTCGGGGGCGACCGCCCCACTGGTGGCGTCGGCGTAGATCGGCCAGGGCATCGAATAGGAGGTCTCGTTGATCGACGAGATTCCGGTGATCTGCACGCCGGCCGCACTCGCCAGCTCGTCGGCGCGAGCCCGGGCGTCCTTGACTGCGGCTGCGCGTGCCTGGCTCTGGGCGGAAGTCGGGTCGGACAGCTGGAAGGTGATCCCGTTCACCGTGGTCGCCCCGGCAGCGACCGAGTTGTCGACCACATCGCCGAGCTTGGTCAGGTCGTGCACGTTCACCTGCAGGATGTTCTGGACCTGGTAACCGGTCACGCGCTGCACGTTGGAGCTGTAGTCCCACGTCGGGTTGATGTTGAGATACGACGTCTCGATATCGGCATCGCCGATGCCCAGTTGGTGGAGTGCATCGATGACCGCATTCATGGCGTTGGCGGCGTCCGTGCGCGCGTCACTGAGCTTTGCGCGCGTGATCGTGACGCCCAGGCTCACCTGGGCCAGGTCGGGCTTGATAAAGACCGTGCCCACACCCTGAACGGAGATCGTGTGCTCGGGCGGGTACAGGCTGGGTACGTTCGTGCCGACCGTGTCCGAGGCGAGCGCCGGCGAAATGAGCAGGCCCAGGACAACGCTGACGAATCCGGCCAGCAGCGGTCGGGCGGTCCGGCCGGGACCGGGAATGGTGATTGTCATCGCGCATCTCCCTGAATGGGTTGACCGTCCGGCCAGTGACGCCCCGCGTGCGGCCGGTGTTCCGATTGAGCGATTCGTGCCCTTCGGCCCTGCCGCTTGGCCCTAATGGACGTAGGGCGGTCCGGTGCGGTCGACGACACTGGGGGACGGTGGAGTGGGCCGCTCCGGCGGCCCTGGCGAGGGAAAGGAGGCGGCTCATGGTCTTCGAGTTCGACATGGGCATCTGGGGTGCCTTGACGCTGCTGATCGGTGGTGTCGTCCTCGGTGTGATCGTTCAGCTCATCGGGGAGAACCGCTTCGGCTACGAGTGGATCGTGACTGCCGTAGCCGCGATCATCGGCGGCGGGGTGGCCAGTGAATTCATCGTTGACTGGCAGACCTTCGATCCGGTCTTCGATGGCCTGGCGCTGATCCCAGCGCTGATCGGCGGCCTGGTGGTGGGCATCGTTGTCGGCGCTGTCATGCGCCTGATCGAGCTCAACTACACCAGGACGGCAACCTGAAACCAGCCCAGACCACTCAGGGCAAACGGCCCGCCGCTAACCGCGGCGGGCCGTTTGATTCACCCAGAGGCGCGCTGAAGGCGCCCTGAACGCGCTAGTCGAAACGCGCGGCAAGATAGCCGACCGTTCGGCCGCGCGAACCGCCTGCGTCGGCCGATGTGGCGGCGGCCAGCACGGTCCCTGACCGGGCGCCCATCTCGCGCAGCGCCACGAGGCCGAGTACCGCCGGTTCGATGCCACACATGCCGCACACGAGGCCCTCGAGGCCACTGCTGGACAAGTCCGCCTCGCGTGCTGCCAACGCGTGCGCATCGAGCGCGACGATGGCAGGCGTGAGTGCGTCGGTGACCTGCTGGCAGACCGCTGCGGTTGGGTAGTGCGCCATGTCGGTGCTGATCGCCAGCACCACCGGCGAGCCGCCAGCCGAATAGCGTGCGAGCAGCGCGCCCAGGCGCCGTCCCGCATCGAGTGCCAGCCGCGCGCGTCCGGCCGAGACGGCCAGCGGCACGAAGCGGGTACCCGGTGCGGCAGCCAGGAGCAACGGCAGTTGTACCTCGATCGAGTGTTCGCGCAGATGAGCTTCACGGTCGACCACGAACGGTGACCCGAGCCCCACGATTGCCGAAGCGAGGTCTTCATCGACCAGCACCGCACCCGTGGGCGACTGCCACTCACCCGCCTCCCACGCGCCGACCCCCTCCAGCCAGCCCGCCGAATGGTTGGTGCCCAGCAGCACGACAGTCGGTTCTCGCTTGCCGGCCGAAAGTTGCGCCCAGCCGGCAGCCGCGGTTGCGCCCGAATAGAGCAATCCCGCGTGTGGTACCAGCAGTCCGAGCGGCGTGGC
The DNA here is from genome assembly GCA_964610835.1 of uncultured Anaerolineaceae bacterium. GTDB lineage: Bacteria > Chloroflexota > Limnocylindria > Limnocylindrales > CSP1-4 > JALYGJ01. Next base: position 1,958 of record CAZSWK010000089.1, on the reverse strand, counting down.
CGCGTGCCCCGGCCCTCGCGTCGCGCCGGCCTGCGCCCGTGCCGCGGAAAGCAGGTCGGCCACCATCTCGCCCAGCAGGCGCGGGGACTCCGGGTAGAAGGCGCCCGCGACCGCCGAGCGCCGCACAGCGGCTGACCCACGGATCTGCGGCGTGACGCTCATGGCAGACCGACCCCTTCGAGTGGACGAGCGCAGCGCGGGCAGGTGCCGCCGTCGCTCAGGTACGACCGAGTGCGATAGCCGGAGCGCTCGATCAGCAACTCGCCGCAGCCGGCACAGCGCGTGTCTTCGTAGCCAAGATCGGGCGCATTGCCCACGTACACGTAGTGCAGGCCAGCGGCACGACCGATTGCGGCAGCACGCAGCAGCGTCGCTGGCGGCGTGGGGGCCACGTCGTACATCTGGTGGGCGGGGAAGAAGCGGCTGATGTGCCACGGCGTGGCCGGGCCCAATGCTTCCACGATCCAGCCGGCGATGGCCCTCAGCTCGTCATCGGCGTCGTTCCAGCCGGGGATGACCAGCGTGGTCAGCTCCAGCCATATGCCCGCTGCACGCATGTTCCTGATCGTGTCGAGCACCGGCGCCAGGCGCGCGCCGCACAGCCGCCGGTAGAAGCGGTCGTCGAACGACTTGAGATCGACGTTGGCGGCATCGAGCACCTGGGCCAGCAGGTCGTTGGCCTCGGGCGTCGCGTAGCCGTCGGTGATGAACAGGTTGCGCAGTCCAGCGGCGCGCGCGATACGGGCCGTGTCGAGGGCATATTCGAGAAAGACCGTCGGCTCGACGTAGGTATAGGCGATGGACTGAGCGCCCAGCTCCAGCGCTTGTGCCACGACCTGCTCGGGCGGCAGGGGCCGCTCGACGACGGGTACACCCAGGCGCGGGGCCTGGGCAATCTCCCAGTTCTGGCAGAACCTGCAGTGGAACGGGCAGCCGGCCGTGGCAATCGAGAACGAACGGGAACCGGGCTCGACATGGAAGAGCGGCTTCTTCTCAATCGGGTCCAGGCCGACCGCCGCCACCTGCCCGTAGGCGCTGCAGATGAGTGTGCCGCCGCGGTTATGGCGGACGCCGCAGATGCCGCTGCGACCGGGCCGGACCAGGCAGCGATGGGCGCACACGCCGCAGCGGACGCTGCCATCGGGCTGCATCTCGGCGAGCAGCGACGAGACCTCCGTGACGGGCGGTTTAGTGCTTACTGCCATGGCGCCAAGGGTGAATCTGCGCCGCGCTCATAAAGCTGGACAGTGCCGTGCGGTCCATCTTTGGGGACGAATTGCCCTGCTCAACCACAGTCCGTTTTTCCGACGATGGCACGGTCCGAAGCAAGAGAGGTTGTTCGTTGCCCTCGTTGCTGGCCCCGCACGCAGCCATACCAGCCGCCGACCAGCCGGCTCCCCTGACGGACGCCGACGGGCGTGAGCTGTTGCGCATCGCACGGGTTGCCCTCGCGGTGGCGACCGAGTCCCGTCCCGCCACGCTGCTTGTTGCGGCCGTGAACGCTGCTGGGCGCACGCATCTCGGCGAGGTCCGCGCGGCGGTATTCGTCACTCTGTTCGAAAAGGGTGAGCTGCGCGGCTGCATGGGAACCCTGGGGCCACTGCGCCCGGTGCCCGAGGCGGTCGCCGACGCGGCCCTGCTGGCGGCACGCGACGATCCTCGCTTCTGGCCCTTGTGCGCGGCCGAGCTAGCCGCGATACAGCTCGAGATTTCCGTGCTGGGTCCGCTGGTCGAGACCAGCGACCCGCTGCGCCTACGGCTGGGAGTCGATGGCGTGGTTGTCGAGGCGGACGGCCGGCGCGCACTGCTGCTGCCCCAGGTCGCACCCGAGCAGGGCTGGGACGCGCGCCAGTTGTGGCAGGGGCTGTGTCACAAGGCGGGTCTCGCCGAAGACGCCTGGCGCTCGCCTGGCGCGCGCCTGTCGATATTCCAGGTGGTCCGCTTCAGCGGGCCGGCGG
>CAZSWK010000088.1:3050-10926 GCA_964610835.1 uncultured Anaerolineaceae bacterium | reverse complement strand
TCGCCGTGGGACCTATGCTGGCGGGCATGACCGAGACGGCCGTCGATCGAGTCCTGACTGCAGCACGACCGTCCTTCACGACGGAAGAGGCGGCCGCCATCGCGCAGGAGGCGTTCGGCGTCGAGGGTATCGGCGCTGCGCGGGAGGCCGACAGCGAGCGCGACCAGGCCTTCCTGATCGACGGCGAGCGGCCGGTTGTGCTCAAGATCTCCAACGCCGCCGAATCGACCGCGCAGCTGGACATGGAGGCGCTCGCCGCCCAGACGGTCGCGCAGGTTGAGCCGGCTCTGCCGGTCGCCCTGCCGTGGCCGGTTCCCGGGCGACCGGACACCTTCCGTGCCCCGATCCGGCGGGGCGGGGAAACTCACTGGGCGCGGCTGTATGACCGCCTGCCGGGTCGGGCGTCGGTGCGCGGATCCGACCTGAGCGACCAGGCCGTGCGTGACTGGGGAACCATGGCCGCGCGAGTGGGGCGCGCGCTGCGTGGCTTCTGGCACCCATCGGCCGCGCGGGTGATGCTGTGGGACGTGCAGCATGCGCTGCGCCTGCGACCCATGGTGAGTGCGATTCCCGACGCGGAAGTCCGCGGGCTGGTCGAAAGTGCCCTCGCGCGCTATGAGCGAGAGGTCACGCCGCTGTTGCCGACCCTGCGCCACCAGGTCATCCATACCGACCTGTGCGCCTCCAACACGCTGGTGGACGGCGATGGGCGAGTGACCGGGATCATCGATTTCGGCGACGCGTCATGGTCGGCGCTGGTCGTCGACCTGGTGGCGCCGCTGGAGACCGTCACCGACTGGCGCGAAGAGGACGTCGACGAATGGTTCCGCGTGTGCCGGCTGGCCATCGACGGCTACGAGAAGGTCACCCCACTCGAGCCCGGGGAGCGTCGCGTCGTCGGTGAGCTGGTCGCGGCGCGCATGTGCGCCGGCGTCGTGATTCCTGCATCACGTGCCGGGCTGTACGACGACCCGACAACACTCATGCGCAACCTGCGCGGCCAGGCCGTGAAGGTGCTGCGGCTGTTCGACTCGGTCGGCTGGGAGGAAGTCAGGCGCAGGCTCGGTGGCCGGGAGGCGGGGGAGGGGGTCAGCGTCGGCGCTCTCGTGGAGCGTCGGGCGAAGGCGTTCGGGCCGGCGATGACCGCACCAACCTATCGCGTGCCACTGCACCTGGTGCGCGGCGAAGGCGTGTGGCTGACCGACGCGGACGGGCGGCGCTACCTCGATGCCTACAACAACGTGCCCGTCGTGGGCCACCAGCATCCGCGCGTGGTCGAGGCCATCGCTCGCCAGGCGCGGCGCCTGAACACCAACTCACGCTACCTGCACGAGACCGCCGTCGAGCTTGCCGAGAAGCTGATTGCAACCACCGGTGGCGCGCTCGACGTGGTCATGTTCGTCAACTCGGGGAGCGAGGCGAACGACGTCGCGTGGCGCATCGCGCGCGCGGCGACCGGCGGCAGTGGCGCGATCACCACCGACTGGGCCTACCACGGCATCACGGCCGCGACCAACGCGCTGACGCCCGAGGAGTGGAGCTCACAGCCGCCGCCCGCGCATGTGCGCACCTGGCGCCCGCCAGACCGGCTACGCGGTTTCGATGGTTCGCCGGCGGACTTTGACCGGGCCGTCCGGGAACTCTTCGACGCGGGGCACCCGCCCGCTGCCGCGATTCTCGACAGCGTGCTCACCAGCGACGGGATCATCGACCTCCACTGGTCGGTCGCGGCCGAGCTCGTGCGCCGCACGCACGAGGCCGGCGCACTGTGGATCGCCGACGAGGTGCAGAGCGGCCACGGCCGCACGGGGGCCGCGATGTGGGGCTACCAGCGGCTGGGCAGCGCGCCGGACATCGTGACGGTGGGCAAGCCGATGGGTAACGGGATGCCCATCGCCGCGGTCATCACCCGCCGCGAACTGGCAGAGCGCTTCTCGCCGGAGGGTGAGTTCTTCTCGACCTTTGGCGGCAATCCGGTGGCGGCTGCCGCGGCACTGGCCGTGCTCAACGTCATGGACGACGAGGGTGTGATTGAGAACGCTCGCGTGATCGGCGAGTACCTGGGCGGGCAGCTGCGGTCGCTGGCAGAGCATCACCCGCTGATCGGGGAGGTGCGTGCAGTGGGCCTGGCGATCGGCGTCGAGATCGTGCGGCCGGGCACCACGGAGCCGGATCCGGCCACCGCGCGGGGAATCGCTGAGGGCATGCGCCAGCGCGGTGTCCTGATCGGCACCACCGGTCGCCACGGCAATACCTTGAAGATCCGCCCGCCGCTCGTTTTCCAGCGCGACCACGCCGACCAGCTCCTCGAGAAGCTCATCGACACCTGTGAGAGCTAGCGACTCCAGGGACGAGACGCGGGTCGATCGGTGGTTGTGCGCCGTTCGACTGGTCAAGACGCGGCCCATGGCGACCCAGCTGTGTGAGGGCGGCCACGTCATGGTCAACGGCAACCCGGCCAAACCCTCAACGAAGGTCCGCGCCGGCGACCGTGTCGAGGCGCTGATCGCCGCGCGTCAGCGAGTGGTCGAAGTCGTGCAGCCCATCGAGAACCGTGTTGGCGCTCCGGTCGCCGTGACCTGCTACGTCGATCACTCGCCGCCACCGGTGGTCTCTGAGATCGCGCCGGGCATCAAGGTGGTGCGCGGGGAGGGCAGGCCCAGCAAACGCCTGCGCCGTGAACTCGAGCGAATGCGGCGAAGGGCCGGCCGTTGAGCGCGCGTTGAACGGCGTGCCGGGTGGGTCAGGCCACCGATGCGATCGCCAGGAAGGTGAAGATTGTGAAGTCGCCGGCGAAGTGCAGCGCGACCGGCCAGCCCAGGCCGCGCGTCTCGATCAGGGAACGCCCGAACAGCACGGCAAGTAGCCCGGCCGCCAGCAGGCCCATCGGCCCGGACGGTATGCCGCCGTAGTAGTGGCCGATGCCGAACCAGGCGGCGAGCATGAGCACGCCGATCGACGGGCCTACTGCGCGCTGGAGCATGGACAGTGGCGCGGCGCGGAAGGCGGCTTCCTCCCAGAACGCGTTGCACGCCGCGGCCAGGGCGCCGATGGCGATGTACGGCAGCGCGGCGCCCAGGTCGATGTGATCGGGTAGCTGTGGCGCCGCGAACCAGGCCATCAGCAGCATGATCCCGACGAATGCGAGCGGGCCGAAGCGACCCCAGCGCAGGTAGGTGCCGTCCTTGCGGCGCGTCGTGGTCGGCGCGTTGAGCTCGCCCGGGCGCAGGTACGCCTCTCCCCGTGTTGCTCCCAGGAGGAGCGCGAGGGCCAGCATGATGATTGCCAGGCAGAACATCACGACGCGCGTGGCCAGCAACGAGATCATCGGCTGGGTCTCCGGCGGCACGAGCGCCGCCCAGAGTTCCGAGTCGAACAGCACCTGCAGGCCGGCAATCGCGATCAGGACGGCGACCATGACCGCCAGGAAACGCTCGAAGGGCCCCAGTGCCGCCACGAAACGCGCGGCCAGCCACAGAATGGCCGCCAGGCCGACCAGCGCCCACGGCATCCACGGGACGTCGATGCCCATGACGTCGTGGAGAATGATCTGCGGCAGATCACTCAGGAGCAGGATCGCGACGAGCGCGATTGCCACCCGGGAGCGGGGTATGGCGGCGTCGATCCACGGCGGAGCTGTCCCCGGTCCGCCGCCATAATCCTCGAGCTCGCCCGCAGCCATGGCACCCTCCAGCCCCCGCCTCCGCTGGTCGAAGACTCTAACGCGCGCCGGCGGTCGTGAGAACATCATCCGATGGTGACCGACACCCACGGGGCCACGCCCGGCGGCGCAGACGAGCGTCTCGACCTGGAGCAGGTCGCCTATGAGGCCGAAGCGACTCCTGAACGCGTTCGGCAGCTGGTCGAGATCGGTGCGATCGTCCCGGGGCCGGATGGGCGTTTCAGCAGGGGTGATGTCGCGCGTTCTCGTTCCGTGGCCGCCTTCGAGGCGGGCGGCTTCTCGCTCGAACAGATGGCCACCGCCATCCGCGAGCGTGAGACCACCTTCTATGCTCTCGACCTCTTCTACCCCGACCCGGGGCCGCGGACGGGCCGCTCCTTTGCCGGCTTCGTGGCCTCCCTCGGACCCCGCGGCCACCTGGTTGCCCCTGCTCTGCGTGCCATGGGCCTGCCCGAACCGTCTCCTGAAGCGCCCACGCGAGTGGTGGAGGAAGCGCTGGTCGCGGGTCTGGTGTCGGCCTGGTCGAGCGTCGACGAGGAGTACACGCTGCGTGCCGCCCGGATCTTTGGCAATGCGGCCCGGCAGGCAGCCGAGGGCTGGGTGGCCCTCTTCGGCGAGGCGATCAGCGGACCGATCGAAAGCCAGTTCGAGACGATCGACGAGACGGTGCCACGTCTCCTTAAACCGGCGACGGATCTCGTAGCCCTGGCGCCAAAGCTGCTCCCGTGGCTGCTGATGCGACATGTCGAACGGACGATGAATGAGCTCAACATCGCCCGCATAGAGGCCCGGCTCGAAAGGCGCGGCCTGATCGCGACCCGGCCCATCCATCCGCCAGCGGTGGCCTTCGTCGACGTGAGCGGCTATACGCGCCTCACGGCAGCTGGTGGTGACGAGCTGGGCGCGCGCATGGCTGTGCGCCTGGGCGAGCTGGCCGCGAGCGTCGTGGCGGAGTACGGCGGTCGGCTGGTGAAGCTGCTCGGCGATGGCGTGCTGCTCAGGTTCGACTCGGTGTGCGATGGTCGTGGCGGTGGTCGCGCGCCTGATGAAGGCGATGACCGAGTCGGGCCTACCGCCTGCTCATGCCGGCATCCACACGGGATCGCTGGTAGAGCGGGACGGCGACATCTATGGCACGACCGTGAACGCGGCCTCACGCATTGCCACCTATGCCCAGCCGGGTGAGCTGCTGGCCAGCACCCGGGCGATGGATGAGTGCCCCGACCTCGCGCAGCATCTCGAGCAGATCGGCAAGGTGGAGCTCAAGGGACTGGCAGAGCCGATCTCCCTGTGTCGCTGGCTGGGTCACGCGCACTAGGACGAGTTGCGTCCGGGCAACGTACCTTCAAGCCTATTCGCGGCGTACGCACGAGGCCCGATCATTGTGAGCAGCATGACGACGCGCGACCCACGCCGCACCTACTACCAGATCCTCATGCTGGCGGAGACCGCCGACAGGGAGATCATCAGCACCGTCTACCGGAAGCTGGCCCGGCGCTACCACCCCGATATGGATTCGAGTCAACAGGCGGAGCGCAAGATGCTCGAGCTCAATGAGGCCTACGCCACCCTGCGCGATCCGGAAAAGAGGCGCGAGTACGACTCGTGGCTGGCCAGTCGACGCGACCGGCGCAAGCACGACCGGCTGACCGTGCAGCCGGGCGACCTGCCTTACGGCACGGCCGGCGCACCGGTTGGCCCGCCGTCGGGCAGCGTGCTCGACTTCGGCCGCTACACCGGTTGGACGCTGGGCCAGATCCGCCGCCACGACCCCAACTTCCTGGAGTGGCTGCTGCGCGTGCCGATCGGCCGGCAGTACCGCGACGAGATTACCCAGATCCTCGCCGGCCGCTGAGAGGTGTGACCGGCGGTAGTCGCCGGCTCAGCTGGGCGAACCCGCGGTCGCGGACCAGAAGCCAGGTGGCTTCGCTCAGGTGTACGCGGCCGGGAGAACTCAGCTCCTGCAGTCGGCTGGCAACTGTCATGCGCGGCAGCCTACAGGCCGCGTTCGTTCGCGTTGACTCAATAGAACGAGTTGCCCCGTCATCCGGCCGGCGGCGGCCAGGACGTGCTGCGCCGATTGGACGTATCTGGTCCAAGGTATCCGGCATCCACGCCTTGTGGGACCTGGTTCCATGTCAGATCGTTCCATTCGCGTCCAGACGACACAGGATGGGCTCCGGGAGTTGGCGAGGCCGGGATCGGCGCCGAAACGGCAGACGCATTTCGTCCGTTTGGCGCAAGGTGCGGCGGGAGCAGTTGGCGCGTGGGGTCGGGCGGCGCGTGGGCCGGGGTCGGATCAACCACCCATCAGGCGATCGGGTTGAATAGTTCCCAGTAGGTGCCGCTCGGATCCACGGCCAAACGCGGCCACGCGCTGAAGCACCGCGTCCACGCGAATCAGCGCCAGCCAAGCTCCGGCGCAACGTAGCGCAGGATGGCTTCCATGGCGTGCGCGTTGTAGTCCACGCCCAGCTGATTGGGCACGGTCAGCAACAGCGTGTCGGCGGCCTCAATGGCAGTGTCGCCCTTCAGCTGCTCGACCAACTCGGCGGGTTCGGCCGCATACGAGCGACCGAAGACCGCCCGCGTGTTCTCGTCGATGTAGCCGATCGAGTCGTGGTTCTGCGAGTGGCCAAAGTAGGCGCGGTCGCGGTCGTCGACGATGGCGAAGATGCTGCGGCTGACCGACACGCGCGGCTCGCGCGCGTGACCCGCCTCCTTCCAGGCCGCGAGATAGGCGTCGATCTGCTTGCGCTGCTGGATGTGCAGCGGCTCGCCGCTCTCGTCGAACACCAGCGTCGAGCTCATCAGGTTCATGCCCTGTTGCGCGGCCCACACGGCGGTGGTGCTCGATCCTGCTCCCCACCAGATGCGCTCGCGCAGGCCAGCGGAGAAGGGCTCCAGGCGCAGCAGTCCGGGCGGGTTGGGGAACATCGGCCGCGGGCTGGGCTGGGCGAAGCCCGCGCCCTTCAGCAGTTCCAGGAAGACTGCCGTGTGCTGGCGCGCCATGTCGGCATCGGTCTCACCCTCCGCCGGCTGGTAGCCGAAGTGGCGAAAGCCGTCGATCACCTGCTCGGGCGAGCCGCGACTGATGCCCAGCTGCAGCCGGCCCTGGGCTATCACGTCGGCCGCACCGGCGTCCTCCGCCATGTAGAACGGGTTTTCGTAGCGCATGTCGATGACGCCCGTCCCGATCTCGATGCGGGAGGTCCGCGCACCCACGGCGGCGAGCAGCGGGAAGGGGGAGCCCAGCTGACGGGCGAAGTGGTGGACGCGGAAGAAGGCGCCGTCGGCGCCCAGCTCTTCCACCGCGACGGCCAGCTCGATCGATTGGAGCAGGGCGTCCGACGCCGAACGAACCTGCGAGTAGGGGGTATCGGACCAATGGCCGAACGACAGGAACCCGATGCGCTTCACGGATGGCAGGTTACAGTCGCCCCGGAATGACCGGTTTGACCGACGCGGAGCTCGCCCGACTCGAGCACGACAACATGATCCAGACGATGACGACGATGGCAGCGACCGTCGATGACGCCGTGGTCAGGTGTGCGGGCGGCGTCGCGCTACTCGATAGCGGCCTGCCGATACGGCCCTTCAACCAGGTTCTCGTCGAGAACGAGGCGGCGACCGTTGAGGCGATGGCCAGCGCCGTGGCGACAATCAGGGAGCGGGGTAACCCATACCTGGTCAATCTGCGGATCGGGCGCGACGACCGTTTCGTCCCGCTCATGGAGAGCCTGGGCCTCGTTGCTGACCCAGAGCTCGTGATGCCGGGCATGGCCCTGTACCCGATCCCCGAAGATCACGGCCCGTCGCCGCCCGGACACGAAATCGTCCGGATCGAGCGTGAGGCGCAACTCGACGACCACATTCGCGCGACGGCTCTCGGCCTCGGCATGCCGGAGGCATTGGCCAGGAGTCTCATCCGACCGAGCGTCTTCGACATCCCCGGGCTGTTCGGCTACACGGGCTACGCGGACGGTGAGGCCGTTACCAGCGGGGTGGGCTTCCGAACCGGCCGGACCATCGGCGTCTACAACATCGCCACCGTGCCGGCCGCGCGCCGACACGGTTACGCCGAGGCCATGACGCGACGAATTGCCGACGATGCAGTCCGGGAAGGCTGCGACGTGGCGACCCTGCAGGCAAGCGCCATGGGCCTACCGATCTATGAGCGGATGGGCTACCGAA
>CAZSWK010000088.1:0-2950 GCA_964610835.1 uncultured Anaerolineaceae bacterium | reverse complement strand
ACCCTGCAGGCAAGCGCCATGGGCCTACCGATCTATGAGCGGATGGGCTACCGAAGCGTTGTGGAGTACCGAGGCTACATCGAGCCCGACTCGGCGGTGTCATCGGTCGCCACATGAGCAACCACTTCGCGGAGCGCGACCACGTCAATGCACCCCGCTGGCCCGTGGATGGAGGCCACTACGAGAGCTGGTTCATCCGCGCCAACCACCCCGACCGGCCGCTGGCGTTCTGGATCCGCTACACGATCTACTCGCCGGCAGGTATGGCACCGGACGCCGCGGAGGGCGAGCTATGGGCAGTCTGGTTCGACGGCGAGACGCAGACGGTGTCGGCCGCGTACGGCGCGCTACCCATCGCGGATTGCAGCTTTGAGGATGGTGGTCTGAAGGTCGCCATCGGCAGTGCGACGCTCGACGATGCCTCGGCACAGGGTGCTGCCGACGGATTGGGCCACAGCATTCGCTGGCAACTGGCCCTCGAAGGGGGATCGAGCCCGCTGCTGCTGTTTCCCGAGCGGTTCTACGACGGGCACTTTCCCAAGGCGAAAACCCTCGTTCCTCGGCCATTGACTCGCTTCACGGGCCACGTCGAGATCGACGGTACGAGCAGGGAAGTCTCCGACTGGGTCGGCAGCCAGAATCACAACTGGGGCTCCGCGCACACGGATCGATACGCGTGGGCCCAGGTGCCCGGCTTTGATTCGGATAAGGACGCATTCCTCGAGTGTTCCAGCGCCAGGGTGCGCGTTGGTCCCGTCCTGACGCCCTGGTTGACGCTGGCGGTCATCCGGGTGGGTGACGAGGAGATCCGCTTCGACCAGCCGCTGCGCTCGCCGTTGGGGCACGTGCGGCTGGGGGGCGACAGGTGGACCTTCCGAACGTCGAATGGTCGAGATCGGCTGAGGGTCACGGTCCAGGGCGCAGACAGCAGGTTCGTCGACCTGACCTATCGAAACCCGGCCGGCGGCACAAAGTTGTGCCGCAACACCAAGCTCGCTGCGTGCGAAGTGCTCGTGACGCGACGCAACGGCGAGTCGATCAGGCTGCGCACACGCAATCGAGGGGCATTCGAAGTCCTCACGTAGCCACGGTCGCGCCCGCAACTCGAGCCTTCATGTCGTGTCACGCCCGTGCTGCTTTGCGTTCCTGCACCCAAGACGACACACCCGCCCATGCCCGGGCAAGACAGCCGCAGCGTTTGCGAGCGACACTGTGCACAACCGTTTCCGCCAATCACCTCGACCGGCGATCACCGGCTGGCCTTTGGGCAGAACATGAAAGAACAACAGGGAGAGCCAAGTGGACGCCCGCTGGGAAGCAATCGACGGCAACGAGGCCGCCGCGCGTGTCGCCTATTCGTTGTCTGAAATCGTCGCGATTTACCCCATCACACCGGCGTCGCCGATGGCCGAGCACTGCGACGACTGGTCCGCCGCGGGGAAGCCCAACCTGTGGGGGCAGGTACCCGAAGTAATCGAGATGCAGTCCGAAGCAGGGGCCGCCGGCGCGCTCCACGGAGCGCTCCAGAAGGGCAGCCTGGCGACCACGTTCACCGCGAGCCAGGGACTGCTGCTGATGATCCCGAACATGTTCAAGATCGCTGGTGAGCTGACTCCTGCGGTCATCCATGTCGCGGCGCGGACGGTGGCGACGCATGCCCTCTCGATCTTTGGCGACCACAGCGACGTGATGCAGACGCGCAGCGCGGGCTGGGCGATGCTGGCATCGGGCTCCGTCCAGGAGGCACACGACATGGCGCTCGTGGCGCACGCCGCGACGCTGCGCGCTCGAGTTCCGTTCCTGCATTTCTTCGACGGCTTCCGGACGAGCCACGAGGTCAACAAGATCGAGCTCCTCGGCGACGACGATCTGCGGGCCCTCGTACGAGACGCGGACGTGCTCGAGTTCCGCCGCCGCGGCCTCACGCCCGATGCACCCGTGGTGCGCGGCACGGCCCAAAACCCGGACGTCTTCTTCCAGGCGCGCGAGGCGGCCAACCCGTACTACGAGGCGGCGCCACGCATCGTCGCCGAGGTCATGGACGAGTTCGCCCAGCGGACGGGACGGCGCTACAACCTGGTCGACTACCACGGCGCACCCGACGCCGACCGTGTCGCAATCGTCATGGCCTCCGGCGCCGGCGCGCTGCGCGAGACGGTCGATGCGCTGAACGCCGCCGGCGAGCGAGTCGGCATGATCACGATCCGGCTGTTCCAGCCGTTCCCAGTCGACGCGCTGGTGGCCGCGCTCCCGGCGACGACGCGCGCAGTTGCGGTGCTCGACCGGACGAAGGAGCCCGGCGCGGTTGGCGAGCCGCTCTACCTGGCCGTTCGGGCGGCCCTGGCCGAAGAGGCGGACGGCGGCCGCTCCCGCTTCAAGCATCCGCCGCGTGTGATCGGCGGCCGTTACGGCCTCGCCTCGAAGGAGTTCACGCCGCAGATGGCCAAGCCGATCTTCGACGAGCTGTCGATAAGCGAGCCGCGGCGCCGCTTCACGGTGGGCATCTACGACGACGTGAGCAACCTGTCGCTGCCCATCGACCACGAGTTCGGCCCGCCGCGACCGGCAGGGGAGGTCCAGGCGATCTTCTACGGGCTCGGCGCCGACGGCACCGTCGGGGCGAACAAGGCGTCGGTCAAGATCATCACCGAGGAAACGGACCTGTTCGCGCAGGGCTACTTCGTCTATGACTCCAAGAAGTCAGGCTCCATGACGATCAGCCATTTGCGCTTCGGGCCGGAGCCAATCCAGTCGACCTACCTGATCGACCAGGCCGACTTCGTCGCGTGCCACCAGTGGGGCCTGCTGGGCAAGGTGCGCATGCTCGACCACGCCAAGCCCGGCGCCACTTTCCTGCTCAACACGCCGTACGGCCCGGACGAGGTGTGGCAGCACCTGCCCGCGGACGTCCAGAGAGACATGGTCGAAAAGCACATCAACCTGTGGGCCA
>CAZSWK010000087.1:0-11025 GCA_964610835.1 uncultured Anaerolineaceae bacterium | reverse complement strand
GAGCTGCGGCCGTACTACGAGCGCACCGACCGCGAGTTCGGCGTGTCCGGCATGGGCGGTGACCCGGCCTACCCGCCGGGCGGCGAGGATCCGCCGTTGCCGCCGCTGCCCATCGGCAAAGGTGGGCTCAGGGTTGCGCGTGCTCACTCCCGCCTGGGCTGGCACTGGTGGCCGGAGCCCAACTCGATTCTGTCGGCGCCCTATGACGGCCGCCGCCCGTGCGTCCAGCGCGGCACGTGCCAGCAGGGCTGCAGTGAGGGCGCCAAGGCATCGACCGATCTCACCCACTGGCCCAAGGCCATAGCCCACGGCGCACAGCTGATCACCGGCGCCCGAGTGCGGCGGCTCGAGACGAACGCCAAGGGCCTGGTGACCGGCGCGACCTGGCTCGACAAGCAGGGCAACGAGCACTTCACGCCGGCCAAGGTGACCGTGCTGGCGGCCAACGCGATCGGCACACCCAGACTGCTGCTGCTTTCCGCCGACGACCGCCACCCCGACGGCCTGGCCAACTCATCCGGCCTCGTTGGGCGGCGCCTGATGATGCATCCCTTCGCCAACGTCGGCGGCCTGTTCGACGAGCCATTGCAGAGCTGGCAGGGCCAGTTCGGCTGCTCGATCGAGTCGTTCGAGTTCTACGAGACCGACGAGAAACGCGGCTTCGTGCGCGGCGCCAAGTGGGGCCTGGCGCCCACCTTCGGGCCCATCAACGCGGCACTCCCCAGCCGCGCCGGCACGCAGGTCTGGGGCCCGGAGCACCACCTGCACGTGCGCAGCCACCTGGGCCATGGCGCCAACTGGGGCCTGTTCGGCGAGGACCTGCCCGACGAGAACAACCACATCGTCCTGTCGCAGACACTCAAGGACTCGAGCGGCATCGCCGCGCCGGAGGTGCACTACAAGGTGTCCGACAACTCGCGCCGGCTGCTCGACTTCCACATCGCGAAGGCGACCGAGTCGCTGAAGGAAGCGGGCGCGCACACGGTCGAGGTCGACCGCCTGATGCGCTATTCGGGCTGGCACCTGCTGGGCACGGCGCGCATGGGCGACGACCCGGCGACGTCGGTGCTCGACCGCTGGAACCGGACCCACGACGTGCCCAACCTGTACGTCGTCGACGGCTCGATGTTCGTCACCTCGAGCGGCGTCAATCCCACGTCCTCGATCGTTGCGCTGGCGCTGCGTGCGGCCGACCACATGGTCGAGACGCGCTTCGACCAGCAGGTGCCGCTATGACCGCTACCAAGCCGGTGTCCGACGATCCACTGACCGCCTTCGACGCTCCGGCCCGGCAGGCGTTCAGCGCGGTTGCCGAGGTGCTCATTCCGGCAGCGCACGGCATGCCGTCGGCCGGTGAGGTGATCAACGACACGCGGCTGCGCTTCGTGCTCAATGCACGGCCCGACCTGGTCGAGCCGCTTGCCGCCGCGTTGCGGCCAGAGTTGGGCGACGAGCCGCAGGCGCGCCTGGCGGCGCTCGAGGCCGAGCCGGACAACCTCGCGGCACTGCACCTGGTCGTCGTCGGCGGCTACTACACCGACAAGGGTGTGCGCGAGCTGATCGGCTATCCCGGCCAGGAGGCGATCGAGGTCAAGTCGTGGCTCTATCCCGAGTACCTCGAAGAAGGGCTGATCGACAAGGTCCTGGCGCACGGTCCGGTGTGGCGCGACCCGGCAACCGGCGTGCGTGCGCTGGCGACCGGCATCCCGCAAACCTACGCACAGCGCGAGTGGTCGGGGGAGCATCCCACCCCGGCCGCAGAAGGAGGCAACCATGGTCACGACGGCGCCTGAGTCCAAGTCGGCTGCCGGCGAGAAGTCAGACTGGCTGGATCCATTCCTGGCCGCTTGGCAGCCGGGCACCGGCGCGGCCAGGGAGGTCAAGGAGCCCGCGACCGGCCGCCACCTGCTGACCATTCACCAATCGACTCCCGACGACGTCCACCGGGCTGCCGCTGCGGCTGCGGCGGCGCAGCCCGCGTGGGCCGCCATGGACTACCAGGAGCGCTCGGCGATCCTGCGCCGCGCGGCGGAGATCTACGAGCAGCATCGCGCCGAGTTCGGGGCGTGGACGCAGCGTGAGACCGGCGCCCACCACAACAAGATGCACCACGAGCAGAACTTCACGGTGGCCGAGCTGCTCGCCGCCGCGACCATGCCCTGGCAGCCCTACGGCTCGCTGGTGCCCACCGTCCAGAAGGAGCGCCTGTCGATGATCCGCCGCGTGCCGGCGGGCGTCGTGGGCGCCATCACGCCGTGGAACTCGCCCAGCGTGCTGGGCATGCGCGTCGTCGCGCCGGCGCTGGCCCTGGGCAACGCGGTCGTGCTCAAGCCCGATCCGCAGACGCCGGTCTGCGGCGGCGCCATGTTCGCCGCGATCTTCCGCGAGGCGGGCCTGCCAGACGGGTTGCTGCAGATCGTCATCGGCGATGCCGAGGCGGGCGAGGCGCTGGTCACCGACCCGGCCATCAACGTCGTCTGCTTCACTGGCTCGACGGAGGTTGGCCGCAAGGTGGGTGCCCTGGCCGGCGGCCTGCTCAAGAAGGTCAGCCTCGAACTCGGCGGCAACAACCCGCTGATCGTGCTCGACGACGCGGACGTGGCCGCCGCGGCGAGCGCCGGCGCGTACGCCACGTTCCAGTTCCAGGGCCAGGTCTGCTTCGGGACGGGCCGGCACATCGTGCACCGCAAGGTGGTCGATGAGTACGTCGAGCGGCTGGCGACCACCGCCCGCCGGCTGCGCACCGGGGACCCGTACCGCGAGGATGTCGAGCTGGGCCCGATCGTCAACGAGCAGCAACTCAAGCGGGTCGACGACATCGTGAAGCGCTCCGTCGAGTCGGGCGCCCGACTGGTCGTGGGCGGCACGCACGAGGGCCTCTTCTACCGCCCGACGGTGCTCACCGAAGTGACCCTGACGACGCCGGCATGGACCGACGAGGTCTTCGGCCCGGTCGCGCCGGTCATCACCTTCGACGGCGACGACGAGGCCGTCGCGCTGGCCAACTCGAGCCAGTACGGCCTGTCGGGCGCGGTCTACTCGCGCTCCATCTCGCGCGGCCTGGCCATCGCGCAACAGATAAAGGCGGGCATGGTCCACGTCAACGACCAGACCATCAACGACGAGGCGACCATCCCGTTCGGCGGCATGGGCCTGTCGGGCAACGGCAGCCGCTACGGCGGCGAGGCGAACCTGGACACCTTCACCGAGTGGCAGTGGGTCACGGTGCGCGACGAAGCCAAGTCGTACGCGCCGACCTACTGACGAGCGACCGGAAGCCATCACTTGGCCTCGATCAGCGAGGTCGCCCGCAGAGCGGGCGTCTCGATCGCCACTGCCTCACGCGTCGTCTCCGAATCGGGCTACCCGGTCAGCGCGCAAACGCGCGAGCGCGTGCTCGACGCGGCCCGCGCGCTCGACTACGTGCCCAACGCGCTGGCGCGCGGGCTGCTCAAGAGTCAGACGCCGCTGGTCGGCGTGATCGTCCACGACATCACCGACCCGTACTTTTCCGAGATCGTGCGGGGCGTCGAAGACGGCGCGGAGGGCAGCGGCTACCTGGTCATCAGCTGCTCGTCAGAGCGTGACGCGGCGCGCGAGAGCTCGTATGTCCGGCTGCTCCGCCAGGTGCGCGCCGCGGCGATCATCTTCGCCGGCAGCGGTCTCGACGACCCGGCGCTGAACGCCGAGCTGCCCAAGCACCTCGATGCCATGCGCGAGGCCGGTGCGGCCGTGGTGCATCTCTCGCCGCACGCGCTCGGCAAGCCGGAAATCAGCGTCGATAACGTTGGCGGCATCGCCGCCATGATCCACGAGCTGGTGGGCTTGGGCCACAGGCGCATCGCCTTCCTGTCCGGTCCGGTCGCGCTGTACGTGGCGCGCGATCGGCTGGCCGGCTACCGGCGCGGTCTCGACGAGGCAGCCATCAGCTACGACGACCGGCTGGTGATCAACACCGGTTTCACGGCCGAGGCCGGTGCGCGCGCCGTCGACGTACTGCTCGACAGCAGGGTCGCCTTCACGGCCATCAGCTGTGCCAACGACCTGCTCGCGCTGGGCGCATTGCAGCGGCTGCACGAACTGGGCGTGCGCGTGCCCGAGCAGGTATCGGTCGCCGGCTTCGACGACATCTCGGTAGCGCCCATGACCGCGCCCAGCCTGTCGACCGTGCGCCTGCCGTTGCGCGAGCTTGGGCGCCGTGGCTTCGAGTTCGCCGACGCGGTGCTGCACGGCGAAACGCCCAAGCCAATCGTCATGCCCACCAACGTCGTGCTGCGCGACTCGACCGGCGCACCACCGGAGAAGCCGCTGGTGGGCCGCACGTGAGCGACGACCTGGCCGGCCGCGTCGTGCTGGTGACCGGCTCGAGCCGCGGGATCGGTGCCGAGATCGCTGCGAAGGCCGGTGCACACGGAGCGCGCGTGGCGGTCCACTACCAGTCGGCCGAAGAGGGCGCTCAGGCGACCGCCCGGCGCGTTCGCGACGCGGGTGCCGAGGCCGAAGTGTTCCAGGCCGACCTGACCGATGGCGCCCAGGCGGAGGCCCTGGTGGCGCAGGTGATCGCTCGCTTCGGACGCATCGACGGGCTGGTCAACAACGCCGGCGCGACCCAGGTGGGCCCGTTCCTGGACATCTCGCCCGAGGAGTGGAACACGGTCATCGCCACCGACCTGACGGCCGCCTTCCACACCTGCCGCGCGGCGCTGCCGTCGATGGTCGAGCGCGGCAGTGGCACGATCGTGAACATCGCCTCGCGGCTGGGCCAGATGGGCATCGCCGAGACCGCTGCCTACAGCGCCGCGAAGGCGGGCGTGATCGGGCTGACGCGTTCGCTGGCGAAGGAATTCGGGCGCCACGGCATCCGCGTCAACGCGGTGGCGCCGTTCGTGATCGTCACCGACATGACGACCGACCTGGTGGACAGCGACGAGGGCGGCAACCGGCTGCGCGACGCGGCGCTGGGTCGCTTCGGTACGGCCGGCGAGGTTGCCAATACGGTCATCTTCCTGCTGTCGGATGCGTCGTCGTTGTTTACCGGCCAGACACTCAACCCGAACGCCGGGGCGTACATGCCGTGAGTGGCCCGGCCAGGTTCGTCAGCGCGCGCGAGGCGGTCGCGCTGGTGCCCGATGGCGCGACCGTTGTTATCGGTGGCTCGGGCGCCGGCCACGCGCTGCCGCAGAAGTTCATCGACGAGCTTGCCGCGGTCTACGGCGCGACGGGTCATCCGCGCGACCTGACCACGGTGCGCATCGTGGGCATCGGCGATTTCGCGGATCGTGGCTTCAGCCAGCTGGCCCTGCCCGGGTTGTCGCGGCGCACGATCGGCAGCAACATCGGCAACGAACCGCGCCTTGGCGCGCTGGTCGAGGCGAACGAGCTGGAGTCCTACTCGTTCCCGCAGGGCGTGCTGTCGCAGCTGATGCGTGAGATAGCCGCGGGCCGGCCGGGGCTGGTCACCCACGTGGGCCTGGGCACGTACGTCGACCCGCGCCAGACCGGCGGCAAGCAGAACGCGCGCACCACCGACGACCTCGTCGAGGTGGTCACCCTGCGCGGCCGCGAATGGCTGCTCTTCCACGCCTTCCCGATCGACGTGGCGGTCATTCGCGGCACGACCGCCGACGAGGACGGCAACATCACCATGGAGGGCGAGGCGGTCCAGGGCGAGATGCTGTCGATGGCCATGGCCGCGCGCAACAGTGGCGGCATTGTCATCGCCCAGGTGCGCGAGCTCGCCCGCCGCGGCTCACTCCCCCAGCGCGACGTCAAGGTGCCCGCGGCGCTGGTCGATTACGTGTACGTCGACCCCGACCAGTGGCAGACCTACATCACGCAGGACTCGCCCTACTACGCCGGCCGGTTGCGAAAGCCGGTGACCGACGAGCCGCCGCTGCCGCTCGACGTGCGCAAGATCATCGCCCGTCGCTCGCTGCTCGAGTTCCGGCCGGGCTTCATCTGCAACCTCGGCTTCGGCATCAGCCAGCTGATCGGCCGGGTTGCGTGGGAGGAGGGGATCACCGACCAGCTGGTGCTGACCGTCGAGCAGGGCATCTTCGGCGGCGTGCCGGTGGCGGGCAACGAGGGCGGCGCCGGCTTCAACTACCAGGCCATGATCGACGAGCCGTACATGTTCGACTTCTACGACGGCGGCGGGCTGGACATCACCTCGCTCTCGTTCGCCGAGGTCGATGCGGCGGGCAACGTCAACGTGCACTCCTTCGCGGGCCGGCTGCGCGGCGCGGGCGGCTTCCCCAACATCAGCGCGCGCACGCCGCGCATCAACTTCGTGGGCACGCTCACCGCTCAGGGCTTGAAGCTCGGAATCGCCGATGGCGGCGTGCGCGTCGAGCAGGAGGGCTCGCTGCACAAGTTCGTGCCCCACGTGCGCGAGATCTCGTTCAACGGCCAGCTCGCGCGCGAACGTGGCCAGCAGGTGCGCTTCATCACCGACCGAGCCGTCTTCGAGCTGGCCGATGACGGTCTGGTGCTGACTGAGCTCGCGCCGGGCATCGACCTGGAGCGCGACGTGCTCGCGCGGATGGGCTTCCGGCCACGCGTCGCTGACGAGCTCCGGACGACCGACCTGCGCGTCTACGCGCGCGGCGCGATGGGCCTCGCCGGCGACTTCGCTCAAGGTGCCGGCGATGGCTGAGCTGGTCCAGCTCGAGGTCGGCCGGGTCGCTCGGCTGCACCTCGACAACCCGCCGCTCAACCTGATCAGCGAGGAGCTGCTGGCCGACCTCGACGCTGCCCTCGCGACGCTCGAAAGGTCGGCGCCGGGCGACGTACGTGTCGCGGTGGTCAGTGCCGGTGGTGAGCGCGCCTTCTCCGTTGGTTCGGACGTAAAGGCCTTCGAGCGCCATCGGGGAGCGGCGGGGCGAGCGCATTTCGAACGCGAGGAGGCAGTCACCAGCCGCCTGGCCAACCTGCCCATGCCCACCATCGCGGCCATCGAGGGTGACGCGCTGGGCGGCGGGCTCGAGCTCGCGCTGGCGTGCGACATGCGCGTCGTGTCGGAGCGCGCGCGCCTGGGCCTGCCCGAGGTCCGCCTCGCCGTCACGCCGGGAGCCGGTGGGACGCAGCGCCTGCCACGCATCGTGGGTGTCGCGCGGGCTAAGGAGATGATCCTGGCCGGGCGCCTGCTGGCGGCCGGCGAGGCCGAGGCGATCGGCCTGGTCAACCGCGTCGTGCCGGTGGGGCAGGCGCTGCACGTGGCCCACGAGATGGCCGGCGAGATTGCCAAACTCGGGCCGCTGGCGGTGCGCGCGGCGAAACAGCTGATCGACCGTGCCCTGGATGTCGGTATCGACGCCGGGCTGGCGGCCGAGCTCGAGGCGTCCGAGCGGATCTTCGCCACGGACGACATGTTGGAAGGGGCGCGCGCATTCATCGAGAAGCGCTCGCCGCGGTACCGCGGAAGCTAGGAGGGGTTGGCTGGATGAGTGAAGTCGGACGATTCGGGGTCTTTCTCCCCTCGTACATCTGGGAGGGCGACGGGCCCGAACGCGCGCGCGGCATCCGTGAGTTCGCGCGCGCGGTGGAGGACCTCGGCTTCGACTCGATCTTCATAACCGACCACATGCTGGCCGCGAAGCGCTTCTACTCGGCAGCGTGGCTGGAACCGCTGACCGGCCTGGCCGTGGCGGCCGGTGTGACCAACCGGGTGCGGCTGGGGACGTCGATCCTGATCATGCCGTTGCGCAACCCGGTCGTGCTGGCCAAGGAGCTGGCGACCCTGCAGTTCCTGTCCGAGAACCGGGTGATCCTGGGTGCCGGGGTGGGCTGGAACGACGCCGAGTACGTCGCGGTGGGCGTCCGTAAGTCGGAGCGCGGCAAACGCACGGACGAGATGCTCGACATCATGATCCCGCTGCTCGAGGGTGAGACCGTCACGTACCACGGCCGCTACTACTCGGTCGACGATGTGTTCATCGAGCCCATTTCGCCGCAGCGGCCGGAGATCTGGATCGGCGGCGGCTCGCAGCTGGCCGATCCCAAGTCACCGGACCTGCCCAGGTTCGCCGAGGCGGTCAAGGCGCGGGTAATGCGCACTGACGGCTGGATCCCGCGCCCGACGTGCCCGCCCGACGAGATCGCCGGCGACTGGCGCGAGCTGCAGGGGTACTACCGTGAGCACGGACGCGATCCCGGCGATTGCCTCGTGGCGCATGAGAACTTCCTGCACCTGGTGCTGACCAATGACCCGGTGAAGGCACGCGCGGAGCAGCATCGTGCCTTCCTGCGCGTGATGAGCAGCGAGCGCGGGCCGGAATACCTCGAGAAGGTCCACCTGTTCGGCACGCCCGACGAGATCGTCGCCTCGCTCCAGGCGCGTGTCGACGCGGGCGTCGAGTACTTCATCCTGCACACGATGACGCCCGATCCGGCGCAGCTGCGGCACTGGATCGACGAGATCATCGCCAACGTCAAGTTCCCGGCGGTCAAGGGAGCGTGACCATGCGCGTGGCGCTCCTGGGCAAGCCTCTCCGGCGGCGGCACTCGGTCGTCATGCACAACGCTGCCTTCGACGCCGCCGGGATCGACGCGCGCTATGAGCTGATGGAGCTGGAGGAACAGCAGGTGCCGGAAGTGGTCGCGGCAGCGCACGGGCCGGACTGGCTGGGCCTGGGCGTGACCGCCCCGTACAAGCAACTGGTCATGGGCCTGGTCGACCAGGTCGAGCCGGAGGCGGCGGTCATCGGCGCGGTCAACAACGTCTATCGCACGCCGGAGGGCCGGCTGGTCGGTTTCAACTCGGACGCACCGGGGTTTCGCGCCGGCGTGGAGCGGGCCATGGGGCGGTCGCTCGCCGGCGCGAAGGTGGTCGTCGCGGGCGCCGGCGGCGCGGCGCGGGCCGTCGTCTTCGCCTGCCTCGATGCCGGCGCCCACAGCGTGATCGTGGGCAACCGCAGCCTGCCGGCCGAGGTCAGCGGTGTGGGCGCCATCGAATACGAGAGTTCCGACTTCCGCTCCTCGCTCGCAAGCGCGGACCTGGCGGTCAACGCCACGACGGTGGGCATGATCGACCCGGGCATGACCATCGATGTGAGCGCGCTGCCGGCGCACGCCACGGTCTTTGACCTGGTGTACGTGCCCGCCGAAACGCCGTTGCTTGCGGCCGCCCGGGCGCGCGGCCTGCGCGCGGCGAACGGCTCGGAAATGTTGATCGCGCAAGCCGCGCTCGCCTTCGAGCGCTGGACGGGGATCGCCGGCATGGCCGACGTGATGCGCGCCGCCGTGGCGCCGTTGCTCGCCGATCCCGGCGCCAGGGCCTGACCGTGCGCGTGGACGTGCGCGGCGGGGCGGGGGCGTCGGTCGAGATCGGCGCCGTCTACACCATCGGCCGCAACTACCGCGATCCCGCACACCCGGATGAGGTGGGGCCGGAGCGCCCGCTGGTGTACGGCAAGGCGTCCTCGTCGGTCACCGGCGACCAGGCGCTGATCGCCTGGGATCGCGCGCTGACGGCCAACGTCGACGGTGAGTGCGAGCTGGGCGTGGTGGTCGGCGAGTCCGGAGCCGTATTCGGCTACACCATCGTCAACGACGTGACCTCGCAGGACCCGTGGCTCGACGGTGACCAGTGGCTGCTGGGCAAGTCGCTGCCGGGCTTCTGCCCGGTCGGGCCGTGGATCGTGCCCGCGGCCGAGTTCGAGCCGGATGATGTCCGCCTGGGGTTCCTGCTCAACGGCACCGCGGTGCAGGATGGACGGACGAGAGACATGCGCTTTTCGATCGTGGAGGTGCTCGCCTACCTGGGGCGTCACATCGCGCTGCGCCCCGGTGACCTGATCGCGACCGGGACACCGGTGCGTGTCGGGCCGCTGGCGGGGCGTCACCTCGAGCCGGGTGACACGATGACCTGCTGGATCGAGGGCATCGGCGAGCTGACCAACTCGGTGGGCTGACAAAGGAGGAGGGCGAGATGAAGCCGAAGACTGTCTTCATGGCGCACATGACCAACCCCGAGCTGGAGGCCTACCTGCGCGCTGCGGGAGATCGGGCAACGGTGCTCGTGCCCGTCGGCTCGACCGAGCAGCACGGCCCGCACGGCCCGTTGGGCACCGACGCGCTCATCCCCACCGAGATTGCCGGGCGCATGGCGCCTGGTCTCGGTGCTCTCGTAGCACCAACCGTCAACTACGGCCTGTCCTACCCGCATGCCGGCTTCACCGGGGTGGCGTACCTGCGTATGTCGACGTTCGCGGCACTGATCGAGGACCTGTGCGACCAGCTGTCGCGGATGGGCTTCCGGCGCGTCGTCTTCCTGAACGGCCACTACGACAACACCTATGCCATCGCCTACGCCTGCGCCGCTGCCGCCGATGCCGGCCGGCTCTCTGAAGGCACCCACGCCTTTCCGGTCAACTACTGGGACGCCATGACGCCCGACGAGGCAGCCGAGTTCTTCGATCCGGCCAACGGCCTGCACGCCAACAAGGGCGAAACGTCAGCGGTCATGGCGATCAATCCCGACTGGGTGGACATGGACGCCGCCAACGTCGAGATGCCGCCCTTTCCCGAGGTCGCGGCCGGCGGCGCCGCGGTCCACACGGCCTTCTTCTTCTCCGCGCCGGGCTCGATCAAGCGCGCCACGGCGTCCGGTACGTGGGGTGACGCGCGCGAGTCATCGGTCGAGTTCGGGCAGCGCTACCTGGACGTCGTCACGGCCGCGACGGCCCGCCTGATCGGCGATATCGAGCGCACCTTCGAGGCGATGCCCGACCGCTAGGCCTGTCTGGCCGACTCACAGGGCGGCCTTTTCACACAGCGAACGAACGCGACCAGCTGCGGGCCGCCATGCGCCGACTTGGTTCTCCCGGCGCAAGAAACGCCCGCAACCCGGGCGGTTTGGTGCGTGGCGCGAAAGAACTGGCGCTGCGGCGCGGGCAGTGCGTCGCGTTCGTTCATGGGGCGAAAGGAGAGCCGCGCGTGCGTCGCACGGCGATTCCCGAGCTCAGCTCCCTGGTTCGGGCCGTCGGTCACGCGGCGATCGGGCTTATGTGCCCTCGTGTGCGGATT
>CAZSWK010000086.1:0-11054 GCA_964610835.1 uncultured Anaerolineaceae bacterium | reverse complement strand
ATTTATTTCGGCGTCGCCGACTACACCGGGGATTCGCTCGCCCTTGCCCGCCAGTTCGGTTTCGTGAAGGTGGGCGAGCAGATGGACGACGTCGATGGCCTCGAGTACGTCTTCGAAACGAGTTGGCCACGGCCCACGTGAGAGGCGCCTAGAGGGGGTAGTCAGCCTCGCTCACTCGGCACGGCCCTGGAGGAGGACCCCACCTGCGATCAGCGGATCACGCTCGCTGCCGGGGCCAGCGTCGCCTATACGGCGGACTTCAGCGGCTCAGCCTGTAGCTGGGGACCGGGCGACTCGAGCTTCTCATGGCGTGCGCGGCCGTGGTCCGGTTGGAGGAAGATCCAGAAGCGGTACGTGTGCAGGCCGAACAGCGTCCCAACCGCTCCTCGGCGCAGTCCCTCGAGCGCGTCCGGCCGCGCCTCGGCTGCCTGCCAAGCGAAACCATCTCGACAACTTCGGCACCCCGCCGGCCGAAGCGCGCGATGGCGATCTGGGTGAGAGGAAAGCCGAGCCCGCTGAGCACAAGCACGGCACGGCCAACCGACGCCCTCACGACGCTACCCTCCCGGCTGGGCCTCTCTCGCAGTTGGTGTCCGTACCAGCCCTCGCAGGATCATTCCCTGCCCGGTTGATTGCGGCCAGTGCCATACGTCCCAACCGGGATGCGTTCGCCAAGCCGCGCTCGGGCCCGACCTTCTGGGCTGACTGCGCTCAGGCCACCGTTATCCGGGTGTCGGCGCCGAGCAGTTGGGCTAACCAGCGTGGAGCCGGGAGTTAGCCACGGTCAGCGGTCGGTCGCGTGCAGGCGAGGTGGGCGGACCCGGTCGGCCGTCTTCGTAACGGTGCTGACGGCGAAATTAGCCCAGGAATCTCGGGGCGGAGGAGTCGCCGGGGCTAGAGCCAGGGCAGCTGCAGCTTGATCGGGACGAGGACGTTGAGCAGCAGGCCGACTGTCAGCAGCGCGCCGGCCAGGCGCGTGTGGCGGAAGGCGAACGCGACGAACCACAGCGGCCAACCGTGCGGCGGGTACCAGGGCGGCGGCTCGTCGGGCTTGACCCGGTTGTAGACCTTCAGCACGCCCCACAGGGTGGGCAGAGCCAGAACCACGAGTAGCACCCACGGCCCGGTCCAGCCGGCCAGCACGGCCAGCAGCACGAGGGGGTAGAAGAGGATCATGAGCGCCTGGTTGGTGCGGCGAGCGAGGTGCTCGCCCAGGATCACCGGCACGGTGCGAATGCCCAGGTTCGTGTCGGGCACGATCTTGTCGATGTGCTTGCCAAAGAGCACTGACGTCACCACGAGCGCGTAGGGAATCGAGATCACCAGCACCCACAGCGGCACGCTGCCGGTCGCCACGAGATAGGTGCCACCGATCATCAGCGGGCCCCAGGTCAGGAACACGTCAAGCTCACCCAGGCCGTGGCGCTTGAGGCTGAACGGCGGCGCGACGTAGAAGACGGACAGGAACAGCCCGGCCAGTGCGAAGGCGATGACCAGGGGGCCGTGCCAGTAGGCCAGCAGCAGCATGATCAGCCCGTCGATGACCGTCAGGCTGAGCATCACGTTGCGCAGCGTGGCCTTGGTCACCCAGCCACTCAGCACCGGGTGCGGCGCGTACAGGGCACGGACGTAGCCTTCCGTGTCGATGCCGCCGGTCATGTCGAAGTAGTCGTTGATCAGGTTGTTCGCGGCGTGGGCAATGATCAGGCCGACCACCGCCAGCACGATGGCCACCCAGTCGATGGCCAGGTTGCCGACGAGCCGGCCCTGTTCGACCGCCAGCAGGGCGCCAATGGTGCCCGACCAGAGAGTCATGGGGATGACCGCGGCGCGCGTCATGACCAGCCACTTGCCGACGGTGTCGAGCGGCAGCTCGACCGGCGGGTTAGCGGTCTGCATGATCTCCGCCCACGCTGCGAGGCGCGTCCGGAACGGGATTGGCTGGTGTGTTTCTTGGGCTGGGCTGGCGGTCGTCATGGGCCGCAGGCTAGCACAGATCCGACAAAAGTGGTTAGTCGGGTGTCCTGAGTTTTAGCCGAGCAACGGGAGCGACCGCCGGCGCTTGCCGGTGGCCGCGAAGAGCGCGTTGGCCACGGCCGGGGCGATGGCGATGATGGGCGTCTCGCCGGCGCCCGCGGGCGGCTGATCGGGCCGCTCGACGAGGATCACCTCGATCGGCGGTACGTCGCGGAAACGAGGCACGCGGTAGTCGCTCATGGTGCCGTTGGTCAGGCGGCCGTCGGCCCAGTGAATTGCCTCGAACAGGGCGCCGCCGAGGCCCATCACCGTCGCGCCCTCGATCTGGTTGCGCAGGTTGTCAGCGTCCATCACCGCACCGCAGTCATACGCGGTCACGATCCTCGTCAGGTGGATGTTCGCCGGCGAGGCGTCCGCGGGCGAGCCGCTCACCTCTAGCTCGACCGCGGTCGCGATGCGGCCACCCTTCTCGAGCCCGCAGGCGATACCCAGTGCCCGCTTACTGCCGGATGGGTTGCGCTGCCAGTCGATGCCCTCGGCCGCGGCGCGCACGACATCGGCCAGGCGTTCATCGGTCAGCTGACGCAGGCGAAAGTCCAGCGGGTCGGTGCCGGCCAGGTGCGCCAGCTCGTCGATGGCCGATTCGCGCGCGAAGTTGTTGGCGGTTGCCGCCAGCGCCCGATACGAACCCTGCCGGAACGGCGAGGCCGCCGGCCGGTATTCGAGCGCCTGGCTGGCTATGTCGTAGGGCGGCACGATGGCCATGGGGCCCGAGTTGGTGTTGGTGAACTGCCACGCGCTGATGTGGCCGTCGCTGCCGATTCCGGCACGCACGTCGATCACCGCCGCGGGCCGGAAGTAGGCGTTGGCGAACTCCTCGGCGCGGCCCCAGCGGACCTTGACCGGCCGGCCCGCGGCGCGCGCCAACCGGGCCGCCTCGACCGCCGCCTCGCCCGAGTGCTTGCCGCCGTACCCGGCACCGGTCGGCGGCACGATGACGCGCACCTGCGATTCGTCTATCGCCAGCTCGGCGGCGAGCTGCTCGCGCACTCCGAACGGCCGCTGCGTGCCGGTCCAGACGGTCACCCGCTCGCCCTGCCACTGCGCCAGCGCACAACGTGTCTCGAGCGGCACGTGCGCGATGTACGCGGTCGTGTATGTCACATCGAGCGTGTGTGCCGCACCGGCCAGCGCTCCCGCGACATCGCCGAACCCCTGGCTGAAGGCACCGCCCCAGCCCTGTTCCTCGTCCGGGTGGGCGCGCAGGTATTCGACCAGCTGCTCTTCCGCGGGCAGTTCGCGTGCGCGCCACTCCGCGCGGACGGCGCTGAGTGCCTCCCGGGCGCCGCGGGGCGTGGGCGCGGCAACGCCGACGAACGAACCTTCGTGAACTGCCACGACTCCGGGCAGCCGCGCGGCCGCGTCCATGTCGACCGACTCCAACTCCGCGCCGTAGGTCGGTGGCCGCAGCACGCGGCCGTGCAGCATGCCGGGCAGAGTCAGGTCGCTGGTGTAGCGCTGCTGGCCGGCGGCGATGGAGTCTGCATTGAGCCGGCGACCAGGCGCGCTGGCGTGGCCGCCGGCCGCCGCGTCAGCGCGAGCGTGTTCGACGTGACACGTGCCGTTGGTCGGAGTGCCGTGCTCAGCCAGCCACTCGCGCGCGGTCGCGGACACCGCGCGCAGCACGCCGCCGGCATCCTCTGTAGAGCGGCTGCCGAAGGTGCCCATGTCGTAGGGCGAGAAGTCGGTGTCGCCCATGAACAGCGTCACCCGTTCAGGCTCGATGCCCATCTCGGCAGCGACCACGCCGGCAAGCTCGGTGCGATTGTCCTGGCCCACGTCGACCTTGCCGGTGAACGCGGTCACGCGCCCGTCGACGCCGACGTGCAGCCACGTGCCGCCGGCCGCCGACCAGGCCCCTCGTGGTGCATTGACGTGCTCGGCTTCCTCGGGCGCCAGGATCACCGCCAGCCCGTCGCCGAGGCGCTCGAAGTAGTCGCGCTCGCCGGGCTCGGCCAGATCCCAGGGGAGCGCTGCGTGTTCGGCGAAGCGCGTCTCCGCATCCGGTTCGGTCGCCCGCGGCTGTTCGGATGGGGTGTCCGAGGCCATAAAGTCGGCCGCCTGATGGACGGCGCGCAGGATGCGCGGGTATGTGCCGCAGCGGCAGACATTGCCGTTGAGTGCCTCGACGACGTCGTCGTCGGTCGGTTGTGGGTTGTCGCGCAGCAGCGCGCCGGCCGCGACCACCATGCCGGGGGTACAGAAGCCGCACTGGAACGCGCGTATCTGGCTGAAGGCGTCGATCACTGCCGCCCAGACGTGCTGTTCGCGCAGTCCCTCGAGCGTGTCCACCGTCTGGCCGGAGCACTGCGCGATCGGCCGGCGGCAGGCGTGGCTGGGCTCGCCGTCGACCAGCACCGTGCACGCGCCGCAGGCCCCCTCGCCGCAGCCCGGCTTGGCGGCGAGCAGCGACATCTCTTCGCGCAGGACGTGCAGCAGGCTGCGGTCGGGCTCCGGCTGGACATCGGCACCGGATCCATTGACCGTCAGCTGCATGCTCACCTCAGCGTGGCTCGGGCTCTCCGGGTACCTCGCCCAACTCCGGGGCAAGCTCCACCGGGCCGCGGCGCAGCGAGCTGACCAGCGCGGTCAGGCCGCCCCTGCGGAAATTGACCAGCGCTATTCCCGTGATAATGAGCACGAACCCACCCAGCACCTGTGGCGTGATTGTCTCGCCCAGGACAACTGCCCCGAGCGCGATGCCCCACACCGGCAGCATGTAGGCCACCAGACTGGCGCGCGCGGCGCCCCAGTGCTCGAGCAGATGCAGGTTGACTATGAACGCGAGGCCGGTACCGAGCAGACCCAGCCAGGTGACCGGAACGACGGTATCGAAGGTAAGTGGCGTCGCGAGTGGTCGCTCGAAGATGAGGGCCAGCGCGCCCACCATGATCAGCGCGGTGAGCACCTCGAAGAGAGCCGGGATGGTGGGCCGGTAGCCGCGGATGAAGCGTCGGACATAGACGGCGCCAATCGCGTATGACGCGGCCGCGCACAGCAGGGCCAGCTCGCTGACCAGGTCGCTGCCGCCGATCTTGGACACGTCCAGGCCGACCAGGATGGCGACGCCGACCAGGCCGACCACCACGCCCGCGATCTTCGTCACGGTCAGGCCCTCGTCGGGCAGGAAGATGGCTGCGATCGGGATGACGATTAGCGGTACCGGCGCGGTCAGCACCGCGGCCAGCGACGAGTCGACGCTGCCTTCGGCCCAGGTGATGAGGCAGAACGGCAGCGCGATGCCAAAGAAGCCCAGGCCGACGAACCGGAGGTACGCCTGCCAATCTCGCGGCAGGCGCTCGCGGGTGGCGAAGACGACCACGATCAGCACCAGCGCCCCGATCAACAGCCGGTAGCTGACCAGCGTGAAGGGCTGCAGTCCGGCGTTGACGCCGATCTTGATCCACAGGTAACTGCTGCCCCACATGAAACCGAGGAGCAGGAACAGCAGCCAGTTGAGGCGAGATCCGCGGGCGGAGGTATTCACGGCCATCTAACCCGGGCAGTCTCGCACCGGTTGCAATTGGGTGGAGGGGCGCCCGGGAACGGCCGGGCCGCCGCCTAGCGAACGTTCGTTTGCAGGCCACGGGTACAATCAAGACAGACGAACTGTGAAAGCCGACTCCCGGCTGATCTGGCGCGAATCGCCGAACCGGGTACGCGCGGCCGGTCCGCCAGGAGGCAAAGACAGGTGCGCGCTCGCGCACCGGGCCACTGGAAACGGAGGACCGGCATAGTGGCGACGACGCTCGACAATCCCCGAACCACGACAAACACCTCGACCGCTGCCGCCCCACGCGGCAAGCGGCGCATCAGCCATGTGCCGATCGACGGCAAGACGCGGCGAGACAATCTGTCGCCGGCAGCGCTGTACGAATTTGCCCTGCGGCGCGACGAGGGCATCCTTGCCGCCAACGGACCGCTGGTCGTGCGCACCGGCAAGCACACCGGCCGCTCGCCCAAGGACAAGTACATCGTCGACGAGCAGGGCAGCCATGCCGGTGTGTGGTGGGGTGGTTTCAACCAGCCCATCAGCGAGCGCCGCTACGAGCAGCTGCGCGCGCGCTTCATCGAACACATGAACAAGCGCGACGTCTTCGTGCAGGACTGCTATGTGGGCGCCGATCCGCGCTATCGGCGCGCCGTACGCGCCTACACCGAATCGGCCTGGGCGAACCTCTTCTGCGACAACCTGTTCATCCGCCCCAGCGCCAGTGACCTCGAGCATTTCGAGCCGAACTTCACGATCATCGACGCGCCCACGTTCCGTGCCGATCCTGAGCGTGACGGCACCCGCAGCGAGACGGTCATCCTGGTCCACCTGTCGCGCCAGGAGATCCTCATCGGCGGCACAGAGTACGCGGGTGAGATGAAGAAGGGCGCCTTCGGCATCATGAACTTCCGTTTGCCGGAGGAAGGCGTGCTGCCGATGCATTCCTCGATCAACGTCGGCCAGAACGGCGACGTGGCGATCTTCTTCGGCCTGTCCGGCACCGGCAAGACGACACTCTCGGCCGATCCCGAGCGGATCCTCATCGGCGACGATGAGCACGGCTGGAGTGACGAGGGGGTCTTCAACTTCGAGGGCGGCTGCTACGCCAAGACCATCCGCCTGTCGCACATCTACGAGCCGGACATCTACTCGACCACGCAGCGCTTCGGGACCATCCTCGAGAACGTCGACATCGATCCCGACACGCGCGAGCTGGACCTCGCCTCGGAACGCTTCACCGAGAACACGCGCGCGGCCTTCCCGCTGCACTTCATCAGCAACAGCTCGGCGGACGGCGTTGCCGGCCAGCCGTCGGCGATCATCTTCCTGACCGCCGATGCCTTCGGCGTGCTGCCACCCATCAGCCGCCTGTCACGCGACCAGGCGATGTACCACTTCATCAGTGGCTACACGGCCAAGCTGGCCGGCACCGAGGTGGGCGTCAAGGAGCCGACGGCCACCTTCTCGACCTGCTTCGGGGCGCCGTTCATGCCGCGCCATCCGAGCGTCTACGCCGAAATGCTCGGCGAGCGCATGGATCGCTTCAACGTTCCCGTGTGGCTGGTGAACACCGGCTGGACCGGTGGCCCCTATGGCGTGGGTGAGCGGATGAACATCACCTGGACCCGCAACATGGTCCGCGCGGCGCTCAACGGGAAGCTCAACGACGTGCCCACGCGTACCGACCCGATCTTTGGCTTCGAGGTGCCCGAGCGCTGTCCGGATGTCCCAGCCGAGGTGCTCTGGCCGCGCGACACGTGGGCCGACAAGGACGCCTACGACCGCCAGGCGCGTAAGCTGGCGGACATGTTCGTGGAGAACTTCAAGGCCTTCGAGGACCGCGTCAGCGGTGCCGTGCGTGCCGCCGGTCCCGGGCCCGTCGCCACTGCTCGCTGAGGCCTGATTGGCCGATTCGCCGGGGGAGGCTGCCTGGCGTCGCCGCTTCCGCGCGGCCCGCGTGACCCTGCCCGACTGGGCGCGGGACGCACCGGAGCGGCTCGTCTTCGGCTCGAACCACACCGGCAAGTGGGAGCTCTACGCGTGGGATCGTGAAGCGGGCACGCAACGCCAACTGACCGATCGGCGCGAGGGAACGATGGACAGCGCCATCGATCCGATGGGTGAATCGGTGTGGTGGTTCGACGATACCGACGGCGATGAATTCGGCCGCTGGATGATCCAGCCGTTTGATGGCTCGGTGGCGCTCGAGGCCGCGCCGGACCTCGGGCGTGCCTACGACGCCGGCCTCAACGTGGGTAGCTCGGTGGCCGTGGTGGGTCGCTCGACGGAGGCCGGCAACTCGATCCATGTGCTGCGCGCGGGATCATCGACCGAGATCTACCGGCACCGTGAAGAGGCCGACCTGGGTGGCCTGTCGCGCGACGGCACGCTCCTGTGCTTCACTCACGCAGAGGCAGGCGACTCGCGCCATCCCGACCTGCGCGTGGTGGAGCTCGATGGCAGCCTGGTGGCCGACCTATCGGACGGACCGGGCCTCGGCCTGTGGTCGAACGGCTGGCCGGACATCGCGGGCGACGAGCGGGTGCTGGTCATGCACGAGCGGCACGACCTGAGCCGCCCGCTGATCTGGTGGCCGCGCACCGGCGCCACGCGCGAGCTGGAGGTCGACCTGCCCGGCAACGTGAACGCGCACTGGTATCCCGACGGCCAGGCGGTGCTGCTGGTCCACGAGCACGCCGGGCGCTCCCAGCTCTACCGGCTGGAACTCGAGACCGGGGCGCTGAACCAACTGCCGACTGAGTCGGGCACGATCAGCGCGGCCGACGTCCGGCCGGACGGCTCGGTCTGGTACCTGTGGAGCGACGCGGCCACGCCGCCCGAGGTGCTCTCGACCGACGGCGGGGTGGTGCTGCAGCCGCCCGGCGAGCAGGCGCCGGGAGGCGTGCGCTATACCGACCTGACCGTCGGCGATGTCCCGGCCTTCGTCGCCGAGCCCGCGTCACCGCGACCCCACCCCACCATCTTTCACATCCACGGTGGCCCCGAGGCGCACGACCGCGATACCTACTCCCCGCCGGTGCAGGCATGGATCGACCACGGGCTGGCCGTCGTGCTCGTCAACTACCGCGGCAGCACTGGCTACGGCCGGAAGTGGCGCGACGAGCTGACCGGCAACCCCGGCCTGACCGAGCTGTCCGACATCGCTGCCGTATTCGACAGGGTCGTAGCCGAGGGCATCGCCGACCCGCAGCGCACCGTCCTGAGTGGCGCATCGTGGGGTGGCTACCTGACGCTGCTCGGCCTGGGTGTGCAGCCGGAACGCTGGTCGCTGGGCGTGGCCGGCGTGCCCGTGGCCGACTACGTGGCGGCCTACGAGGACGAGATGGACCCGCTCAAGAACTACGACCGCGCCCTGTTCGGCGCCACGCCCGATGAGAGCCCGCAGCTGTACCGCGAGCGCTCGCCGATCACCTTCATCGAGCAGGTCAGGGTGCCGGTCATGATCCTGGCGGGCGAGAACGACCCACGCTGCCCCATCCGCCAGATCGAGAACTACCTTGGCCGACTCGAGGCCCTGGGCAAACCTCACGAAGTCCTGCGCTACGACGCGGGCCACGGCTCATTGCGCACCGACGAGCGCATCCGGCAGATGGCCGCCGAGATCGACTTCGTCGCGCGCCACCTGGGGACTCCACCGCCCCAGTAGAGCGCCGGCCGTCAGCTGGTGGGGCAGCCCCAGCGAGCGGCCTGGCGCGCGAACGCGTCGGCCGAGTGCCCGTGTGGCTTCGACTGCGCCGCCTGCAGCTTGGCTGCAATCTTGTCGCACTTTGCCTGCTGCACGGCCGGGTTCGCGCCCGGCTCGTTGGCGGATGGGCCGGCGTCGGGTTGGTCAGCCGATGAGTTGTCGTCGGTCGTGTCGGCCGCGTTGTTCTCGTCGGTCGTGTCGTCGCCGGCCTGCGGATTGTCCTTGGGTGGCTTGGCGCCCGGCGTGACCGGGAGCACTGCCGACAGGTCGCAGCCCAGCTTGGTGGCCACGTTGGTGAGCGCGGTCAGGGCGTTGCCACCGTTGCCGTTGCGCGCGACGTTGGCGCTGACGTGTGCGTAGGCATTGACTATGCCCTGGCAGCCGTTGCCGCTGGCCGCGTCCGTGCTGGGCGTTGTGGTGTCGGCGCTGGGCACCGCGGTCGGGCTGCTGCCCGACACCAGGGTGGGCATCACCAGGGAGAAGGCGAGGATGGGCACAACCAGGGTGCTGCGTGTCAGGCGCTTGATCATTGGTTGCTTGATCGTAGCAACCACTTTGCCCCTTGCCGCCACCGTCGGCCGCGAGCGATCGTTATCCGTTGACAGCGGGCAACGTCCGGCAATCAACACACCACGCTGCGGATCACCTGCTTTGCCAGCAGCTTGCGGTTGTGTTTGATGACCAGCGTGACGACGATCCGGTGGTCGTGCTTCGCCTTCGCCGCCGACGGTTCCCAGGCGCGCCACTGCTTGAGGTAGTGGTTGGTGCCGTCGGCCGTGTACCTGTAAAAGGTGTTGTCCCAGTAGTAGATGTTGTGCCAGCGATGGCGACGGTACTCCTGGGCGCGCGCCTTGAAGATGAGCTTGTTCGCTGGGGTGGTGCCAGCGGCCGCTTCCTTGATCTTGACCCACACCGAGTTGTGGCCCGACCCGTAGCAGGCGTTGTCCAGGATCTTGTAGGTGTAGCCACTCGACGCGGCCACGCTGGTCGGGGCCAGCGTGAATATGGCCAGGACGGCCAGGGTCAGGATGAATGTTGTGCGTCGCATCGTGACAGCCTCCCTCCGGGCTTGTCGCGCCACTCGAACACGGCATTCGAGCATGACGTCTCGGCGCAAATGGTAGACCAACGCAGCACGACGACGGCCGGGCGTTCGCCCGGCCGTCGCTCGATGTTGGCTGAGTGCCTAGGTCAGCACCTGACGCTTCTGAGCGTCTTGTACGCGAGCAGCCGGGTGCCCTTGAAGACCTTGAGCTTGAACACGAGCCGGACGTAGTAGCGCGAGTTGTGCCAATTCGCCCAGGCCTTGAGCCAATGGGCGCTGCCGTTGCGGTGAAACCTGTAGCTCTGGAGCGCGAACTTGTGGACGGTGCGCCACACGCCGCCGCGCTTCTCCTGGGCCTTGATCTTGATGGTCAGCCTGTTGGCTGGCGTGTATCCGGCGGCCGTCTCCTTGACCTTCATGTAGGCCGCCCCGGCGGAGCAGTAGTTGTAGATGACCTTGTACGTGTAGCCCGAACTGGGCGCCACGTTGGTAGCGGCCGCTGCGCCCGAAGGCAACGCCATCCCCGTCGCGGCGATGGCGAATGTGCACAGCAGCGCAATTCTTCGCACGATCCTGCCCTCCCTGGTGGGCGTCGGCCAGTGTCCCTGTGCCCGGGCCGGCACTCTGTTGCGGCGCCACTCGCCCTGATGTGGGCCGAAGGCACCTGCGTACAGGCGGCATGCTCCGGCCCGGAGTCGTCAGCCGGCCATGGTCAATGGGCAGGATCGAATGGGGCCGCTTGGCATGTTCGATGCCCGCGCGCGCCGAGCGGC
>CAZSWK010000085.1:6606-11102 GCA_964610835.1 uncultured Anaerolineaceae bacterium | reverse complement strand
ATCCTCGAGTTTGGCTGCCTCCGGCGTGAGGTTGAGGGGATGGAAGGTGTCAACCATGACCGCCAGTTCCTCGGTGCCCTCCTTACCGATCGATGCCTCCACGGTTCCGGGATGGGGTCCGTGCGGGATGCCCGCCGGATGGACCGTGAAAGACGAGATGTCCACGCCGCGGCGGCTCATGAAATTGCCGGCAACGTAGTAGATGACCTCGTCGGAATTGATGTTCGAGTGGTTGTACGGCGCCGGGATCGACAGCGGGTGGTAATCGAACTTGCGCGGCACGAACGAACAGACAACGTAGTTTCGCCCGGCAAAGGTCTGGTGGACCGGCGGCGGCTGGTGAACCCGCCCGGTGATCGGTTCGAAGTCACCGATGTTGAAGATGAAGGGATACAGGTAGCCGTCCCAGCCGACCACGTCGAGCGGATGATGGTGGTAGTGGTAGGCGGTGATCCGGCCACGCATGCGGACCCAGATCACGTAATCGCCGGTTTCAGCGTGCGGTGGCATTTCATCCGGCACCCGGATGTCGCGCTGGGAAAACGGAGAGTGCTCCAGCAGCTGGCCCCATTCGTTGCGGTAGCGATGGGGCGGCACAATCTCGGTCGGGGATTCGAGGTACAGCAGGCGGTGCGCCGAGCCGCTCTTCTGCGCCAGCCGCCAGGTGGTCCCGATGGGAATCACGATGTAGTCGCCCGGCCCGTATGCCATGCGCCCGAAGGCACTCTCGAATGTCCCCTCGCCCTGGTGCACGAAGAGCAACTCGTCGGCCTCGCCATTGCGGTAGAAGACGTTGTCGGGCAGGTCCTCGCCTGGCTGGGCGATGCCCATCAGCACGTCGTTGTTGAAGAACAACGGGATGCGACCGTCCACGACGTTGCCGCCGGCGTTGACCCCGCCGGTCTTGATCAGGCGATGGTGATGATAGCCGTCGTCGGCCAGTTGCGGATGCATCTCGCGCAGCGGCTCGACCTTGTGGGTGCGCGTCGGCGGCACCAGGTGATAGAGCAGCGAGGAGCGGCCGGTGAAGCCCTCCATGCCGAACAGCTCCTCGGCGTACAGCGAGCCGTCGGGGGCGCGGTGCTGGGTGTGCCGCTTGTGGGGAACGTTTCCGCGGCTGACATAGAACATCTGTGGCAGTCCTCCAGTCCGCAGTCTAGCCACGCTCGCGATCGACAGGCGGCGGTTGACCGGCAGATTGCTAGGATCAGGCCGGTGGGGCGGATGCTGCGAGTCCTGGGTCTGTGCGTTGTCGTCGTTGCGTGCCAGGCGCAGCCTGCGCCGTCGGCGTCAGCGGCCAGTGCGCTGCCCAGCCCCTCCGGCAACGCGACGCTCGCCCAAACGGCCTCGCCGACTGTGACGCCCAGCGTGACTCCGACCGCAACGGTCGCCGCGACCAGCACGCCGCCCGCGACCCACGGTTCGTTCGGACAGCCGGCACTGTCCATCGCCGGGCAACCCGAGACAGTCTTCGACTGGCAGACCGATCGCTGCGCCGACGACGAACTGGCCGACCTGCCCGCGCGCGCCATTCGCGCCGCCAACGGCACGATCAGCCTGTACCTGAGCAGCACGACCTCATATCGCCTGGTCGGCCCCAATTTCGACTCGCTGACGCCCGACTGCACGCCGGTGCTGACCTCGGCCTTCGATCGCAACCCGGCCGACTTCGATTACGGGGAGTGGCTCGGCTCGCCCTACACCATCGACGGCAAGACCGTCTACGACATCGTCCACGAGGAATATCACGGCGACCAGGCCGGCTCCGTCTGGCAGGCGTCGCGCGATTTCGGCGCGCAGCAGCCCGCCGGTGCGTGGCGTTACCTCGACTGGAATGGCAGCAACTACCAGCCGATGACCTACGACGCGGCCCACCAGCGGTGGCAGGGGCGCCAACCACTGTGCCAGATCAGCGCCGGCTGGATGCACCCCGACCTTGGCTGCCAGCCCGTGCTGCAGTGGACCAGCCCGGTCGACGCCACGGTGACCATCAGCGGCCGCGTCTACGACAAGGACCCGGGCGGCGGCAACGGCGTCCGCGCAAGCATCAGCAAGGGCTCGCACGAGCTCTTCTCGGCCGTCATCCACAACGGTGACGCGCAGGGCTCCACGTTCGACCTGCAGGAGCCGGTCAACAAGGGCGACGAGATCCGCTTCAGCATCGACGCGCGGGGCGACAACGGCTATGACACGACCGGCTTCGACCCGGGCATCGACCTCGGCGGGCCGCCGTGCCCGAGCGGCAATCACGATTTCTGTACGCAGATCAGCCTGACCTCGGCGGTGTCGACCGACGGTGGCGCGACGTTCCAGCAGGCCTCGCCACCAGCCCTGGTGGCGGTTGTGCCGCATCAGTACGACCCTGACTGGACCCGGGCCCTGTGGCAGCCGAGCAATATCGTCAAGAGCCCACGCGACGGCTACTACTACGCGCTGGTGCAGTACGACGCGCATGCGGCCGACGGGTCCGTGAACGTCCAGGGGATGTGCCTGATGCGCACCGACAACCTGGCCGCCCCGAGCAGCTGGCGCGCGTGGGACGGTAGCGGATTCGGCGTGCAGTTCCGCGACCCGTACACGGCCGCCGCACCGGGCGCTGACTGCACCCTCGTCTCGCCGAGCGTCGGGGCGCTGACCTACGGGCTCAGCTACAACACCTTTGCGGACGAGTTCATTGCCGTTGGCGTGCGCGCCGCGGGTTTCTTCTACTCAACGTCGGCCGACCTGATCAACTGGTCGGCGGCCCGGCCGCTGATGGCCGCCACGCAGGTCTTCACGCCGGGGGGCGAGCCGCCCTTCCTGACCTACCCGACCCTGATCGACCCGACCTCATCGTCGCCCAGCTTCGATGTCACCGGCCAGGCGCCGTACCTGTACTACACGGTCATGCACGGCCGCTCGGCGCAGGATGGGATGGACGTGATGCGCGTCGCGCTGTCCGTCAGCCGCTAGGCCGCTCGACCACCGGCGCGCTCAGCCGGCCCAGCCGGTCCACCTCCAGCGTGACCTCGTCGCCCGGTTGGAGGTAGCGCCCAAAGCCCGATTCGTCGCGGATCTCCAGCAGGCAGCCGGTGCCGACGGTGCCCGAGCCGATCACGTCGCCGGGTACCAGGCGCGCGTCGGCCGAGGCGCGGGCGACCATCTCGCCGAAGCTGAAGTGGATGTCGGCCCAGTTGCCGCGCGAGAGTTGCCGGCCGTTGACCGATGCTGTCGCGACCAGGTCGTAGCCCTTGCCGGAGCGCGCGTCGGCCAACTCGTCGGGCGTCACCAGCCACGGTCCGAGCGTGGTCGCGAAGTCCTTGCCCTTGGCCGGCCCCAGGCGGACGGTGGTTTCCTCGCGTTGCAGGTCACGCGCCGACCAGTCGTTCATGAGCATGTAGCCACCGATCGCCTCCTCGCCACGCTCCGCGGGCAGATCCGTGATGGGCGTGTCGATCAGCGCGGCGATCTCGAGTTCGTAGTCAAGCTCGTGCGAGGCACGTGGCGCCCAGACCGGATCGCCCGGGCCGCGTATCTCGGACACGTTCGAGAAGTAGAAGACCGGTACGCGGTACCACGCTTCCGGGATGGGCATGTCGCGGCGCTTCCACATGGTGCCCACGTGGCGTTCGAAGGCGTAGAAGTCGCGCAGGCTGGACGGCTGGAGGATCGGCGGCCCAAAGTCGAGGTCGGCGGCGTCGGCGATAGCGTCGTCATCCTCGTCGGCCGGCCGAAAGCCCTCGAGGATGTCGGCCAGGGCCTCCACGCGAAGGCCCGCCCCCAGGACATCGTCGAGCGTGCCGATCGGCTGGCGATAGAGAACGCTGTTGTGGGCCAGCCGCTCGTCGCGCCTGACGGCGCGACGGCGGGCGGTCTCCAGGTCCAGCCAGCGCGCGCCGGCCGGGTCGAGCGCAGCAAGCAGGCGGAAGTGCGCTCCGGCCGGCGCGTTGCGCTCGCGGGCGTGGGCAACCTTCATTGACACCGAGTGTATCGACGCTAGCCTGCCGCGCATGCTCGTTGCCATCGACCACGTCGTAATCGCGGTGAGCGACCTCGAGGCGGCAGCGGCCACAATCGAGGAGCAGCTTCGGCTCAGCCCGGGCGGCGGCGGCCGCCACGAAGGCCAGGGAACGCACAACCGCCTTTTCTGGCTGGGCGACAGTTACCTCGAACTGATGGGGGTCTTCGACCGTTCCCTGGC
Source organism: uncultured Anaerolineaceae bacterium (assembly GCA_964610835.1). Lineage (GTDB taxonomy): Bacteria > Chloroflexota > Limnocylindria > Limnocylindrales > CSP1-4 > JALYGJ01. The sequence goes on along the minus strand of CAZSWK010000085.1, from coordinate 6,922 downwards.
ACGGGAGTCGTGGTGGGGCGTTCGTGTGCTGGCGGTCCTGGAACGCGGCGCGGCCGGGTACGCCGCGCTCGCCCTTCGCAGCGATGACCTCGACGCGGACGTATCCGGCCTGCGCGCTAGGGGATCGCCCATCTCCGAGCCGGCGCCCGGTCAACGTGTCCGGCCGGACGGCGAGATCGTGCGCTGGCGGATCGGCCACTTCCCGGAACCCGACCCGGAACTTGGCTTGGTCTTCGTGATCGAGCACGACGAGTCGGCCGCCGAGTGGCGGCCTGCGGACCGCGCCGCTCGTGCGTCGCAGGTTCATCCAATCGGC
>CAZSWK010000085.1:0-6506 GCA_964610835.1 uncultured Anaerolineaceae bacterium | reverse complement strand
GCGCGCCAAACCAGCGCGGCGGTGCGTGTCGCCCAATCGCGTGGCGCCGGCCGACCAGCCAGCTCGCGCGCATACCACGAGCCACTGGGCAGGCCGGCAGCGTCGTCGAGGTCGGCAGCAGGGTCGATGAGGTTCAGGCGCTGGGCGCGCTCGAGGATCGCCCGGACCCGCTCACGCCGCGGTGTAACGACGTGCTCGCGATAGCACGCCAGCGACGCGTGATCGGTCGACGCCTGCAGCATCGTGCCCACGAGGGAAATCGCTCCGTGCCGAGTCATCGCGCGCTGGAAGTCGCCCAGTTCCTGTTGGAGGTCGTGGTAGGGGTCGAGCGTCGCGGAGCCGCTGGTGGAATCGGCAGCGGCACGAATGGCGTCGGCTACGAGAGCGGCCTTGCTGGGCCAACGGCGATACAGGGCCTGGCGGGTCGTGCCAGCTTCCTGAGCGATGGCGGCCAGCGAAAGCGCCTCGAAGCCGCTTGCCGCGAGCTGACGGTTGGTGGCTTCGAGCACGCGTGTGTCGATGCTCGGGTCGCGTCGCCGTCCGCGACAGTGCTGGGCCGGGTCAATTGACATACGATGCAGTATTGTATTGCAAATAACAACAGCACGCGGGCCCTGCGCGGGCCTGATGCAAAGGGTGGTTCACGAGAAGTGTCTGACTGGAACAACAAGATCATTGACGAATTCCACGCCAAGGGCGGTAGCAACGTGGGCCCGTTCGGAGACCGGCTGCTGCTGCTCACCACGCGTGGAGCCAGGACCGGCCGGCGGCACACGACGCCGTTGGCCTTCACGCGCGATGGCGAGCACTACGTCGTGGCCGCCTCGATGGGCGGCGCCCCTCGCCACCCTGCCTGGTACCACAACCTGGTCAAGAACCCAATGGCCGAGGTCGAAGTGGGCAGCGATACCTTCGCGGTGCGTGCCACGCCGCTGCCGTCGGGGCCCGAGCGCGACCGGCTTTACGAGCAACATGCCCGGGTGATGCCCGGCTTCCGGGGCTACCAGGAGAAGACGACGCGCATCATCCCGGTTGTCCTCCTGGACCGCGCCGAATCGAAGCATCAGCTGGCCGCCTGAACGCGCGCTGGCGCGGCACTTCTCCTATTGCGACCAGCCGAGCAACGCTCCGGTGTAGGGGTCCAGGACGACGACCAAGCCATAGGGCACCTTGCCCAGCTGGTTTCCGAGGCATGGCCCGTCGCTCGGCCGTCGGTCTCATGGGGGCGTAAGCGTGAAGTAAGGGAAGGCAAACCAGGCGACGGCAGACTGAAGCCGTGGACGATTCCCGGGTTGGAGCGGCTTTTCGAGCGGTGCGTGTCCGGCGCGGCTGGCGTCAGGTCGACGTTGCTCGGAAGGCCCGGGCCCATGCATCTGCCGTTTCGCTGATCGAGCGCGGCCATTTGGAGAGTGTCTCGGCACGTACCCTACGGCGGATCGCAGGTGCCCTTGAGGTGCGTCTCGAGTTCACGGTTCGGCTCCCTCATGGGGAGCTGGAGCACTTACTCAATGCCGGGCACGCGGCAATGCACGAGGCGCTGGCGAGGCACCTCTCCGCGCTGCCCGACTGGGTGCACGCCCCTGAGGTCTCGTTCGCCGTGTACGGCGAACGGGGCGTAATCGACATCCTGGCATTTCATCCGTCGACAGGCTCGCTGCTGGTAATCGAGCTCAAGACGGAGATCGTGTCCATCGAGGACCTGCTGGCGACAATGGACGTGCGAATGCGCCATGCGGCGGACATCGCGCGGGCACGCGGCTGGCAACCGCGCACGGTGAGTGCCTGGGTGGTGGTGGCGGAAAGCGACCTCAACCGCCGGCGCGTGCGCCGAAACGCGGCGGTTCTGCGCTCGGCATTCCCGGCGGATGGTCGAACCATGCGTGCCTGGCTGCGGCGGCCGGTAGGCGCAGTCCGTGCGCTGTCTTTCTGGGCTAATTTCGGTCAGGCCACCGCTACGCAGAAGGCCGCGGCTCGACGGCGTGTGCGCGTGCGCGAGCGACACCCGCAATCTCGGCTAACTGCCTGACGGGCCGCAGTTGTACGAGTTGGCTACCCACCCGAATCAGATAGCGGTGGTCCCGCCGAAATTGGCCCAGGTAACCGTGGCAACGGGCCTTCGCCCCCACGTGTTCGGGTGCTGAGCGCGGCGGCAGGCGTCGCCGATGAGCGAGCGGGCTAGAGGTTGCCCCGCTTGGCCTGCTCGCGCTCGAGCGCCTCGAATAGCGCCTTGAAGTTGCCCACTCCGAAGCCGCGCGAGCCGTGGCGCTCGATGATTTCGAAGAAGAAGGTCGGCCGATCCTGGATCGGGCGCGTGAATATCTGGAGCAGGTAGCCCTCCTCGTCGCGGTCGGCCTCGATGCCCAGCTTCTCGAGCGTGTCCATCGGCACGCCCACATCGCCGACGCGGTCGGGCAGCGCGGCGTAGTACTCGTGCGGCATGCCCAGAAACTCCACGCCGTTCTCGCGCAGCTGCCGGACGGTGCCCACTATGTCCTCGGTGCGCAGCGCGACATGCTGCGTGCCGGCGTCGAGGTACCAGTCGAGGAACTCCTGGATCTGGCTCTTCTTGCGACCGGTGGCCGGCTCGTTGATGGGGAACTTGATCCGCCCGTTGCCGTTGGTCATCACCTTGCTCATCAGCGCCGAGTACTCGGTATGGATGACCTTGTCGTCGTAGTGGATGAGCTGGGAGAAGCCGAAGACGTCGCGGTAATAGTCGACGAACCTGTTCATGTCGCCCAGGTCGACGTTGCCCACGCAGTGGTCGATCTCGAGCAGCGACAGGCCCTGGGCCGCGCGCGCGGGCTTCTTGACCTTGCGGTAGCCGGGGGCGAACACGCCGTGGTAGTCGTTGCGGTCGATGAAGCTGTGGATGACCTCGCCGTAGGTCCGTACGGCCGACTTGCGGTAGACCCCGTCGTCGCCGGCGTCGATCTCGGTCGGCTCGAGCACGCTTTCCGCGCCGCGTTTGGTGGTCTCGCGCCAGGCCGACTCGACGTCGTCCACGGAGAAGGCGATGTCCTTCACGCCGTCGCCGTGCTTGTGCACGTGCTCCGCCAGCTCGCCTTCGGGCGTGAGTGGCGCGGTCAGGACCAGGCGAATGTCGTTCTGGACCATCAGGTACGAGGTGCGGTCGCGCACCTTCGTCTCGAGGCCCGAGTAGGCGACCGGCGTGAAGCCCCACAGGGCCCGGTAATACGCGGACGCCTGGCGAGCGTTGCCGACCCAGAACTCGACGTAGTCAATGCCCTTCAGCGGCAGGAAGTCCTGCGCCTGCGCGTAGGCATCGGGATTAATGTGCGCGCCGCTCTGATTCAGAGCGCCGCGTGTGAGGGTCTCGGTCATCGCTTGCCGCCTACCTTTCGATCAAACGTGGGTCTATTTATCGTACGCGCCGGGTACAGGCCCGAAACGTGTGCCCCCATGGCGCAGGCGATCTGGCATGATCGCGCCTGGAGGCGCAATGGACGTCGTACTGGTGGGTTTCATAGCCGGGCTCACGTTCGGCGGCTGGCGGACCGGGTTTCTGCATCGGCTGGCTGGGCTGGGCTTCTTGGCCATCGCATTCGTGCTCGGTGCCTACGTCCGCGGGCCGTTCGGCGACCTGGTCACGTCGGCGTTCCCCACCATTCCGGCGGACTACGCCAGCTTGCTGGGCTACGTGTTCGTGTTTCCCGTGGCGCTTGGCGTGCTGCACCTGGCGGCCTACCCGTTCCTGCGCGGCAAGCGGCTGAGCGGCATGACCAAGGAGGTCGATCGCGCGCTCGGTGCGGTCGTCGGCTTCATCGAGGGCGTGCTCATCCTATCGGCGCTGGTGGTGATCCTCGATACCTATTTCGCCGCCGGGCAGACGACGGGCCACCAGCCGGGATTCAACTTCGTCGAGCCGCTGACGGCCTCGTTCAACAGCTCGGTAACCGTCCACCTGCTGCGTGACACGACCGTTCCACTCACACTGACCGTGCTCGGGCCGCTCCTGCCGAGCGACATCTCGACCTTGGTGCCCAGCGGCCTGCCCGGGATGCCCGGCATCCCCGGCCTGCCCGGCGGGTCGGGCAACCCCAACCTGCCAGGCTTGCCCTGAGGACCGAATTGCCCGCGCCGGCACCGTCGCGGCGCGGCCAGCCTGCCGACCGTCGGCGGCTGGCGGAGCTGGGTTTCCTGGCCGAGGTGGCACGACTGGTCAGCTCTGCTCGCACCTGGGACGAGCTGATGGGCACGATCGTGGATCGGGCGACTGCCGCCGCCGGGGCGGAGGTCTGCTCGCTCTATCTGATGGACCGCGACGGCTCCGGCGTCACGCTGGCCGCGACCAACGGACTCGACCCGGAACAGGTTGGTGTCGCGCGCCTGCCGCTCGGCCTGGGCATCACCGGCGTCGTCGCTCAGAGCCGCCGGCCGACGACGAGCATGGACGTCCACCACGACCGGCGCTTCCACTGGATCCGCGGCGTCGATGAGCCCAAGTTCACCTCGATGTGCTCGGTGCCGCTGATCTGGGACGACCAGGTGGTGGGCGTGCTCAACGTGCAGACCGTTCGGCGCCGCAAGTTCACACGGCGCGACGTTGGTTTCCTCGAAACGCTGGCCGCCCTGCTGGCCGGTACCGTCGAGCGCAACCGGCTACAGCGCGAGGCCGAGGCGCAGGTCGAGAGCCTGCGGGCCATCGACGAGGCGCGCGCCACGCTCATCGCCATCGTCACGCACGCGCTGCGTACGCCGCTGGCGGTGGTGCGTGCCTACGTCGAGCTGCTCGGCGGTGCCGCCATGCGGCGCCCGGCCGAGGGCATGGCCGGGGAGGCGCGCGAATGGGAGCGCAATGCCCTCGAGCAGGTGGATCGGCTCGATCGGACGGTCGATTCCATACTCGCCAGCCTGCGCGTGCTGCGCCTTGACAGCGGTCCGGTCACGACACTCGATCTCGCAGCAGTGGTCGCCGAGACCGCGCGCGAACTGGCGCCCATGTTTCGCCGCCAGCAGTTGAAGACGAGCTTCCTCGAGCAGCCGCTCAGGGCGGTGGCATCGGCCGAGATGGTGCGCCGCCTGCTGGGCTACCTGCTCGAGAATGCCGCGCGCTACGCGCCCGAAGACGGGACCATCGACATCTACGGCTGGCGCCAGGGCGAGCGCGTGAACCTGGCCATCACTGACGACGGGCCGGGCGTGCCACGCGAGTGGCGCGAAAGGATCTTCGAGCCCTTCGTGCGACTCGACGATTCGGCGCGCGGCGCGGGCATCGGCCTCTTCGCCGCACGCCACCTCGCCCGCTCCATGGGTGGCGACCTGCGCGCTGAAGATCGTCAGCCGCGGGGCAGCCAGTTCGTGCTGGAGCTACCGGCGGCGCGCTGACGACGTAGCCCTGTGCTCAGGCGCGCGGGATGTCGGGCCCCCGCCACCACTCGATGAAGGCGACCAGCGTGATCAGGCCGCCCGCCACGGCGGCAACAGCGAGCAGGGTCAGGCGGCGGCCGCGTCCTGCGCGGAGCCGCCCGCGTAGCTGCCCGGGACGATCACGCGGCCGTCATGGTCGTGTAGCGCGTCGACGCAGTGTGGCCGGCAGCCACGGGCGTCCTGGCCTTCGAGCAGAGAGGGAAAGTGGCGGTAGGCACCGTCGTTCGCGCCGCTGAGCGCGGTCAATCGGCAGCCGCACACGGCACAGGTAACCGGGCCGGATCCTTCGCGCCGCGGCACGAAGCTTGTCACGGAGTAATCGCTCATGGCCCCAGACTATGTTCCGGGACCGGCCCGGTCAGCGCCGGCCGGGTGTCCATTGGGTGGCGGAACGGTTGCGCACAGCGGCTGCCTTCGGATGGCTGATATCGTCGCGCGCTTGAACGTCCGTATCCGTTCCCGCTTCGCGCAGAGCGAGCTGCCGTCCACGTTCTGGTTCCTGTGGTTGGGCACGCTCATCAATCGCCTGGGCTGGTTCGCGGTCCCGTTCCTGATGCTCTACCTGACCACCCGGATCGGTGTCTCGCCGACCGGTGCCGCGCTGCTCGTGTCGGTGCTCGGCGCCGGGTCGTTCGTGTCGCAGCTGACCGGTGGCGAGCTGGCCGACCGGCTGGGTCGCCGACCGGTAATGCTGCTCAGCTTCTCTGTCTCGCCGTTGGCGATGGTCACCGTGGGCCTGACCCACGAGATATGGCTGCTGGCCGTGGCGATCTTCATGCTCGGCTTCTTCAGCAATCTGTCGCGCCCTGCGGTCAACGCGGCGGTCATCGACCTCGTCCCCGCCGGCCGCCGAACGCGGGCCTTCGGCTACATCTACTGGGCCATCAACCTGGGCGCCGCGCTGGGGCCGGCCGCAGCGGGCTTCCTGGCCAACTTCGACTACCTCCTGCTGTTCCTGGGCGACGCGCTCACCACGGCCGTGTTCTGCCTGATCGTGTACCTGCGCGTGCCCGAAACGCAGCCTGCCGCGGTGTCCGCAATCCAGGGCAGTGGCCTGCGCGGGCGCATCGGCGAGGTCGGTCGCGAACCCATCCTGCTCATCTTCAGCCTGCTCA
>CAZSWK010000084.1:0-11104 GCA_964610835.1 uncultured Anaerolineaceae bacterium | reverse complement strand
CCAACAACATCAACACGGTCGACGGCGGCACACACATAACCGGCTTCCGGGCGGCACTCACGAGCTCGCTCAACGATTACGCGCGTCGCCAGGGCATCCTCAAGGATTCGGACGCCAATCTCTCCGGCGACGATGTCCGCGAGGGGTTGACGGCGGTCATCTCGGTCAAGTTGACCGATCCGCAGTTCGAAGGCCAGACCAAGGCCAAGCTCGGCAATGCCGAGGTCAAGGGCCAGGTCCAGGCGGCCGTCGGCGACGGCATCGCTCGTTATCTCGACGAGAACCCCGGCGACGGGCGACGGATCATCGAGAAGTCACTTACCGCGGCCCGAGCGCGTGAGGCGGCCCGCAAGGCGCGCGACCTGGTCATCCGAAAGAGCGCGCTCGAGGGCTCGGCATTGCCGGGCAAGCTGGCCGATTGCCAGGAGCGGGACCCGGCACGCAGCGAGGTGTTCATCGTCGAGGGCGATTCCGCCGGCGGCTCGGCCAAGCAGGGTCGTGACCGGCATTTCCAGGCGGTGCTGCCGATGTTCGGCAAGATGCTCAACGTCGAGAAGGCACGCATCGACAAGGTCCTCTCGAGCGAAAAGATCCGGCCGCTGATCATCGCGCTGGGTGCCGGCATCGGCGAGACGTTCGACATTACCAAGCTGCGTTACCACAAGATCATCCTGCTGGCCGACGCGGACGTGGACGGCGCCCACATTCGGACGCTGCTGATGACCTTCTTCTACCGCCACATGGCTGAAATCATCGAAAACGGCTACCTGTACATCGCCCAACCACCCCTTTACCGCATCAGCACGGGCAAGGTGACGCGCTACGCGCAGGACGATGCGGAGCGCGAAAGCGTGATCAAGGACATGAAGGCGCGCAATCTCACCATTCAGCGTTTCAAGGGCCTGGGCGAGATGAACGCCGAGCAGCTATGGGAAACGACCATGAACCCGCAGACGCGCACGCTGCTGCAGGCAAACATCGAGGACGCCGCCGAGGCAGACCGCATGTTCAGCACGCTCATGGGTGAACACGTCGAACCCAGGCGCGACTTCATCAGGGCACGCGCTCGGCAGGTGCAGAACCTTGACGTCTGACGCGTCCACGCGCGCGCGGTCAATCGTCGGTGAGCGACTGCCTCGCGCGCGCGGGCTTGGCTCGGCACTCGCTGAGCTGATCGACGATCCAGAACGCTTCGTGGCGGTAGCGCGAGAGGGTCTCGGCGCTTTGGCCGACGACGCCTATCGCACCGAGCTCGCGCGGGTCGCGCCCGGAGCGGCGTCGGCGTTCGGCGTGCGCAGCCCGCTGCTCGCCGCTCTCGTGCGCCAGCTGCGGGCGCCCCTCGCCGAATCCTCGGCGGCCAGTGCGCTCTGGCTCGCCCAGCGCCTCATCGAGGAAGAGGAGCGTGAGTTCATCCTGCTTGCCCAACAGGCACTACGGCGAACCCTCGTCGACGATCCTGAGCGGGCATGGCAGCTGATCAGAAGGCTGGGGCACGCTGCCACCGATTGGATTGCCGTCGACTCATTGGCAGAACTCGTGGCCCACGGCATCACCCTCGAGCCATTCCGCTGGGCTGAGATAGAACAGCTGGTCTATTCGGACGATCCCTGGGAGCGTCGCCTCGTGGGTTCGACTATTGCCACGCTGCCGCACCAGATCCCGCGGCATGAGCGGGTCAAGCTGGCACGCGATGACTCGCCTGTTTTGATGCTCATCGAATCGCTACTCGGCGACGACCGGCCAGAAGTTCAGAAGGCGCTGGCCTGGGCGTTGCGCGTGTGGTACGAGGTCGACCCGAGCGCGGTCGAAACGCTCATCCGCCGCGCCGCGGCCCAGGCGGCGAGGACAGATGATGGTCATCGCGCCCGGGTCCTGCGTGACGCGCTGAGCGCACCGGCCATGCCCGCACCACTGGCCGCCGAAGTTCGCCGCCAGCTGGCCGGCGTGCGACGTCGAGCAGATCAGCCGTCGTCGAGTCGGGCGCACCGGATCGCGCAGGAGTTTGTCCGTGTCGGCCGGCTTGCCGATCGTGCGGTCGCCGAGCAAGGCGAGCGCCAGCTACATGCGGGAGTGCCCAGATGACCGAGCCCACCGGCCGCATCGTACCCATCCGCATCGAGGACGAATTGCGCGTCAGCTACCTCGACTACGCGATGAGCGTCATCGTCAGCCGTGCGCTGCCCGACGTGCGCGACGGCCTCAAGCCTGTCCATCGACGAATCCTCTACACCATGCACGAGATGGGCCTCACCTCGGCCGCCAGCTATCGCAAGTGTGCGGCCATCGTTGGCGAGGTGATGGGCAAGTACCACCCGCACGGCGACGCGGCACTGTACGACGCGCTCGTGCGGCTGGCCCAGACCTTCTCGTTGCGTTACCCGCTGATCGACGGCCAGGGCAACTTCGGTTCGGTCGATGGCGACCCGCCGGCCGCCATGCGCTACACCGAAGCACGAATGACGGCCATCGCCAGCGAGGTCCTGGCCGACATCGACAAGCAGACCGTCGATTTTGTCGAGAACTACGACGGCACGCGCATGCAGCCGGCAGTGTTGCCCGCAAAACTGCCCAACCTGCTGGTCAACGGCTCGGCCGGCATCGCCGTCGGCATGGCGACGAACATCCCGCCGCACAACCTGGGCGAGATCGCCGACGCGACGATCGCCCTGATCGACAACCCGCAGCTGACCAACGACGAACTGTGCAACTTCGTCAACGGACCGGATTTCCCCACCGGCGCGACCATCTTCCGCTTCGATCGGCGGCGTAACAGCGTCACCGGGCAGTGGGAACAGGTCGACGCGATCCGCGACATGTACGCGCACGGGCGTGGCCGCATCATCATGCAGGCCGCGGTTGCTTTCGAAGAGACGCGCACCCAGCGCACCGCGATCGTGGTCACCGAGCTGCCCTTCCAGGTCAACAAAGCCAGCCTGGCCGAGAAGATCGCCGACATGGTGCAGCAGAAGAAGATCGAGGGCATCGCCGACCTGCGCGACGAGTCCGATCGCGATGGGATGCGTCTGGTGATCGAGTGCAAGCGCGACGCACCGCCGCGCAAGGTACTCAACAACCTCTTCAAGCACAGCGCGCTGAAGCTCGCCTTCAACATGAACATGCTCGCGCTCGTCGACGGCCAGCCGCAGACGCTGCCGCTCAAGCAGGTGCTCCAGCATCACGTCGACTGGCGCCGCTCCGTGGTCCGCCGGCGCACGGAGTTCGACCTGGGCAAAGCGCGCGATCGGGCGCACATCCTCGAGGGCCTCAAGATCGCGCTCGACAACCTCGACGCGGTGATCAAGACGATCCGCGAATCGGCCGACGTGGAAACTGCCCGCGCCAACCTGAGGAGTGGCTTCGACCTCTCGGAGATCCAGGCCAACGCCATCCTCGAGATGCAGTTGCGTCGGCTCGCGGCGCTCGAGCGGAAGAAGATCGAGGACGAATACCTGGCCACGATCAAGCTCATCGCCGAACTCGAGGACATCCTCGCCAATCCGGCGCGGGTACTGGCAATCATCAAGGACGAGCTGCGTGAGCTCGCCGACAAGTACGCCGGCAAGCGCCTTACGCGAGTGCAGGAGGACGCCGACCGGGAACTCACCGACGAGGATCTGATCGCCGACGAGGACGTCGTCGTGACCGTGTCGACGCGCGGTTACATCAAGCGCCAGCCACTGGCCAACTACCGCCGCCAGATCCGGGGCGGAAAGGGCATCATCGGCGCGCGCACCGTCGAGGAGGACGCGGTCGAGCATCTGCTCGTCGCCGGCACGCACGACTGGATGCTCTTCTTCACCAATCGCGGCCGGGTATTCAGCTCCAAGGTGCACACCATTCCGGCGCCATCGGAGAGAACGTCCAAGGGCATGCCGGTTATCAACCTGGAAGGCGTACAGCTCGATCCTGGCGAGCTGGTGCTCGCGATCGTCAGCACGCCGAACTTCGAACGCGGCCACAACATGGTCATGGCCACCCGCCGGGGGATCATCAAGAAGACGTCCATCGAACAGTTCGAGCGGGTGCGCGCCACAGGTATCCGCGCGATAACCGTTGCCGAGGATGACGAGCTCGCCTGGGTGGGTGTCTCGTCGGGCACTGACGACATCGTGCTGGCCACTGCGCAGGGGCGGCTAGCACGATTCAACGAAAAGGAAGTGCGCGCCATGGGCCGCGACGCAGCCGGGGTAATCGGCATCCGGCTGGCACGTCAGGGTGACACGGTCGTGGGCATGGGCGTGATCAAGCCCGGCAACGACATCCTGGTGCTCACCGAGACTGGCTACGGCAAGCGGGTGGCCATGTCCGAGTTCCGGCGCAAGCACCGTGGCGGCCAGGGGGTGACGCTCATCCCCATCGAGGGCGCCAAGACCGGTCGCGTGGCGGCGGTCGAACTGGTGACCGAGACAGACGAAGAGTTGCTGCTCATCAGCCGGGAGGGCCAGGTGGTCCGGACTGACGTGCAGAGCGTCAATCGGTATGGCGCCCAGGCGCGCGGTGTGATCGTGATGCGCCTGAACGAGGGCGATGTCGTAGCCGGCATCGCCGTCTTCCGCGTCGAGGATCGCGACTCTGCGCCACCCGAGGACGACCCGGGACTGGCGGAGCCAGCCTAGATGCCGGACAATGGCTACCCGTTTGGAGGGTGCCCGTGACCGCCTTCGGTAGCCGTGCCGCCAGTGGTTATGACGATCAGTTCGACCTGTACGCCGGTAATTCCAACCCGGAGCTGGCGAAGAAGATCGCGCGCTACCTGAACCGCGAGCTGGGCCATGCCCAGGTTTTCGAATTTCCCAACGAGAACATCTTCGTGCGCATCGAGGACAACGCGCGCGACCGTGACGTCTTCCTGATTCAACCGACTGCGCGGCCCGTTCAGAAGTCGATCATGGAGCTGCTGATCATGATCGATGCCTTCAAGCGCGCCAGCGCGGGACGCATCACGGCGGTCATCCCCTACTACGGATACGGCCGATCCGACAAGAAGGACCAGCCCCGCGTGCCCATCACCGCACGCCTGATCGCCGACATGATCAGTGTTGCCGGCGCCGACCGGCTGCTGACGATGGACCTTCACCAGGGCCAGATCCAGGGCTTCTTCTCGATCCCGGTGGACGAGCTGACAGCGGTCCACATGCTGTCGAACTACTTCAAGCGCCTCGAGCTCAAGGATCTCGTGGTTGTCACCGATCTCGGCTTCGCCAAGCGAGCCCGCACTTTCGCCGAGATCCTCGAAGCGCCGCTGGCGGTGATCGAGAAGCGACGGCCGGGCAACCTGGGCACGGCCGAATTGCTCAACGTCATCGGCGAGGTCAAGGGCAGGCGAGCGATCATCGTCGACGACGAGATCGACACCGCCAGCACGTTGATGGAGATAGAGCGCGCACTCATCCGCGAGGGCGTAACCGAGATCTATGCCTGCGCCACGCACGGGATCTTGTCCGATCCCGCCACCGACCGGCTGCGCACCTCCGAGATCACCGAGGTGGTCATCACCGATACCGTGCCGCTCACCGCGTCGCGCCGGCTGCCCATTCTCAAGGTGCTGTCGGTGGCGCCGCTCATCGGAGAGGGCATCCGGCGCATCCACCGCGGCGAATCGGTGGGCGCACTCTTCTCAAGCGATCTCGAGCTTGTCCAGGAGATGCTCCTGTGGGACGAGGCAGATGCTGGTGCAGAGTCCGCTGGCGACTCGTCTCACGGCGTGGCAGAGCCGGCCAGCGTCCACATGGGGGGTTAGACGTGTCGCTCAAGCTCTATCGACCAACACCGGGCGGCCTGGAACCGGCCCCCGTTGAGCAGCGGACCTGGCGCAGCCGGCTGCGCTCGCGTCGCTGGAAGGCGGCCAAGTTGGCCAATCCGGAGATGCAGCCGACCAGTTCCCGGCTGGCAGTCGTCTTCTGGATCGTGCTCGCGGCGCTGACCTTCGCGATCATCTTTGTCGGCTACGGCGTGGGGCTCTGGCACCTGGCGGCCTGATCGGAGCCTGGGGTTACCCCGCCTATACTTGCGCTTCCCATGCTGAACCTGTTTTCCCGTCTCGTCGACTCGAACGATCGCGCCGTAAAGCGGCTGCAGCCGCTGGTCAACGAGATCAACGGCCTCGAATCCGAGTTCGAAGCGTTGTCAGACGAAGAGATCCGCGAACGGATGGTCGCGCTACGCGCGGAGGTCCAGGAGGACGCCGAACCGTCCGAGCCCTCGGAGGATGAGCTCGAACATCCCAGTTCAGAGCGCCGCCGTGAGCTGCGCCGCGAGCGTGAGAAGGCAGACATCGCCCGTTTGCAGAAGGTGCTCGACGGGGTCCTGACCGAGGTATTCGCGGCCGCCCGCGAGATGAGCCGGCGCAAGCTGGGCATGCGCCACTTCGATGTCCAGTTGCTGGGCGGGATCGTGCTCCACCAGGGCCGCATCGCGGAGATGAAGACAGGTGAGGGCAAGACGCTCGTCGCTCCCCTGGCGGCCGCGCTGAATGCCCTGTCGGGCCGCGGCGTGCACATCGTCACGGTCAACGACTACCTGGCGAAGCGCGACCCACAGTGGATGGGCCCCATCTACCACGGCCTGGGGCTGACGGTCGGCATCATCCAACACGACACGGCGTACGTGTTCGACCCGGAGCATCGCGGCACGGACGAGCAGCTGCTGAACCTGCGCCCGGTCGACCGGCGCGAAGCGTATGCCGCGGACGTCACCTACGGCACGAACAACGAGTTTGGCTTCGACTATCTGCGCGACAACATGGTCACCGATCTGGCGCAGCGGGTGCAGCGCGAGCGCTACTTCTCCATCGTCGACGAGGTCGACAACATCCTCATCGACGAGGCGCGCACGCCGCTCATCATCAGCGGCCAGGCGGAGGAGTCGGAAGACCTTTACTACCAGTTCGCCCGTCTGGTACCCAGGCTCAAGGAGCGGCCGGAGGGTCAGGAGGAGGGCGGTGACTACTTCATCGACCTCAAGGAGCACGCCGTCTCGCCCACCGAGGAGGGCATCACCAGGATCGAGCGGCTGCTGAAGATTGAGAACCTGTTCGATGCCGATCCGCGCCTGGCCCGTCACTTCGAGCAGGCGCTGCGCGCCCATGCGCTCTACAAGCGCGATCGTGACTACATCGTCAAGGATGGCGAGATCGTCATCGTGGACGAGTTCACCGGCCGCCAGATGCCGGGCCGGCGCTGGTCAGAAGGACTGCACCAGGCGATTGAGGCCAAAGAGGGCCTGCGTGTCCAGCACGAATCGGTGACGCTGGCGACGATCACCTTCCAGAACTACTTCCGCTTGTACGAGAAGCTCTCGGGCATGACTGGCACGGCGATGACCGAGCAGGAGGAGTTCTACAAGATCTACGGCCTCGAGGCGGTCGCCATTCCGACCCACATGCCGATGATTCGCGACGACCAGGCCGACCTCGTTTTCCGCACCGAGGACGACAAGTTCAACGCGCTCATCGACGAGATCGTCGAGTTGACCGAGCAGGGCCGGCCGGTGCTCGTGGGCACGACCAGCGTCGAGAAGAGCGAAGTGCTGTCCGACATGCTCAAGCGGCGCGGGATCAAGCACGAGGTGCTCAACGCCAAATACCACGAGAAAGAGGCGCCCATCGTCGCCCAGGCGGGCCGCAGCGCTGCGGTGACGATCGCCACGAACATGGCCGGCCGGGGCACGGACATCCTGCTCGGCGGGAACCCGGCAGGGCTGGCCTCGAGCGAGCTGCATCGGCGCGGGATAAACCCCGCCGAGGCGCCAGAGGGAGTCTACGAGGAGGCGCTGGCCAAGGCGAAGGCAGAGACCGCCACCGACCATGAGCGCGTGGTCGAAGCCGGCGGGCTGCACATGATCGGCACCGAACGGCACGAGGCGCGCCGCATCGACAACCAGCTGCGTGGGCGCGCCGGCCGCCAGGGCGACCCCGGCTCCTCCCGTTTCTACCTGTCGCTCGAAGACTCGCTGATGAAGCGGTTCGCCTCTGACCGGGTCGCCGGTCTGATGGAGCGCATGGGCCTCGAGGGTGAGGTTGCCCTCGAATCGCGCCTCGTGTCGAGGACGATCGAGAGTGCCCAGACCCGCGTGGAGGGCTACAACTTCGACATCCGCAAGCGCGTCGTCGAGTACGACGACGTGATCAACAAGCAGCGCGAGACGATCTACGCGGAACGCGACAAGGTCCTGCGCAACGAGGACCTGACCGAGACGGTGCGCACGTTCGTCGACCAGGAGCTCGAAGCACTCATCGACCAGCATCTGGCCGGAGAGGTGATCGCCGAGTGGGACTACGACGGACTGGCGAAGGCGGTCACACAGCTCGGGCTCGAGGGGGATGAAGTATCGGGCGACGCGCTGGCGGACATCGGGCCGCGCGAGGACGTCCTGGAGCACCTCCGCGACGTGGTCGACGCGGCACTCGCGGAACGCGAACAGCGCTATGGCAGCGAGGTCTGGGCGCAGATCGCGCGACTGATCCTGCTGCGCTCGATCGACACGCTGTGGGTCGATCATCTGACCGAGCTCGACGACATGCGCCGCGGCATCGGCCTGCGCGGCTACGCCGGCATCGATCCGCTCAACGAATTCAAGCGAGAGGCGTTCCAGTTGTACGAGGAGCTGCGCGGCTTCATCAGCCGCCAGGTTGCCTCGACAATCTTCCGTGTCCAGGTGCAGCAGGTTCCCCAGCAGCCTCAGCCCGCCGAGACGGGCGCGGCGCCCGTCGACGCGACGGTGAACACCGAGAGCCCATCGTCCACCGGTGGCAACGGGCGGCATACGCGTCCGCCCGCGGAGACGGCCGCCCTGCCGCCGGCCCTGGCTGCGGCCGGGCGCCGAGGTATCCAGTACCAGCACGGCGACGTGAACGCACTCGGCCCAGAGGGCAGCACGCCAGCGCCCTCGGCCGCCAACTCCGGGCCCAAGCTTGGCCGCAATGATCCGTGTTGGTGCGGCAGCGGCAAGAAATACAAGCGCTGTCACGGCGCGTAACGGCTCCCACCCGCCGGAGCCCTGAGACGGTGGACGCCCTGGCGCACGAGTACCTACTCCTGTCACTCGCGGCCGACCGGATGCAGCAGGGCATCGTCGATGCCTACTACGGCCCGCCCGAAGTCCGACGGGAGGCAGAGCGCGAAGCGGTGACAGCCAGTGGCGTGGTCGATCGTGCGAGCCGGCTGCGCGAGCGCGTGGCGGCGGAGTTGACCGGCCAGCGGGCGAGGTGGCTGACGGCCCAGCTCGTCGCGCTCGAGACAATAGCGCGGCGACTTGCCGGCCAGGAGATGGACTACCTGGATGAGGTCGAACGCTGCTTCGATGCTCGCGCCGAGGCGACACCAGCGCACCAGTACACCAGGATCCACGCCGACCTCGACGCGCTCCTGCCGCCTGGTCCGGACCTGCGTGCCCGGCTGGCCGTGCGCAATGAACGCCTCGCCATCCCGCGCGAGCGTCTGCAGCCGGCCATCGACCTGGCGCTCAGCGAGATTGCGGGCCGCTGCAAGCGCTACTTTCCAATCCCGACGGGAGAGTCGTTGACCGTGTCGCTGGTGAACGGTCAGCCGTGGGCTGCCTACAACTGGTATGAAGGCGAGCTGCGCTCGCGGATCGAGGTCAACACGGACCTGCCGGTGCGTGCAACCAGCCTGATCGGAATGCTGGCTCACGAAGCCTACCCGGGCCACCATTTGGAGCACGCGTGGAAGGAACAAAGACTGGGGCGCGAGCTGGACCGCGCGGAGTCGACAGTGCAATTGATCAACACGCCCGAGTCATACATCAGCGAAGGGCTGGCCGAGCTTGGCTGGCACTATGTCGTCGATCCGGCAGGGTGGCAGGAGTTGCTGCTCGACATCTGCGCGCGAGCGGGTCTGGACATGACCCCCGAGCGAGCTGAGCAGGAGTGGCGCATCGATCGGGCCCTGCATGGTCTCAGCGGCGCCAGCGGCGATGCCGCGCTGCTGCTCCACGTCGAACGGCGGCCGGTCGACGAGGTCCGCCACTGGCTGGAGGACGAGACGCTGCGCACTCCCGAGCAGTCAGCCAAGGACATCGAATTCATCAACCACCCGCTCTGGCGAGCGTACGTCTTCTGCTACGCCGGCGGCGAATCGCTTCTCCAGCGCTGGTGCGCGGCGGCCGGCGCTCCAGCGGCGCAACGCGAGCGCTTCTTTCGCCTGCTCACCGAGCAGCTGACGCCATCGGATATCCGGGCCGAACTGGCCACACAGGCCTGAATGGGCAGCCAATCGCGGATTTGAGCGTCTTTCAGGCGCTTTTCGCCCATTTCACCCCTTGAGCAGACGTGCGCGGGCTGCAATACTCGGGTTACCCGCACCGGAGGCCGTGCCTCCTCCGGAGAATGTGAAAACGTTCCCGGGGTCGAGGGTGGCCCTGGCCAAGAGGGAGTTTGGCCAGCCGTGGATGCGAAAGCAGCTGACGTGCTCGAAGAGCCGTTCGTGGACCTGATCGCCTGCGAACGCGAATGCCGAACGTGCAGCTATGCGATGACGCTCGACTGCGACGGCAACTGCGGGATCTGCCCGCACAACGGATACTGTCCGTGTGTCAACCCCGTCGTCGCCCGGAGCAAGACCGCACTGCGGATCATCGAGCTGCGTCCGATCCTGCTCAAGGCCGCCTCGGGCATCGCTCTGCATGCCGAGGTAGCCAACTGATGGACATCGCGCAGGTCCGCGAGCTCGTCCAGCAGGTCGAGACGACCTCGGGGCGCCTTTGACCTAGGAGCCAAGCAAGCCGAGCTCGAGGTACTCGACGGGCGGACGAGCGAGCCCGATTTCTGGGCCGACCAGCGCGCTGCCGCACAGGTGCTGCGCCGCGCCGAAGGCCTGCGCGATGAGCTGACCACCTGGCACACGATCGCCCAGCGGGCGCGCGACCTGGGTGAGCTGGCGCAACTTGCGGCCGACTCAGGCGACGCGTCACTCGACCACGGCATCGAGCAGGAGTTCGAGGCAGTCAACCGTGAGTTTGCCGGCCTGCGCTCGGCATTGCTCTTTTCCGGCGACTATGACGACAACGCCGCGATCCTGACCATCACTGCCGGCGCGGGTGGCACGGAGGCGACCGACTGGGCCGAGATGCTCCTGCGCATGTACCT
>CAZSWK010000083.1:0-11153 GCA_964610835.1 uncultured Anaerolineaceae bacterium | reverse complement strand
ATCACGTACACGCGCGGTGGCGGAATGTTGGCCGCCATCGACAGCTCGCGAACGACGTTCATCAGCTGCGGCGCGGTCTGATCGTTGACCTCGCGCGCCCCCGACTCGGCCAGTACCAGGCTGTCGCCGCCGAAGAACGAGAAGGCGCTCATCAGCAGCGCGATCAGCAACGCGATGCCGACCGCGAAGTAGCCGCCCTCGACGACGCCGGTCACGAGGTAGCCGATGATGAAGCCGAAGACGACCAGGAAGGCGCTCACCAGCAGCACCAGCAGCCATGAGCGGCGCCGGTTGGAGGAAATCTGCTGGTAGAAGCTCTGGGTCGCTGGACTGGTCATGGCAGTTCAACCCGCGCGAGCGCGGGCGACGCGGTGCGCCGGCTGGTGACCGTCAGCCGCCGGCAGGCGGCGGAGCGGAGGGCGGTGCTGGCGGTGCCGGAGGCGGACTCGTCGGCGGAGCGGCCGGCGGGGTGCCGGTGGGCGTGTTGTAAGTGCCCAGGTCAACCGTCGGCACCTGCTGCGCCTCAGGCTCGGCGTCGAAGAAATCGCGCCGCGCGAACCCGAAAGGTCCCGCGATCAGCACGTTGGGGAAGGTCGCGATCGAGGTGTTGTAGTCGAGCACGCTGGCGTTGTAGTGCTGGCGCGCAAAGCTGATCTGGTTCTCGGTCGTGGTGATCTGCTCCTGCAGGTTCATCACGTTCTGGTTGGCCTTCAGGTCCGGATAGTTCTCAACAACGGCGAACAGGGAGCGCAGTGTGCTGGTGAGCGCGTTTTCGGCGGCGGCCTGCTGGGCCGGGCCCTGACCACCCGCGGCGACGGCGTTGGCGCGCGCCTTGGTCACATTCTCGAGCACCGACTGCTCGAAGCCCATGTACCCCTTCACCGCATTGACGAGATTGGGGATCAAGTCCCAGCGTCGCTTGAGCTGGACCTCGATCTGCGCATAGGCCTCATCGATGCGCAGCCGGCGCTGGATGAGGCCGTTGTAAATGAGCACGCCCGCGACCACCACCACGACAATGATGATGAGGATCGCCCAGACGAGTGGAGACATTCGCCCCTCCCGGATTCGTTCGAAACAGGCCGCTACGTGATGTGTAGTCAGCGGCTGACAGTCTAGCAGCGAGGATGAGCTGCTCGACCGGCCACGCGAAGCCAGGGCGGGGCGGAAGGAGTGGTGGGCGGTGAGGGACTCGAACCCCCGACTTCCTCGGTGTAAACGAGGCGCTCTGACCAGCTGAGCTAACCGCCCGGGTTGCGCGAGGCGCGGGGCAAGCATAACGGCGGCCGCGTGGCCGCCGTCGATCAGGGAATTGGTGCCCAGGCCGGGACTTGAACCCGGATGACTTGCGTCATACGCCCCTCAAACGTACGCGTATACCAATTCCGCCACCTGGGCACTGGTACCGAGGGAGGGACTTGAACCCACACGACCTTGCGGTCACTAGGTCCTGAACCTAGCGCGTCTGCCTATTCCGCCACCTCGGCGCGCAGCCTGTGACGCATTGTCTGCGTTCAGGCGAAGCCGGATTTTACCATGGGCGACCCGGCCGAACGCCCGCCCAAAAGGGCTAGATGTTGAGCTGCGCGAGCTTGAAGGTGGCCAGCGAGAAGATGACGAACAGGACCGTCAGCAAGACCGTGAACTGATAGAGGCGCTTCTCGATGCCGCGCCGGCTGCGATACACGGTCGAGTCGCCGCCGAATGTCGCGCCCAGGCCGGCGCCGCGCGCCTGCAGCAGGATCGAGGCCATCAGCGCAACGCTGATGATCATCTGGCCGAATAGAAGGATGTTCTGCACGGCCCGCAGGATAGCAGGAGCTCAGTGCTCGAGCAGTGAATGGCCGGTCATGCTCGGCGGCGCCTGCAGGCCGAGCAGCTCGAGCAGTGTCGGGGCCACGTCCGCCAGGCGGCCGTCGCGCAGGCGCCGGCCGCGCGCCGCATCACCGATGAGCACCACCGGCACCTGGTTGAGCGAGTGGGCGGTCATGGGCTTCCCCTGAGCGGTGCGCAACTCGTCGGCATTGCCGTGGTCGGCGGTGATGCACAGCAGCCCTCCGGCCGGCAGCGCGCCGACCACGCGCGCCAGGCAGCTGTCGACGTACTCGACGGCGGCGATTGTCGCGTCCCACACGCCGGTGTGCCCGACCATGTCCGGGTTGGCGTAGTTGGCGACGATGAAGTCGTAGTCATCGCCCATGGCGGCCACCAGCGCATCGGTCACGCCGCCAGCGCTCATCGTCGGCTGCAGGTCATAGGTCGCGACCTTGGGGCTGGGCACCAACGAGCGTTCCTCGCCGGGAAAGGGCTGCTCAACACCACCATTAAAGAAGTAGGTCACGTGGGCGTACTTCTCTGTCTCGGCAACGTGGAACTGGCGCCAGCCGAGGCCGGAGAAGAACTCGCTCAGGCCGGTCACGGTGAGCGGCGGGTAGGCGACCTCAACCGGCAGGCCGGCTTCGTACTCGGTCATGGTCGCGACCAGCAGGTCGCGCGGTCGCGCCCCGCGGTCGAAGCAGTCCTGGTCGAACTCGTCGCCGTCGACCAGTGCGTGGATCAGCTGCCGCGCGCGGTCGGCGCGGAAGTTGAAGTGGATGACCGCGTCGCCGTCACGCAGCGCGCCGTCGACGCCCTCGATGAGCGTGGGCTGGACGAACTCGTCACCCTCGCCACGAGCGTACGCAGCGGCGATGGCCTCGGTCGCCGAGCCGGCGACCAGTCCGCGCTGGTGGACGATCGCGTCGTAAGCCGCCTTGACGCGCTCCCAGCGCCTGTCGCGGTCCATGCCGTAGTAGCGCCCGCCGATCGTGGCGATGCGCGCCTGCGGATGGGCCGCGCGCAGGCGATCCTCGAAATCGGGCACGAAGCCCTCCGCCGAGCGTGGTGCCGTGTCGCGGCCATCGAGCAGTCCGTGCACGACGACGTCGCGCGCCCCGTGCTGCCAGGCCAGGCGTGCGATGGCTACCGCGTGGCGGTCGACCGAGTGGACACCGCCCGGCCCGAGCAGGCCAATGAGGTGCAGTCGGTGGCCCTGGGCAGCCCGCCCGACGGCGGCGAGCAATGCCGGGTTATCGAAGAACGACCGGTCGGCGATGGCGGCGTCGATGCGCGGCAGGTCCTGGATGACCGGCTGTCCGGCGCCCAGGTTGAGGTGACCCACCTCACTGTTGCCCATCTGCCCCGCCGGCAGTCCGACCGCCTCGCCGGAGGCATCCAGCCGGCCATGCGGCCACTCCTCGAGCAGGCCGCGCCAGACCGGCATGCGTGCGCTCGCGATGGCGTCAGCGTCGCGTCGCGTGCCGATGCCGAAGCCATCGAGCACCACGAGCACAAGCGGCCGGGGCCGCGTACCGTCCCCTTCTCTCGTCATGTCGCCCGCCCAGCAGCGGTGAGCCCGGCCCGGGCGACGATACCGGCCATCTCGTCGACCTTGAGACTGGCCCCGCCGACCAGGGCGCCGTCGATGTCGGGCTCGGCCAGGAACTCGTCGATCGACCCGCTGGTGACACTGCCGCCGTAGAGCACCGGGACCTGGGCCGCGCCGTCGGCGACGCCGGCGTCGGCCAGAACGGCACGAATCGCCTGCGCCATCGCCGCCGCATCGCTGCCGCGCGCAGTTCGCCCGGTGCCGATCGCCCAGACCGGCTCGTAGGCAATCACCAGGTTCGCCGGCAGGGTGCCGCCGGCCCGGTCGAGTTCGGCCAGCGTGGCCTCCAGCTGGCCACCGACAGTAGCCTCCGCGCGGCCCGCCTCGCGCTCGGCCAGCTGCTCGCCGACGCACAGGATGGGCCGCAAGCCGTACTCGATGCAGCGCAACAGCTTGCGCCCGACGAGCTCGTCAGTCTCGCCCTGGTCCCGCCGACGTTCGCTATGGCCGACGATGCACCAGGTGGCCAGTCCGCCCAGCATCGGCGCCGACACCTCGCCCGTGTACGCGCCAAAGACCTCAGCATGGACGTTCTGGGCACCGACCTGCACGCCGCTGCCGGCCAGGGCCCGGGCGACAGCCTCCAGGCAGACGTACGGTGGGCAGATCACGCGCGTCACGCCCGCCGCTCCGGTCGCGGCGGCAATCTCAGCCGCCAGCCGTCCGGCATCGCCAGGCGTCGTGTTCATCTTCCAGTTGCCGGCAATTATCACCGGCCGCGCACCGGCCGCGGCGAGATGTTCCCCGGCCATCACATGACCTCCCCAGCCGCGTGCAAAGCGGCATCCGAAATGCGCTCGAGGGCGCGCTGGACCTGGCCACGCGACAGGTCGACGGCGAGCGCCAGTTCGGCCAGCGTGGCCTCGGGCGACCGCCGGCGGGCAGAGGCCACGCGGCGGACATGGCTGGGCATGCGCCGCAGCGCGCCGGCGTGCTCCAGCGTGTCGATGTCGGCCAGTTGCCGGTGCGCAGCGGCCACCGCGCGGGCGAGGTTCGCGTTCTCCGCGTTGACGACCCGGTTCAGGTGGCCGCGCAGCTCCCGGCTCACGAAGCGCGATTCGATCTCCAGCGCTGCCGAGGAAACGCCTATCACTCTGAGCAGGTCGAGCACGGCGGCGGCGTCCTTCCAGGTGATGACTCCTTTGCCACGGCGCATACGCACGCCAAAGGTAAGACTCATCTCCATTAGCCGCGTGCGCACCTCGGCAAGCTCTTCTGGCGGCAGGACGAGCTCCAGGTGCGTGCCCGACGCACCGATGCTCAGCGAGCCGCGCGCAAGCACCAGACCGCGCAGCCAGGCAACGCGGCAGTGCCCGGCCGCGAGGGACCAGCTGAAGCGTGGCGGCCGGCCGCTGGGCGCAAGTCGCACGGCAAGTCGGCCGATCTGCGGCGAGCGGGCGCGCCCCTGGGCCGCCTGGCCGAGGCCCGCCCGCTCGGCCGCCTGGCAGCAGCGGCGAGTGGGCTCGATCGCGGCAAGCTCGGCGCGCACGGCGGCGACCAGGTCGCGGCCCGCGCCGGGTGCCTGCCGGGGCGCGCGCGCGGCCGTCACGGCGACACCGCCGCATGCGCGCGCGCCCGCAGCACGCGGTCGTCGTACAACTCCATGAGAGCCGCGGCCAGATGGTGAGCATCGTGACGGTGGGCGTTGCCGTGATCGACCACATCGCGCGGCACGATGAGCGGCCTTTCCTGGCGCAGATTGCTGACGTCGAGGCGCACGGGCGCGGCCGGGTAGTTCTCGGGCACTCGCGCGGCATAGTTGTCGTTGGCCAGAACCGCGTCGATCAACCCATCGAGCCCATGCCGCGCGAACGCCGCCAGGTGGTCCGACAGCGCATAGTCCTGCGTCTCGCCCACCTGGGTGGCCACGTTGCACACGTAGATGCGTGGCGCTCCGGCGGCCGCCACCGCGTCGCGTACCTCGGGGATCAGCAGCGGCGGCAGCAGGCTGGTGTACAGGCTGCCGGGTCCAATGACGATCAGGTCGGCAGCGCGCACGGCATCGATCGCCTCCGGCGAGGGTCTTACGTCTGACGGCGTGATCCACACCCGGTCGATCCCGGACGAGTGCTCGATCGACGATTCGCCTGATCGTTCGCTCCCATCTCGCAGTCGCGCGTGGAGGGTGATCGGTCGACCGGCCACGGGCACCACCCGACCACGCACGGCCAGCACACGGTTGGCCTGCCTGACGGCCTCCTCGAAGTCGCCCGTCAGATCGGTCAGGGCGGCGATCAGCAGGTTGCCGAAACTGTGGCCGGCGACCTCCCGGATCGTGTTCAGACCGGGCAGCTGCGGCTCGTCGGGGCCGGCACCACCGCGCTCCGGAAAGCGGTACTGAAGCAGGCGGCCCATCTGCGTTTCATTGTCGGCCAGGGCCACGATGCAGGCGCGGATGTCGCCCATCGGCGGCACGCCCAGTTCCGACCGGAGGCGCCCTGATGAGCCACCGTCGTCGGCGACCGTGACCACCGCGGTGATGTTGTTGGTCAGTTCCTTGAGACCGCGCAGCAGGACCGACAGCCCCGTACCGCCGCCGATCGTCACTACCCGCGGACCCCGCGAGCGGCCGACGGGCCCAGTCGAGGCTGCCAGCCAGCGCGTCCACCAGCTACGACCGATGCGCGGCCGGCGAATGCGCCCACCGTTGCTGCCGCTCACGCCCGCTCCAGCTCGCGATGCCACACCGTCAGCGGCGCCCCGCCAGACTTCCGCCAGCGCGCGGCGAGTGCCTCCACAATGGCGATCGACCGGTGCTGTCCCCCGGTGCAGCCGATGCCGACCACCAGGCGCGACTTGCCCTCCGCCTCGTAGCCGGGCAGCGTGAGGGCCAGGTACTGCGCGACCAGGTCCAGGAAGTGCTCCGTTATCGGCTGGCTGAGAACGAACTCGCGCACCGGCTCGTCGAGCCCGGTGAGCGGCCGCAGGCGATCGTTATAGAAGGGATTCTCCATGAAGCGCACGTCAAACACCACGTCGGCCTCGAGCGGCACGCCGTGCTTGAAGCCGAAGCTGATCAGGTGCACGGCGATGCCCGGAGAGAGCCCGGGCCCGTCGAGCGCCGAGAGCAGCCGCTCGCGCAGTTGACGGCCCGACAGCTCGGAGGTGTCGATGATCACGTCGGCCTGGGCGCGAATCTCGGACAGCAGCTCGCGTTCGCGGGCGATGGACGCAGACACGCCGGTGTCGTCAGTCGCGAGCGGATGGCGATGCCTCGTTTCGCTGAAGCGGCGGATCAGTACGTCATCACGCGCCTCCAGGAAGAAGACCTGCGGGTTGATGCCGCGCGACTCGAGCGCGCCGCGTGCCTGGGCAAAGGCGACCGGCGTGTCTGCCGTGCGCGCGTCGAGGACCAGCGCCAGCCGTTCGTAGTCGGAGGGATCGCGGGCCACCAGCTGGGCCAGGTTGCGCAACAGCTCGGCGGGCAGGTTGTCCACGACACGGTAGCCCGCGTCCTCGAGCAGCTTGCTGGCAGCGGTCTTGCCGGCGCCGGAAAGCCCCGAGATGATCACCACGTGCGGGCGTGCCGCGTCCAGCGCCGCCTCGTCGCCCGTCTTAGCCATGCCCGTCAGCCCTGTCGTGGCTCAGCCGTTCTGGGCCTTGGCCGCGTCGGAGCGACTGGCGCGGCCGACCATCCAGATCGTGAATTCGTACAGCGCATACATGACCACGGCCATGATCGTAGGACTGAACGGGTCGCCACCGGGCGTGATTACGACAGCGAAGATGACCATGCCCAGGAAGACGTAGCGGCGGTGATGGCGTAGCCAGTCAACGCTGACGAGGCCGAGGCGCGTGAGCAAGACCAGCACGATGGGGAACTCCATGACCAGCCCGAAAGCCAGGAAGAGCGTGGTCACGAACCCGAAATAAGCGTCGGCGGTGATCAGTGGCTGAACCACGCCGGGGATCTCGAAGCTGAGGAAGAACCAGGTGGCCAGCGGCAGAACCAGGTAGGCAACGCCGAAGCCGACGAACGTGAACAGGACGGCCAACGGTATCCATGGTCGCAAGGCCCGTCGCTCCCGACTGGTCAGGCCGGGCGAGACGAATGCCCATAGCTCGTACAGCACGACAGGCGATCCGACCACGATGCCGATCACCAGCGCGACCTTCAGCTCGACGAAGAAGGCACCGCCCAGCGAGGTGAAGTAGAGCGGCTGGGCGATTGGACCCTTGAGCAGTCGGATCGCGTCCGGCGCCAGGACGAAGCCCAGCACGGTGCCCAGGACGAGGGCCAGGACGCTGACGAAGATGCGCCGGCGCAGCTCGCTCAGATGCTCGACGAGGGTCATGACGGCGCCTTCGGGAGTGTCCGGGCTCGGCGTTTCCGGTTCCGGCGCAGGTGGCTGCGGCACGACGAGGCCGTCGCGTCGATCGGTCAGCTCAGCCATTTTCCGTTTCCGGGCAAGCGGTCTCCCGCGGCATCTCAGCTGCCGAGCGCAGTGCGCTCAGCTCAGCGATCCGAGGCCGGCCGCTCCGCCTGACGCTCTTTCTCGAGCGCTGCGAGACGCGCCTCGAGCATGCGGATGTGCGCTGCCTGGTCCTCCGCGCCGACCGGGGCAGCCGGCTCGGCAGTTGTGACGGCCGGTGCGGCGGGTGTGGCGGGTGGCGCAGCAGGCGCCTCGGCCGGTGCAGCAGGTGTGGCTGTCTGTGCCGCTGGCGGCGGAGCGTCGAGGCGCATCGACTCCTGGACGTCCGACGATGCCTTACGAAATTCGCGGATGGTCTTGCCCAGTGCCGCGCCGACATCAGGAAGCTTGCCCGGGCCCAGGATCAGCAGCGCCAAAACCAGGATGATGAGCAGTTCGAACGGGCCGATGTTTGGCACGTTCCGATGCTAGCACTGAAGGCGCGCAGCCCACATGGTCGCAGCCTCGGAAATAGCCTCCACGACGGCCTCGTGACCCTCGCGGTCGCGCGCCGCCTGGCTGATGCCGCGCGACACGTTGACCAGGAGCGCGCCGCCGCGGACGCTGTTGCCGGGCGGCGCGGTCGCCGAACCGGCCGCCAGCACCGCGTCGACGTCGCCACCCTGCGCGCCGATCCCCGGCACCAGGCAGGGCAACCCGGGCGCGGCGTCGCGGATCTCACGCAGCTCGCGCGGTGCCGTGGCGCCCACTACCAGGCCCACGTTGTCGGCGTCGCCAGCCCATTCGACCGCCCGCCGCGCGACGTGGACGAACAACGGCGCACCGTCGGCGAGCGGTTGATTCTGGAGCTCCGCGCCGCCCGGATTGGACGTCCGGCAGAGCACGTAGACAAAGCGATCCCGGTGCTCGAGGAAGGGAGCGAGGGCATCACGCCCGAGGTACGGGTTCGCCGTGACGGCGTCGGCGCCGAGCGTGTCGAAGAGTGCCACGGCCTGGCGGGCAGCGGTATTGCTGATGTCCGCACGCTTCGCGTCGGCGATGAGCGGCAGATCTGCGGGGATCGCTGCCCTCACGCGCTCGAGCGCGGCGATGCCAGCGCTGCCGAAGGCCTCAAAAAAGGCGACGTTGATCTTCACCGCGGCGGCCTGGCCGGCGGCCGCCTCCAGGAGCACGCGGGCGAACGACTCGATGCCCTGAACATCCGGGGCAAAGCCGCGCGGCAGCGCGGCGGGATCAGGATCGAGTCCCAGGCACAGACATGAACCAACCGCCGCGACCCGGGAGTCAAGTCGCGTCAGGTAGGTCACGCGTCGATCAGCGGGCGCGACCGGCGGCGAATTCCCGCTGGCGGCGCTTGTCAGCCCATTCGTGCCACGTCACGAGCAGCGCACTGGCGTTGAAGATCGACGAGTAGGTCCCGGAGATGATGCCGATCATCATCGCGAAGACGAAGGCACGGATGGCGTCGCTGCCGAAGAGCAGCAGCGCAAAGAGCACCAGCACGGTGGTCATCGAGGTGTTCAGGGAGCGGCCCAGGGTCTGCAGCAGGCTGTGGTTGACGATGGCCGGGAACGGCTCGCCGGCGTGGCGAATACGGTTCTCACGGATACGGTCATAGACCACGATCGTGTCGTGCACGGAGAAGCCGATGACCGTCAGCATGGCAGTCACGAACAGGGCGTCCACCTGCAGGCCGACGAAGGTGCCCAGGATGGCGAAGATGCCGACCACCACGATGACGTCATGGAGCAGCGCTGTAAGAGCGGTCATGCCCATCCGGAAATCGGCGAAGCGGAAGGTCATCCAGGCCAGGATGCCGATCGAGCCGAGCACGATCAGCAGCAGCGCCTGCTGCGCGATCTCGTTGCTGATGATCGGGCCGATATTCGCCTCCTGGCGGACCTCATCGATGCACCCGAAGCGGGTAATGAGGGCGGAGGCCAGCTCGCCCAGCTGGCCGGGCGGGGGTACCAGGCAGCCCTGGGCGTTGAACTCGCCCGGGGCGGGAGTCGCGCTGGGAGATGCTGACGGACTGGCCGTCGGCGAGGCCGTGGTCGAGGGCGAGGCCGTGGTCGAGGGCGCTGGGCTGGCCGACCCTGCTGCGCCTGCCGACGCCGGCGGACTGGCCGATGGCGACGCAGAGGCGGCGGGCGACGCACTGGCACTGGGCGACGCAGAGGCGGCGGGCGACGTACTCGCACTGGGCGACGTACTCGCACCCGCCGAGGCGCTACCGCTTGGCGATGCGCTGGGAGTGGGCGTCGGCGAGGGCAGCTCCTGCAGTCCGATCTGGATCGTCCGGATGAGCACGTAAGAGCGATCGCCCGAGGTCGTGATGGCCACCTGGCCGGGCAGCCCCTGTGCCGTCATCACCTGCTGGACATCGGCCGGCGTAGGCGTGCCGTCCTTGAAGTGGACCTCCCAGACCGTGCCGCCGGTGAAATCGATCGAGAACTGCAGGCCTTCCTTGCCGCCGGTAATGGGCGTCAGGGCAATGAAGATGATGCCCGGGATGAGCACCGCCAGGCTGAGCGCATAGAACCAGCGCCGCTTGCCGATGATGTCAAACACGGGCGCGTGCCTCCCGGCCACGCGCACGTGGCTGCGTGAGCACCAGCTCGTCTTCCTTGACGCCGAAGAGGCGCGCCTTGCGCGCCCACGGCTGGCGCACGACCCCGCGCAGCATCTCGCGGCTGAGCGTGACCGCGGTGAACATCGAGGTCAGCACGCCGATGATCAACACCAGCGCGAAGCCCTTGATCGTCGGCGAGCCGAAGTAGAACAGGATCGACGCGGTGATGATGGAGGACATGTTCGAGTCGAAGATCGAGGGCCAGGCGCGGTTGAAGCCGGCCTCGATCGCCGGCACCAGGGTCTTGCCCGCGCGCAGCTCCTCCTTGGTTCTCTCGAAAATGAGGATGTTTGCGTCGACCGCCATGCCTATCGATAAGACGAAGGCGGCCACACCGGCCAGCGTGAGCGTCACCGGTATCAGCCGGAAGATGGCGTAAACGACCAGCGCGTAGTAGATCAACGCGAGGCAGGCCACCACGCCCTGCAGCCGGTAGTGCAGCAGCATGAAGACAAACACGAGCAGGATGCCGATCGCGCCGGCCAGGATGCTCTGCTGCAGGAAGTTGAGACCGAGCGTCGGGCTGATCTTGCTGAAGCTGACTTCCTTGATGGCCAGCGGCAGAGCACCGTACTTGAGCACGGTCACCAGGTTGTTCACTTCGGCACTGGTGAACGAGCCCGAGATCTGGCCGCTGCCTCCGAACCGGGCCGCGTTGACGGTCGGCGCCGAGACAACCGTCCCATCGAGGACGATGGCGAATTGTTCGTTGTTCGGGCTG
>CAZSWK010000082.1:0-11451 GCA_964610835.1 uncultured Anaerolineaceae bacterium | reverse complement strand
TGCCCGCACTGCTTCAACACCATCGGCAACGAGTACGGCCAACTGGGCGGTTCATACGAGGTGGTGCACCACTCACAGTTCCTGAGCCGGCTCGTGGGGGAGGGGCGGCTGCGCGTCGACCAGCGGCGGCAGGGATCGATCACACTGCACGACTCGTGCTACCTGGCGCGCTACAACGGGGTGATCAAGGAGACGCGCGCGGTTCTGGGTGCCGTGCCCGGCCTCGAGCTGCGCGAGATGGAGCGCAGCGGGCGGCAGACGTTCTGCTGCGGCGCCGGTGGTGGCCGCATGTGGATGGAGGAGAAGCGCGGCACGCGCATCAACGCGGCGCGCACCAGCCAGGCGCTCGCCACGGGGGCCGACGCGGTCGCCACGGCGTGCCCCTTCTGCCTGGTCATGATGCGTGACGGTGTGGCCGATGCCGGCCCGCAGGGGGAGGGGGTGGCGGTCCAGGACATCGCCGAGATCCTCGCTGCGGGCCTGTCCGTGGACGGCGCCGGCCGCCCGGTCAACAGCCGCTCGCTGCCGGTCGTGGTGCAGTAGCCGATCCGGGACCCTGCACCGCCGAACTCGCGGCATCTTTCTGGCCATACAGCCGCCACACGCGCGCTAAGTCACCTGGGCCGGGCAGTTCCTGGTCAAAGCCGCAAGAGCCCTGCACGCCCGCGCCTGTCTGACCAGATTCCGAGCCGGCTCTGGGCGCACCAACGCACCTAACATGCACCGTGAGCACGTATGGCCAGTTCCTGCGACCAACGGGGAGGCCCGCAAGCGCAGAACTCTGGTTTCTGACAAATGTCGGCCAGGTCGACCTTAGGCGGAAGTTTGGCGCTCGGATGAGCGCGCTGGGCGACATTCGGCGGCCCATCCAAGCGTGCAGTCGGAAATTGGTGATGCCGGGAGCGGGGAAGTCTCGACATAAGGTCGGCTCAGTCGACATTTGACAGAAGTGGCGACGGCCGGCGAGCAAGAAATGCAGGCCGGGCGCTAGCATCAAAACGTGACAGTCCTCAACGACGAGCAACAGGCGCTGCGCGACGCGGTACGCGAGCTGGCCGAGGGCAAGATCGCGCCGCGCGCCGCCGAGATAGATCAGACCGGCGAGTTTCCGTGGGACATCATCGAGGTGCTCGCCCAGCACGACATCTTCGGCCTGCCCTATCCGGCCGAATACGGTGGCCTGGGCGCGGACATGATCTCGATCATGCTCGCCATCGAGGAGATCAGCCGCGTCTCGGCAGCGATCGGCAACATCGTGTGCGTGCAGGAGCTGTCCGGCCTGCCGCTGGTGAATGGCGGGTCGGACGAGCAGAAGCAGCGCTGGATTCCCGACCTCGCCAGCGGCAAGATGCTGGCCGCGTTCGCCCTCACCGAGGCTGGCGCCGGATCTGACGCGGCGAGCCTGCGCACGCACGCGCGGCGCGACGGCGATGACTGGGTGATCAACGGCGAGAAGCGCTTCATCAGCCAGGGCGACGTGGCCGGCCTGGTGGCGGTCTTTGCCGTGACCGATCCCAGGCCGGAGGCGGTCAAGGCGCATCGCCACCTCACCTGCTTCTACGTCGAGAAGGACACCGCCGGCTTCAGCGCCCCGCGGCTCGAGCACAAGATGGGCATCCGCGGCTCGACCACCGCCGAGCTTGCCTTCAACGACGTGCGCGTGCCCGACGCCAACCGCGTCGGCGAGGCGGGTGACGGCTGGAACCTGGTCATGAAGACTTTCGAGCGCAGCCGGCCGGGCATCGCGGCGCAGGCGGTGGGCATCGCCCAGGGCGCCCTCGACGCGGCGCTCGAGTACGCCGGTCAGCGCAAGCAGTTCGGCCGGGCCATCGGTCAGTTCCAGATGGTCGGCGCGATGCTGGCCGACATGGCCACCCGGACGGAGGCTGCCCGCCAGCTGGCGTGGCACACGGCCGAACGTATCTCCGCCGGCGATCCGGCTGCGGCACGCTGGGCGGCGATGGCCAAGCTGTTCGCCGGCGATACCGCGATGGCGGTGACGACCGACGCGGTGCAGGTCTTCGGCGGTTACGGCTATACGACCGAGTACCCGGTCGAGCGGATGATGCGCGACGCCAAGATCACGCAGCTGTACGAGGGCACCCAGCAGATCCAGCGGGTCATCATCGCCCACGACCTGCTCAGCCGCGCGGAGGGATAGCACCGTTGAACATCCTCATCCTGTTCAAGGCCGTGCCGGTGGTGGGCACCGAGCGGCTGGGTGACGACCTGCTCACCGATCGGACCGTCCAGATGGAGGCCAACGGCAACGACGAGTACACGCTCGAGAAAGCGCTGCAGCTGACCGAGACGCATGGCGGCGAGGTGGCGCTGCTGACCGTGGGACCGGCCGGCGCCACTGAGGCGCTGCGCAAGGCCCTGGCGATGGGCGCCGCGCGCGCCTACCACGTCGTCGACGACGCCATCCGCGGGTCGGACGTCCGCGCGACCGTGAGCATCCTGGAGGCTGCCATACGCCGGATCGAGTACGACGTGGTCTTCGCCGGCACGGACACCTCCGATGGCCTGGGCGGCGTCGTTGGGGCCGCCCTCGCTGCGCGCCTCGGGCTGCCCTACCTCTCATATGCCTCCGAGATCGAGCCGACCGACGGCGGGGTACGTATCCACCGCCTCAGCGCGACCGGCTACGACGTGCTCGAGGCGCCGACTCCGGCGCTGGTGATGGGCACGCAATTGCTGGGCACGCCGCGCTACCCGTCGCTGCGCGGCATCATGCAGGCGCGCAGCAAACCGATCGAGACCTGGTCGCTGGCCGATCTGGGCATCGATCCCGGTGCGGTGGGATCGGGAAGTACGACGACCACGACGCTCGACGCGGCCAAGCCACCCGAGCGCGCCGGCGCCACTTTCGTGCGTGATGGGGCAGAGGCGGCAGTACCGCGCATCGTCGACTTCCTCGCCGAGCGGAGGCTCGTCTGATGGCGCGCGTGTGGGCCGTCGGCGAATTCGGCGACGGCGTGCCAACCAAGCTGACACTCGAGCTCGCGACACTCGCCCGAAAGCTCGCCGAGGGTTCGGGTGGTGAAGATGCGAGTGTGGTCATTGGGCCAGGGGCCTCGAGCGCCGCCGGCGCGATCGCGGCCTACAGCAGCGCCGTGCTGGCGGTCGACGTGGACGGGGCGCTGGCCGCGGATCGGCCGGTTGCCGCCGTTGTGGCACCGCGCCTCGCTGCGCTGATCGCGCAGCGGGAGCCGGATATCGTGCTGGTCGCGGCGTCGGGCGACGGCAAGGACATAGGTGGCCTGCTGGTGGGGCTTACCGGCCTGCCCATCCTGGTCAACGGCTCCGCGGTTTCCGGTGGCGGCCAGCCGCGGGTTGAGATGAGCACCTTCGGCGGCAAGCTCGTCACGCACAGCACCTTTACCGCGCAGGGTGGCGGGATCATCGTCGTGCGTTCCGGCGCGGTGACGGAGGAAGCTGCTGCCAAGCCCGGCAGCGTCGAGAACGTGACCGTTGGTGTCGATGCGGAGCTGCCGGCGGTCAAGGTCGTGGATCGCGTGCGCGAGGCCGCGGCCGCCGCGCCCATCGAGGAGGCACGCATCATCGTCGGCGGCGGGCGCGGCGTGGGCAGCCCCGACGGCTTCCGGCTGGTCGAGGCGCTGGCCGACGCGCTCGGCGGTGCCGTGGGTGCCACCCGGGCGGCGGTTGATTCGGGCTGGATCGCGTATGGCCAGCAGATCGGCCAGACGGGCAAGATCGTCAAGCCGGCGCTGTATGTGGCGTGCGGCATCAGCGGTGCCATCCAGCACAAGGTGGGCGTGCAGACGGCGGGCACGATCGTGGCCATCAACAAGGATCCCGACGCCCCGATCGCCGAGTTCGCCGACCTGATGGTCGTCGGCGACCTGTTCCAGATCCTGCCCCCGCTGACCAAGGCGATCAACGACCGAAAGAACGGTTCCTGAGCGTGGCCTGGCAGCCACCGGCTGTCGGTGCACGTGCGGCCCGCAGCCACACCTTCACCGCGGCCGACGTCGAGGCGTTCGCGGCGCTTTCGGGCGACCACAACCCGCTGCACTTCGACGCCGACTTCGCGCAGTCGACCCGCTTCGGCCGGCTGATCATCCACGGCGGTCTGACCACCGCGCTGTTCAACGCGCTCGTGGCCGAGGAATTGCCGGGGCCCGGCAGCGTCTTCCTGCACCAGGACTGGGACTACCCGGCGCCGGTCTACATCGGCGACACGGTGACGGCCGAGGCAGAGGTGGTGGAGGCACGGGCCGACAAGCCGATCACCCGCCTGCGCTGTGTCGCGCGCCGCGCCGACGGCACGGTCGTGCTGCGGGGCGAGAGCGTCGTCTACACGCTGCGCCCGTAGCCGTAGGCCGGCTACTCAGCTCATACGGCGGGCGATGCCGCGTAATACAGCTCGGC
Source organism: uncultured Anaerolineaceae bacterium (assembly GCA_964610835.1). Classification (GTDB taxonomy): domain Bacteria; phylum Chloroflexota; class Limnocylindria; order Limnocylindrales; family CSP1-4; genus JALYGJ01. The sequence continues at coordinate 7,056 of CAZSWK010000082.1, read as the reverse complement.
CGAGTTCTCCTTCTTGCCGACGATGAACAGGATCTGGGCGCGGCCACTGTTATCGACCGCGATGGCCGAGCTGCCCGTGTACCACTTGCCCGAAGCGGGTGGCGCGAGGAGTTGCTTCGATTCCCACGATCCGTGGCGGTTCGTGAAGTACCACACGCCATCCGCGAGCGTGGTCGCCACGACGTGCACCCTGTCTGCGCTGTCGGTCGCGACCGCGACTGAGGTGATGAGGGCCGAGCCGGTCAACGTGACCGGGGTGCTCCAGGTGCCGTCGCTGCGGCGCGTGAAGAACAGGCCGCCGCCCAGATCGTCGCCGTACACCAGGTCGGCCTGGTCGCTGCTGTCGATAGCCATGTCGAAGGGCGAGTAGTCGTCCCGCGTGGAGGGCACCGGCTCGGTGGTAAAACCGTTCGACCCGGCCGCAACGTAGCTCAGGCTGTTGCCGGCAAGCAGCGTGAGCTGGTCGCCGAAGACGATCTGGAAGCGGCCTGCGGCGCTGAGCCCGAGCACCGGTGCAGTGCCGTTCTGCGATACGAGGCGGTCGACCCATGCGCCGCCGACGTTGGTGGCGAAGTGCAATGGAAATACCGAACTCGGGCCGACCACGTCCACGGCGACGCCCACCGCGTAGACCATGTAAATGGCCCCGTTGCGTGCCTTGATGGATGGTGCGTTGGCCACCGGCGGTCCGTGCTTGACGGGGTCGCTCCAGGCACCGCCGCCGGTGCGACTCAAGTAGTAGATGTTCTCCGGAAGCGAACCGAAGCCGGTGTTCGGGCCGTAGCGCGTGAAGGCCACGAACAGGTTGGGCCCGCCTCCGGCGATGGTCGGCTCGAGATCCGCCCGGCCGCTGGGCGGCGAGCTCAGCTGGTGACGGGTCCACGAGCCGGTGCTGTTGGTGACGTACCAGATACTGCGGTCGAGGGCCGCCGCCGCGTGGACCGCCCCGGCATCGTCGACCACCAAATCGACGGCGGTGTAATGGTTGGTGGATATGGTCGCCGCCTCGGTCCATCCAGTGGTCGACGTGGGGCTGGGCGTCGGCGTCGCCGGTTCGGTGGGCGTGGCGGTCGTCGTTGCGGTCGGTGTCGGACTCGCCGTCGGTGACGAAGAGGCCGAGGCCTCGGCGGAAGTGGTCGGCGCTGGTGTTAGGGGGTTGGTCGCGCTGGGGCCGCCAGTCGGTGTCGCTGTCGCGCCAGGCGGCGACGTGATCACGAGGATCGACTTGCCCGGACTTTCCGGCGGGACAGACGGCTGAACGCTGACGCACCCGCCGAGCAGGGTGAGCGACACTGCCAGAACGGCGATGGTGGCCGCGGGCGACCGGCGAGCGCCGACGGTCCGGCCGGCGGCCACGGTGCTGGTCATGAGGAGGCGGAGGTCTCGACCTCGGCACCGGCTCTGACACCAGCCCCGCTGTCGGTGTCGGGCTGCCACTGGCGCAAACCGTCGTCGAGCCGGGCGAGCATGGGCGGGGAGCCGAGCTCGGTCCAGATCTGGCGGGCTTCGGTGGCCGCGTCGGCGACGCCGGGCATCGACGGCGGCAGGGCGATCGTCATGTCCGTCAGGTAGAGACCCAGCTGGACGGCCATACCCAGCGCGCGGACGATTTCGATCGCCCGGCGGAACGCGGTGAGGGCCTGGTCATGATTGCCTTCGAGACTGGCAAGAATGGCCTGGGCTTCGGCGGCCGCGGCCTGGTCGACCCTGCCATGTGGCCGTAACCGGCCAAAGAACTCGTTCGCCTTGCGGGCCAGCTCCACCTGGCCGGCCCACAACGCGATGCGCATCATCCACTCCGCACAGACTTCGGAGTTCGCCTCGCCCGACAGGGCCGTGCCCTCGGCTGCGTGGCTGGCCGCCGAATCCAGGCGCCCGGCGAGCGCGTCGGTCACGGCCTGTGCCATCGCGGCGCTGGCCTTCAAGGGCGCGAAGCTCGTGACCCCAACCACCTCGTTCAACGCCGCGATCACCCGCTGCGCGGCGTCGTCCTGACCGCTCAGGGCAAGCAGCTTGATCCTGCTTGTCTGGAAGTCGATGAGATTGGGGTCGTCCGCGGGCAGGTCCTTCAATTCCTCGACGATCTCGCGCGCCTCGTCCCACCGTCCCAACTCGAGTAACCAGTCGGCCTGCCCGCCCCGGAAGTAGTGCATCGTACCCATGTTGCCCGTCCGGCGATTCAGTTCCTCACCCTGACGGCTAAGGCCCAGAGTGGCCTCGGGATCGTCACGTTGCAGCGTGGCGGCGAGGTTGTTGAGGGCCCGCCCCTCGGACCACACGAGACCGTGGTCGCGTGCGAACGGAATCACGCCACGCAACAGGGCCACCGGCTCATGGAAGCGCCCGACCCGGGCGAGGACCAGGGCGCGGTTGATGATCGCCTCGGCCACGAGCTGAACCAGGTTGAGGCCCTCCGCCTTCTCGAGCACCGCCTCGATGAGCTCGAGGGCGCGCGGGTCCCTGGTGTTGGAGTACGTGCGCGTCAATTCGGACAGAAGGCGCACCCGTTCCGGCTCATTCTCGATGCTCTCCGTCTCCTGCATGGCTCGCTCGAGCATCGGCACTGCCTCAGCCGGCCGCCACAGGTTCTGGTAGGCGAGCGCGAGCTCTGCGGCAGCCTCGGCGACGCCCTTCAGGTGGCCGGCCTGGCGATAGAGCTCGAGCGACTGCTCGAGCAGCTCGCGCGCCACGTCAGGCGTTTCGTCCTGTGCCTCCGCTCCGGCGCGGTACAGGAGTTCCGCCCGGTCCGGGACGGCCTCCGTGAGCTCGAGTGCCTGCCTGAACAGGGTCACCGCTTGCTGGTGCGATCCCAGGCTCCGCGCGCGTTCAGCGGCAGCGCGCAGGGCCACGCGCGCCTGGGCGGCGAGAGCGTCTGCTTCGGCCCCCGGCGCTGCGTAGCCGTGGGCCGCGGCGTAGTGACCCGCCAGGGCGCTGGCAAGCTCGTCGTCGCCGAGTGTCTCGAACCAGCGCGCGGCTGCCAGATGGCGGGCCTTGCGCTCGTGGCGCGACAGCTGGTTGTAGGCGACTTCGCGAATCAACGCCTGCACGAACGAGTACTGGCCGCGCTCAGGTGAGCGCGGATCGGCGTTCAGGGTCAGCAGCTCGCGGTGGACGAAGTTCGCCAGCGTGTCAGATAGCGCCTTCTCGCCGGCGCCGCTCACGGCCGCCAGGGCGGGCATCGTGAAGCTCTGGCCGAGCACGGCCGCGTCCTGCAGGATCGTGCGTTGGGCCGCGGCGAGGCCATCGAGCCGCGCGGCAATGAGCGCGGTCAGCGTCTCGGGAACGGGCACCGCGCTGACGTCGCCCACGGGCACGTAGACGCGGTCACGCTCCGTCAGGCGGCCCTCGGCGACGAGCATGCGGATCATCTCGACCGCGTAGAGCGGGATGCCGTCGGCACGCTTGACGATGGTCTTGCGTATCTCGGTCGGCAGCTCGGGCGCCAGTCCGTCGAGCAGTGCCTGCATGTCAGCGTCGGCCAGCGGCTCAAGCGAGAGCGAGACGAAGTTGCGCCGTCCGGCACCCCAGTCGGGCCGTCGCTCCAGCAGCTCGGGCCGGGCGAGCGTGATAACAAAGATCGGCAGCGACTTGGTCCAGTCGAGCAGGTGGTCGATGAACTCGAGCATGCCTGAGTCGGCCCACTGCAGGTCCTCTACGAGCAGCACTGTCGTGCCGCGTGCCGCAATTCGTTCGAAGAAGGTGCGCCACGCCGAGAAGAGCTCGTCGCGTCCGCCCGGCAGCGGCTCGCCCAGGCCCAGCAGCGCCAGCAGCGCCTGCTCTACCCAATGTCGCTCACTCTCGTCGGTGATCCATTCGGCGACTGTGTCGTGAATCTTGGCACGCGTCGTCGGCTCGTCGTCGCTCTCAGTAAGCTGCGCTCGCGCACGGACCATCTCGCTCAGGGGCCAGAAGGTGACGCCCTCGCCGTATGAGGGCGCACGGCCAGCGTGCCAATAGGTGTCCTCGACCAATCCGTCGGTGTACTTCGAGAACTCCCACGCCAGGCGGCTCTTGCCGATTCCCGCCGGCCCCATGACCGACACGAGCCGCGGCCGCTTGTCGCGGCCGGTGGAGTGGAAGAGGTCCTTGAGCAGGCGGAAGTCGTCGTCACGGCCGACGAACGGCGCTTCCAATCCGCCGGCGCGGTTCTTGCCGCCCACTTCGGCGATCACGCGCACGGCGCGGTAGGCGGGCACCGGTGCCGTCTTGCCCTTGAGCATCTGCTCGCCGGCGGCTTCGAAGGCGATGCCCTGGTTGGCGGCGCGTTCGGTCGTCTCGCCGACCAGCACGCCCCCCGGCGGCGCCACCGACTGCAGGCGACTGGCGGTGTTGACCAGGTCGCCGGCGACCATGCCCTCGCCCTGCGCGCCGATCGTCACCGCCGCCTCGCCGGTCAGCACGCCGGCCCGGGCGTTGATCTCGGGCCCCAGCTGCGTGACCTCGTCGACCAGCGACAGCGCCGCGCGCACGGCACGCTCGGCATCGTCCTCACGCGCCACGGGCGCCCCCCACACGGCCATCACCGCGTCCCCGATGAACTTCTCGACGGTGCCACCGTGGCGATCGATGATCTCGCGCGCCAGCGCGAAGTAGCGGCTCAGCAGCTCGCGCGTTTCCTCCGGGTCGCGGCCCTCGGAGATGGTCGTGAAGCCGACCAGGTCGGCAAATAGGACCGACACCAGGCGTCGCTCGGCCACGGGGCCCTCTGGGGCCTGAGCCGGCGCTGGTCGGGTGGCCGCAGTCGTCGCCGGGACCGTGCCAGCCGTGGCGGTCAGTGCCGTGCCGCACTCACCACAGAATTTCGCGTCGGGAGTGTTGGCCGCGCCACAGTTGGGGCAGGTCACCGCCAGTGCAGTTCCGCATTCCTTGCAGAACTTGCGTCCGGCCTCGTTGTTCGTGCCGCAGTTGGAACAGATCAACTCGACGGTGTCCTCATGGTTTCGCCAGCGTACCCGATGCCAGCGAGGGGAGGCAGCACCAAGCGTCCCGCGACGCCTCGCGGACCCCCTGTTCGAGCCGATTCAAATGGCATTCGGACCTCACGGCCAAGAACACGGAGCTAACTGGTTGCGCACGGCGGGCGCATCACATATCCCGCTTGCACTCTGCACCGACGATCGCGTCCGTCCCGTGCAGTGCCGTCCGGCGACCCGACCAGGTGACCCAAGGGGGACCCACCGATGGCTTAGCGCCGCGCATGAGCAGGAAGTCGAAGTGGGATTTGAAGTCGCGGAGCTGGGCGTGGTCGGACAAGTCCCGCTGCCTGGCGCGCGTGCCGTTGCCCAATTGCCGGCGCACGCGTGCCGGTATTGCCGGCGCACGCCTGCCGGTGGGCACGTGCCGATCCGCACCCGTGGAGTGGACTTCCGGCCCTGTCGGGCGCGCCTCGTCAAGGACACGATCACAGCACAAACATCCAACCAGCAAGGGGACACAAGAGTGACCTACGTTATTGCCGAGCCGTGCGTCGACGTGCTGGAGCTCTCGTGCGTGGCGGTCTGCCCGGTCGACTGCATCCACTACGACGAGGGTGTCGATCGCATGCTGTACATCGACCCGGACGAATGCATCGACTGCGGCGCGTGCGAGCCGGAGTGCTCGGTCGAGGCCATCCGCGTCGAGGACGAGCTGCCGGACGACTGGAAGCCGTACACCGAGATCAACGCGCTCTGGTACAAGGACAAGGACGCGGCGCGGGCCAAGGTCGACCAGGTCAAGCCCCACTGACGGCCACTCCGGCGGCGCTCGCCAACGCCGCGTCGGGGGCTTCCACGCGACGCGGGCGCACACAGCGTCGCACGCGCACCCGGCGACAATGCGACACTACCGGCGCACACCGGACGTCGTAATGCTTGGCCGTGCCCGCTGGTCGGCCAGCGCTTAGGAGTTCAAAGGATCCTTTGGCATATTTCGACTGGCTGATAGCCAGTGCTGCGGACGCGCGCCCGTCCGGAACACGTCCCATCGCCCGCTCACTTGCCGTACTCATCCTGATTACGGTTGTCGCGGGCTGCGCGGCGGTGCCAGTGCTGACGCCCACGCCGTCCCCGATCTCAATCGTGACCAGTGACCCGGCCACGCCGACGCCCACGCCGACCGAGCAGCCCAGCCCGACTCCGGGGCCGACGCCCACGCCGTCGCCCGTGCCGCTCACCCCCTCGCCGAGCCCGTCACCGCCACCGACGCCCACACCTTCGCCCTCACCGCCACCGACCCCAACGCCTCCGCCTACCCAGGTACCGCCGCAGCCGGGAATGGTCCTGCTCGGCGCCTGGACGGTGCATTTCTTCCCTGATGCGGCGCTCAATGGCGGCGGCAAGAACATCCGCATACCTGCGGAAACGATCGATGGCACCGTCCTCAAGCCCGGTGCCACTTTCTCGTTCACCTATGCCGTCGAGCCGGTGAAGTGCCCGCCCTACGGCAAGGGCGGGGCGCTGGTCCACGGCAGGATCGTGGAGAACAAAATCTGCGGCGGCGGGATGTGCTCGGCTTCTACCACGCTGTTCAACGCCGCCGTGCGCGCCGGGCTCACGATCAACGAGCGCCATAACCACGCCCTTTACATCAGCCGCTATCCGGTCGGCCTCGATGCCACCGTCTGGGACATGGGCCCGGGTGACGGCGAGAACATGAGCTTCACCAACGACACCGGTCACCCGATCGAGATCAGGGGCTTCGGCAAGCGGCGCAAGGTGATCTTCGAGATCTGGGGTACCAATGATGGTCGTACGACCACTTTTGCCGACCCCGTGATCAGCAACCAGAAGACGGCCCAGATGTACATGACGTACACCGACGCCCTGGACGCGGGCCAGACCAAGAAGGAGTGGGACAACTACGATGGCTTCGACGCCGCGGTGACGCGGACCGTCAAGGACGCGCACGGCAACGTGATCCACCAGGACACGTTCCACTCTCACTACGCGCTGCTCAACGGCATGACCCTGGTCGGGCGCTATGCGAACGACCCGCCCGCGGGCACGGTCATCCTGGCCAGCGATTATCCCGGCAAGCCGCCCAAGCCGACGCCCAGCCCGCCTTCGCCGTCACCCA
>CAZSWK010000081.1:0-11746 GCA_964610835.1 uncultured Anaerolineaceae bacterium | reverse complement strand
GCCGGGCGGCGGAGGGCCCCCGGCGGTCAGCGCGTGCGCGGGAAGCCCAGGTCGACCTTGGAAGTGCCCGGATCAGGCCAGCGCGCGGTAACGACCTTCGAGCGGGTGTAGAACTGCACGCCTTCGGGCCCGTACATGTGCAGGTCGCCGAAGAGCGAGTCCTTCCAGCCGCCGAACGAGTAATAGGCCACCGGTACGGGGATCGGCACGTTGATGCCGACCATGCCTGCCTGGGCATCGAACTGGAACTGCCGCGCGGCGCCGCCGTCGCGCGTGAAGATGGCCGTGCCGTTGCCGTAGGGGTTGTCGTTGATGAGCCTGACGGCGTCCTCGTAGGTCGGTACCCGGACGACCTCGAGCACCGGGCCGAAGATCTCGTTGCGATACGACTCGTGATCGGGCTGCACGTTGTCGATCAACGACACGCCCAGGAAGAAGCCGTCCTGCCCGGCGACCTCCGCCGAACGCCCGTCGGCGACCACGGTGGCCCCCGCATCGGCCGCCTTGCCGATGTACGAGGCGACCCGGTCGCGATGCTCGCGCGTGACCAGCGGGCCCATCTCTGATGACGGCTCGGTCCCCGGCCCAACACGCACCTTGGGCAACCGCTGCCCGATGGCGGCAACCAGCGGATCAGCGACGTTCCCAACCGCCACGACCACGGACACCGCCATGCAGCGTTCGCCGGCCGACCCGTAGGCGGCACTCACCGCGGCGTCGGCAGCCATGTCGATGTCGGCATCAGGCAGCACGACCATGTGGTTCTTGGCGCCGCCGAGCGCCTGCACGCGCTTGCCGTTCCTGGTCGCCGTCTCGTAGATGTACTTGGCGATCGGCGTCGAGCCGACGAAGGAGACCGCCTTGATCGTGCGCTGCTCGAGGATCCGATCGACCGCCACCTTGTCACCCTGGATGACGTTGAACACACCGTCGGGCAGGCCGGCCTCGGCCATCAGCTGCGCGATCAGGATTGAGGCCGAGGGGTCCTTCTCGGACGGCTTGAGGATGAAGCAGTTGCCGCACGCGATGGCGTTGGCGAACATCCACATGGGCACCATCGCCGGGAAGTTGAAGGGCGTGATGCCGGCTACCACGCCGAGTGGCTGGCGGATCTGGTAGACATCGATGCCGGTCGACACCTGCTCCGAGTAACCGCCCTTCAGCAGGTTCGGTATGCCGGTCGCGAACTCGATGTTCTCGAGCCCGCGCGCGACCTCGCCCAGTGCGTCGCCCAGCACCTTGCCGTGCTCGGCGGTGAGCAGTGCCGCGATGTCCTCGCGGTGCTGATCGACCGCGTTGCGGATGCGGAACATGATCTCCGTGCGCTTCGACAGCGAGGTCGCCCGCCAGGCAGGAAAGGCCCGCTCGGCCGCGGCGACGGCAGCGTCCACCTCATCGGTCGAGGCGAAGTCGACCCACTTCGTTTGCCGCCCCGTGGCCGGGTCGAAGACCGGGCCGTGCCGGCCGGATTTGCCCTCGACGAGGCGTCCGTCGATCCAGTGGCTGATGCGGCCCGGCTCTGCCCCACCGGTCATGTCGAGTTGCTGTCGTTCGGCTATCTCAGTCATGTCCCCTTCTCCTTGCAGACACGATAACCCGGCGCCCAAGGGTCCGCGCGTTGACGTGCATCTCGCCAGGCACCGGTCAGCGGCGGCGTGGCAGGCTGGGCCGGCGCAGGCCGCTCGGCCGCCAGGTGGCTATCGGCACCATCGCCAGCCGCACTCCGCCCGGCAGCAGCGCGACGCCGGCCATCGCGGCCAGCACCGCCATCACGCCGCCTGCCGCCAGCGCGATCGGCGCGCCGCCGGTCGAAGCCACGGTGCCTGCGAACAGCGCCCCGAACGGTGCGCTGCCCGCGAAGACCGTCGTGTAGACGCTCATCACCCGGCCACGCAGTACGTCCGGCACGGTCAGCTGGATGATCGTGTTGCACGTGGCAGCCATCGAGATGGTCCCCCAGCCGGCCATGAACATGAGCCCCAGGTCGAGCAACATGACGCGCGAGATGCCCAGCGCGACCATGGCAATGCCCACCACACCGGCACCTGTGAGCAGGCGCCCCATCGACGGCCGCTGGCCGAAGGCGATCGACAATGCGGACACGAGCGAGCCCACGCCGCTGGCGGACATCAGGAAGCCGTACGTGTCGGCATCGCCGTGCAAGGTGTCACGCGCCAGGACCGGGATGAGCACGTTGAAGTTGAGGGCGAAGGTCGACACCACGCCGAGTACCGAGATCGCCAGCACGATCTCGCGCTGGTGGCGCACGTAGCGCAGGCCCTCGGCGAGGCGCGACAGTACCGACCGCCAGTTCCGCTCGACCGCCATCTTCTCGAGCGGAAGGTTCAATTCGTGCACGTGCAGCAGCAGGAGTCCGGCGACCACGGCCAGGTAGCTCACGGCGTCGATGAAGAACAGCGGTACGAGGCCGATCGCGGCGATGGTCAGGCCGGCGATTGCCGGGCCCACGATGCGCGCCATATTGAACAACGCGCTGTTGAGCGCGACGGCGTTGGCCACGTCTTCGCGGCCGACCATCTCGACCACGAAGGCCTGCCGGATGGGCATGTCGAACGAGTTCACGAAACCGAGCAGCAGGGCGAGCACGTAGACATGCCATACCTCGACCGTGCCCGTGGCCACGAGAATGCCCAGCGTCAGCGAGATGGAGGCCGCCGACAACTGGGTGACGACCAGCGCCGCGCGCTTGCTGACCGCGTCGGCGATCACGCCACCGAACAGGCCGAACACCAGCACCGGGCCGAAGCGCAGGGCACCGACGATGCCCAGGGCCAGCGGGTCGTTGGTCAGCTCGAGAACCAGCCACGCCTGACCCACGAACTGCATCCAGGTGCCGATCAGCGATACGCCCTGGCCGCTGTAATAGAGCCGGAAGTTGTAGTGGGCGAACGCGCGCAGCCCGCCGGGCAGGCGGCGGGAGCTGGGCATCGGTGCCGTTCGGTCGGTCGGTGGAGTGGGTGTCTGCTCGCCGGCGCTCACGTGCCGGTGGGCCACTCCCCGACGAGGCGCTCGAGCAGGCTCACCGTGCGCTCAACGCCGAGACGCCCGGTGTCCAGGCTGACGTCGTAGTTGCGCGCGTCGAGCCAGTCGGCACGGTACAGGCGGTGGATGTAGTCCGCGCGGGCACTGTCGACGGACTTGCACAGATCGGTCACCGAGGGCTCGTCGAGCGGCGTGTTGCGCTGTTCGCCGGGTGGCAGCTCCTCGACGCGCGACAGGATGAAGCGCACGCGCGCGTCGAGGTCGGCATGCAGCTGGACATGCAACGTCCCCGGCCGCTTGCCGAGCACGAATGCGGCACCACGGCCAACGATGACGACGTTCCCCCGCTGTGCCGCCTCCTGGATGAGCGTCCTGGTGAGGCCCACCAGTCGATCATGCATGCTCATCGGCGGCACCTGCTCGCTGAAGGGCACGGCGGGCATTGCATCTTCGATCGAGCTCGCCGCGAGTGCCGAGCCGAGCCGCTGCAGGAAGCCGGGCAGCTTCTCGTCATACGTCTCGAGCTCGTCCTCGGGCACGCCAGAACGAAGGGCCACCTGGCGCACCAGGGCACGATCGAGGAACTCGTAGCCGAGTCTTTCGGCCAACGCTCGGCCGATGGGCACGCCGGCCGCGCCGAATTGGCGCGAGATGGTGACTACCGGCATCGCCGCCGACCGCTACGCGGAGCCGTCAGCCGGCAGGCTGACTGGCGAGCCGATCCATTGCCTCGACCAGGTCGCGCACGGCGTCGGCAGAGTGCTGCAGGGCGGCGTTCTCATCCGCCGTCAGCTCGATCTCGACGACTTCCTCCACGCCGCGCCGGCCGAGCTTGACGGGCACACCGACGAACAGGCCGTCGATGCCGTACTGGCCGGTGAGATAGGCCGCGCAGGGCAGGATCTCGTTGCGATCGTTGAGGATCGAGTCGACCATCTGGGCGATGCTCGCCGCCGGTGCGTAGTAGGCGCTGCCGCTCTTGAGCAGCCCGACGATCTCAGCACCACCCTTGCGCGTGCGCTCGACCAGGGCGTCGATCGTCGTCTGGTCCAGGAGCTCGGTGATCGGCACGCCACCGGCCGTCGAGTAGCGCGGCAGCGGCACCATCGTGTCGCCGTGCCCGCCGAGCACGAAGGCGTGCGTGCTGGACACGCTGACGTCGAGCGCCTCGGCGATGAACGCCCGGAAGCGGGCCGAGTCGAGCACGCCGGCCATGCCCACCACGCGCTGGCGGTCGAAGCCGCTCGCGTCGAGGGCAACGTGGCACATCGCGTCGAGCGGGTTGGTGACCATGATCAGGATCGCGTCGGGCGAGTGCTGGACCACCTGCTTGACGACGGCACGCACGATGCCGGCGTTCTTGGCCAGCAGATCGTCACGGCTCATGCCCGGCTGACGGGCGAGACCGGACGTGACGACCACGATGTCGGAGCCGGCGGTATCGGCATAGTCGTTCGTGCCGGTGATCCTCATGTCGTGGCCAACGACCGGCGCCGCTTCGGCCAGGTCGAGCGCCTTGCCCTGGGGCATGCCCTCGATGATGTCGATCAGGACGACATCGGCCAGCCCGCCCTCGGCGATGCGCTGACCAGCTGACGCTCCAACGTTGCCTGCGCCAACGACGGTGACCTTCGGACGTGTCATCTTCTTCTCTCCTCCGGCGGGTCCCTGTAGAGCTCGACCGCGCCGTTCTCCGATTGTACCGATGCCCGGTATCCGGCAGGCTCCAAGATAAGGGTCGGAACAGCAGGCGGGTTGAATGTCTCGCGCCGTTTGGCGAAAGTTTGATCGCGTCACTCGGAGTGACGCCGATGCTCGTTGCTCCTGTGGGCCCCTTCGCGGGCGCGGACGACTGCGCCTCTATCGCGTCTGATTTCACTCGGAGTGTCACGAGACGCGCCTTTCGGGCGGTGGCGCTCGACGTGGCGCGCGAAGAGAGCCAGCAAGCTGCGCGAACGCACGCTGCTTGGCGATCGTGCCGATGGCCTGCCGAAGACGTGCTCCCCTCCAGACAGGTCGGCGACAGGACCTCCGGCCCGTTCGGTCGGGAGCACCGGCCCTGTAGCGGCTTGACGGCCGATCTATTATCCGACCGACGGTCGGTTTGTTAATGGAGACGAGCCACGCATGGCAGCCAGGGCGTTGAATCCAGCCAGGCACGCGGGCAAGCGCGACGAGTTCGTCGAGGCCGGCCAGCGGCTCATACAGACGAAGGGCTACGAGCACTTCAGTGTCGAGGACCTGCTGTCCGAGGTCGGCGCATCCAAGGGTGCCTTCTACCACTACTTTGATTCGAAACAGGCGCTGCTCGAGGCCGTCATCGAGCGGCTGGTCGACAGCGGCATGGCCGTCGTGCAGGCGGTCGTCGACGACGAGAGCCTGACGGCGGTCGACAAGCTGCGCCGCTACTTCTCCGGCATCGCCAACTTCAAGACCGAACGGGTGGACTTCCTGCTCGCGCTGATGCGGGTCTGGTATTCCGACGACAACGCGATCGTGCGCGAGAAGTTCCGCCGGCAGCTCGTGCGCCGGGTGACACCGCACATGGCAGCGATCATTCGCCAGGGCATGGCGGCGGGCGATTTCACCCTGACCGAGCCCGATCAGATGGGCCGCGTGGTTCTGTCGCTGATCCTCGACGCGACCGATGAGGCCGGCGAGCTGTGGTTCGCTGCTGTTGACGGCCGCGTCGACCTGGCCACGATACGCAAACGTTTCGCCGCGTACAGCACCGCGCTCCAACGGCTGCTCGGCGTCCCGCCCGGGGCGTTCGAGCTGATCGATGACGAAGTCCTGAGCTTCTGGTTCCAGGAAGTGATTCCCACCGCCACCAACCCACGAAGGGAGAACCAATGACAGCGATCATCCAGACCGACAAGCTGACCAAGTACTACGGCCAGCATCGCGGCGTCATCGACGTCGATCTCGAAATCAGGCAGGGTGAGATCTTCGGCTTCCTGGGGCCCAACGGCGCCGGCAAGACGACCACCATCCGGGTGCTACTCGACCTGATCCGGCCGACCAGCGGCACGGCCCGCGTGTTCGACATGCTCTCCAACGAGAACGCGGTGGCCATCCACCGGCGCATCGGCTACGTGCCGGGCGAGTTCGCGCTTTACGACCGGCTGACCGGCGCGCAGACGCTCGAATACTTCGCCAACCTGCGCGGCGGCGTCGATCGCGCGTACCAGAAGTCACTGATCGAGCGCTTCGAGCTCGACGTGAGCCGGCGCTACCGTGAGTACAGCAAGGGCAACAAGCAGAAGGTCGGCGTGATCATCGCCATGCAGCACAAGCCTGAGCTGCTGATCCTCGACGAACCGACTTCCGGACTGGATCCGCTGATCCAGCAGACGTTCTTCGAGACGTTGCGCGATTCCGTCAAGGAAGGCGCGACGGTCTTCCTGTCCAGCCACATCCTGTCCGAGGTCGAGAAGAGCTGCGACCGCGTGGCGATCATCCGCGAGGGGCGCATCGTCAAGCTCGACACCGTCGAGGGCCTGCGCGACCTGGCGCATCACCAGGTCGAGCTGCGCTTCGCCAACGGTGTGCCATTGGAGGCGTTCAAGGCATTGCCGGGCGTGAGCGACGTGACCGCTGACGACCATGTCCTGCGCATGCGCGTCGCCGGCGCGATCACGCCGGTCGTTCAGGCTGCAGCCAAGTACGAGCTCCTGGACTTCGTTTCTCGCGAGCCAAGCCTCGAAGAGACCTTCCTTGCGCAATACGGCCGTGAGGCCGTCGAGGTGAAGTAGCCATGGCCGTCAACGCCGGCGCACCGCGGCAGACAGCCGCGGCCACCTTCCCGCCCATCCCGCTGCGTCGCCGTGTGTACGGCTTCGGCAGCATCTACGGCAAGACGATCCGCGACTCCCGCCTGGCATTCATCATCGCCGCCGGCCTGCTCGGCGGCCTGGCGCTGGTCATGGGTGCCGCCATCGCCACCATCTTCCCAACGCCAGCGGCCCGGACCGAGGTCGATGCCCTGTTCGGCAGCATCCCGTCATCGATGATGCGGCTGTTCGGCAATGTCGATCTCATCGGCGCCAGCGTGGGCACGCTGGGCGGCTACGTCACCTTCAAGTACAGCACGATCTTTGTGCTCGGCACGGCCGTCTGGTCGATCCTCGCCCTATCCGGCACGCTGGCCGGCGAGGCGGCACGCGGCAGCCTCGATTTCGTGGCCGCGGCCCCGTTCGGCAAGCGCCGCATCAGCCTCGAGAAGCTCGCCGCGCACCTGACGCTGCTGTGGCTGGCCATGGCCATCCTGGCCGTGATGATCACCTTCAGCTCCAACACGTTCGGCGATGTTTCGCTGGGCGACCCGATCCCGTTGGAGGCGGCCGCCGGCTTCGCCCTATGGATCGGCGCCACCGCGATGTTCTTCGGCGGTGTCGCCTTTGCGCTCGCGCCCTTGCTCGGCCGTGCCGGCTCAGCCGGCGTCGCCGGCCTGTTGATGGCCGCGACATGGGTCATCAACGGCTTCAACGTCGGCCCGCTACTGGCCCTGAGCCCGTTCGCGTGGACCTTCGGCCACGTGCCGCTGGTCGGTATCTATGACTGGCCCTCGGTCGCCCTGGTGGGTGTGCTGGGCGTCGCCTTCCTGGCCATCGGCGTCGAGCTCTTCTCGCGGCGTGACATGGGCGTCACCGTCGGCCTCTCGCTCCCACGCCTGCCGGCCATCGTCGTGGGCGTGCGCGGCCCGACCGCCCGCGCGTTCGGCGAGCAGCTGCCACGGGCTATCTCCTGGGGCATCGGTCTCGCCCTGTTTGGCGTCCTCTACTCATCGCTGGCCGGCGCGCTGTCTTCGGACATCGCCGGTTCCTCGGGCATCCTGAACACGTTCGCCAAGATCTTCCCGAACGTCGACTTCACGTCGGTCGGCGGCTGGTTCCAGCTCTACGCCGAGCTGCTCTTCATCGTGGTCGGCTTTGCCGGTGCGACTGTCGTATCCAAATGGGCATCGGACGAGACCGACGGTCGCCTCGAGGAGGTGCTGTCGGTGCCCATGTCACGAGCTCGCTGGGTGATTACCGGCGGGATCGCGGCGCTTGTCGCGGTGGCCGTGTTGACCGTGTTGTTCGCGATCGGCGTCGGACTGGGTTCGCTGGCCGGCGGCCTCGATCCGACCAATGCCATGGTCGGCTGCGCCGCCCTGGGCCTGTACGCCGCCGCGATAGTCGGGATCGGCTTCGCCGTCGGCGGCTTGTGGCGAACGTCGCTCGCGGCCGAGATCGCCGCGTTGTTCGTCGTGGCCACGTACCTGGTCGACCTCGTCGTACCGGCGCTCGGCTTGCCTGACTGGCTGCACCGGCTCGCCCTGACAGCGCACTACGGACAGCCGATGGCCGGCAACTGGGACCTGGCTGGCGTGACCGTTTCTATCGTGATCGCGATCGGCGGCATCCTGGTCGGTGCCTGGGGCGTCACGCGGCGCGACGTGCGCGGCTGACGCTCTTTCCGGCGACGGCATCGCGCGTCTTTCGCGGGGCGAACGAACGGGATGTGAAACGGCCCGCTCCGTAGCGTGGCGGGCAAGAAACGGGTGCGTTCGTTCCTGCCGCGCAGCAAACGGCCGCTTTCAGGCCGTCGAAGCCGCCGCATCTACCGTTGCGTGTCGAGTTCGTGCGCCGGACGAAAACTGTCGCGTGCTGGCGCGCGGCTGAACCGAGGGCCCGGACGCGGTCCGATATGCTCGCCGCGCATGACCGACGACAAGGCAACGGGGGATAGGACCTGGCGGCCGGCGACGCTGACCGTCCACGCGGGGATGGCACCCGATGAGCTGACCGGTGCGGTCGCGCCGCCCATATACCAGACCGCCACTTTCGAGCAGGCGGCGCTGGGCCAGCCGCGCGGCGGCTACGAGTACGCGCGCACCGGCAATCCGACTCGCGCCCGGCTGGAGGAGGCAATTGCCGCGCTCGAGGGAGCGGCGCACGGGCTGGCCTTCGCGTCGGGTTCGGCCACGACTCAGGTGATCGCCGCGCTGGCACTCCCCGGTGAACGGATCCTGTGCGTCAACGACGTGTATGGCGGCACGTTCCGCTACTTCGAACGGGTGCTGCGCGACATGGGCGTCGACACCACCTACCACGAGTTCGCGACCGATCCGGTCGGCGAGCTGGACCGTACGCTCGACGAGCACACCCGCCTGGTATGGCTCGAGACGCCGACCAACCCGCACCTGCGCATCGTCGACATCGACACCATCGCCACCCGTCTCGCCGGCCACACGGGCGCACGCGGAGAGAAACCCATCCTGGTCGTCGACAACACCTTCGCCACGCCGCTGTCGCAGCGGCCGCTGGAGCTCGGCGCCGACATCACCTTCCACTCGGCGACCAAGTACCTGGCCGGCCACTCCGACACGGTCAGCGGCGTGCTGGCCACCTCGCGCGCCGATCTGTTCGAGCGGCTCAAGTTCCTGCAGAACGCCATCGGGGCGGTGCCCAGCCCGTTCGACTGCTTCCTGGTGCTGCGTGGCATCAGGACCCTGGCGCTGCGCGTCGAGCGCCACTCAACGAACGCACGGGCCGTGGCCGAGGCGCTCGCGGCGCGCGAGGACGTGGCCAAGGTCAACTATCCCGGCCTCTCGCGCGGGCCGCACGCACACCAGCAGGCAGAGGTCGCGGTGCGCCAGATGCACTACTCGGGCGGGATGGTCTCGTTCGTGCCCGCCGCCCACGCTGGGCGCTCGGCCGAGGAGCGCGCGCGCCGGTTCGCGGAAGGGACGAGCATCTTCAGCCTGGCCGAGTCCCTGGGCGGCGTCGAGTCGCTGGTCGAGATCCCGGCCGTGATGACCCACGGTTCGGTGGCCAACTCCCCGCTCGAGGTCTCGCCCGCGCTGGTCCGCCTCAGCGTGGGAATCGAGGACGCCGGCGACCTCGTCGCCGACGTCACACAGGCGCTGGACCGCGCCTGACCAAGACCGTGGGTCGGTCGGGGCCGGCTGCTCATATGCCAGCCGGCGCAGGCTGTGAGCGACGCGGCGAACAGATGCTGCGCCCGGTAGCGTAAGGCGGCTGCGTTTGGAGCGTGGCTGGCACCTGACAAGCGCGCTACAGTCAGCCCGTGGACCGCTGGCAGACGATCATCGAGCCGTTTCGCATCCACTCGGTCGAGCCCATCCGCATGACCACCGTCGCGGAGCGCGAGCGCGCCCTCGAAGCAGCCGGCTGGAACCTGTTCAATATCCACGCCGATGACGTGCTCATCGACCTGCTCACCGACTCGGGCACGGGCGCCATGAGCCGCGACCAGTGGGCTGCCGTACAGCACGGCGACGAGAGTTACGCCGGCTCACCGTCGTGGTACCGCTTCCTGGGCGCGGTGCAGAACCTGTTCCCGTTCAAGCACGTGATCCCCGCCCACCAGGGCAGGGCCGCCGAGAAGATCCTCTTCTCCGTCATCGGCGGCCCGGGCAAGTTGGTCCCCAACAACGCCCACTTCGACACGACGCGCGCGAACGTCGAGTTCACCGGTGCCGAGGCGGTCGATCTCACTCCACCACACGACCCGCACGAGATCCTGCCCTTCAAGGGCGACATGGACGTCGCGGCCCTCGAGCGGGTGATCGAGGAGCGCGGCGCGGAACACATCCCGGTCGTGTTCATGACCATCACCAACAACTCGATGGGCGGCCAGCCGGTCTCGATGGCCAACCTGCGCGCCGTCAGCGAGGTAGCGCACCGCCACGGCCTGCCGCTCTTCCTCGACGCGTGCCGTTTCGCCGAGAACGCCTGGTTCATCAAGCAGCGCGAGGACGGCTACGCGGACAAGGCGGTGCCTGACATCGTGCGCGAGATGGCCGCGCTGGCCGACGGCATGACCATGAGCGCCAAGAAGGACGGCCTGGCCAACATCGGCGGCTGGCTGGCGATGAACGACGACGCGCTCGCCGAGGGCTGCCGCAACATGCTCATCCTGACCGAAGGGTTCCCGACCTACGGCGGTCTGGCCGGCCGTGACCTGGAGGCCATCGCCCAGGGCCTCGAGGAGGTGGTCGAGGAGGATTACCTGCGCTATCGCATCCGCTCGACTGCATACCTGGGCGAGGCACTCGACGAGTCGGGCGTGCCGGTGATCATGCCCATCGGCGGGCACGCCGTGTACCTCGACGCGCGGGCGCTGCTCCAGCACATCCCGCCGCTGCAGTACCCCGGTCAGTCGCTTTCCGTGGCCCTCTACCGCGAGGGCGGCATCCGCGGCTGCGAGATAGGCACGGTCATGTTCGGCCGACATCCCGATGGCACCGAATCACCCGGTCCAATGGACCTCGTGCGGCTGGCCATCCCGCGCCGGACGTACACCCAATCGCACATCGACTACGTGATCGAGGTCGTGCGCTACGTCGCCGCGCGCGCGGCCGACCTGCGCGGCTTCCGCATCGTCCGGGAACCGCCCGCGCTGCGACACTTCACCGCGAGGTTCGAGCCGCTTCGCTAGCCTGCCGAGGGCTTCCGACTGCCCGTACCGCCCGCATTCTTGCGCCACGTACTTACATGCCGATTAGCCCGCCCCCGCCGCCTGGCTGGGCCGCACTCTCACCGCCTTATCGGCCGAATCCGACCCCCCACCAATGCAGGCGGTACGGACCTCGCTAACGACGAGCAGGCGCGGCGTTAACGGTGCCGGTGTGCAGGGCGTACCAATGCGCGGGGTACGGGACCGGTCTAGGGTGGGGAGGCGGCATCCAGGAGCGCGGCATCCAGGAGCGCGGCATCCAGGAGCGCGGCATCCA
>CAZSWK010000080.1:0-11924 GCA_964610835.1 uncultured Anaerolineaceae bacterium | reverse complement strand
GTCGTCCGGTACATGCCCACGGGCACGCGCTGGAACAGGATGCGATAGCGCTCGACGGCCGAGTTGAGGCGGGCGTGCACGTACACGATGGTGAACAGCGCGACGGTGGTGATGAAGATGAAGCCCGTGAACTCGATCACGGCGGTCGGAGCGCGTGCGGCCTGTGCTCCGCCGACCAGCTCCCAGTACAGCAGTCCGATGAATACCGACGCAGTCCACGCACCGGCGGCGAGCGCGCGCAATAGACGCCCGTCGACGTAGGGGACGGCGATGAGCACCGCCACGAGAGTCGTGGCCATGAGTGCCGGCGTCGAGTTGCCTGAGACGGCGACGGCCACGGCCAGGACGAGGATGGCGATCGAGGTAATGCTGGCCGCGCGAACAACATTCGTCCGGGTGACGACCCGTCGCCCGGTGAGTGTGCCAATACCGACCATGACCAGACCGACCACGGTGACGAGCCAGTCTTGTCCATTCTGCATAAAGATGAGCACGGCGAGCCAGGCGGCCAGCGTCAGCGCGGCGACACCAACGAGCGCCAGCAGCGTACGCAGCACGCGCACGTCGCCATCGGCCGCCATGGGCTGGCCGTCGATGGTGAACGGCTGGCCGATAACCGCCGCACCCTCGCGCGCGGCGGCGAGCAATTCGGGCGCGTTGAAGCCGCCGTCTTCCAGGTAGGCGTCGCCGAGCCAATCCGCACGTAATGTCACCGCACGATCGTAAGTAGGGGACACGCCTGCGCGAAACGTGACCTAAGAGCCGCGCGGGCAGAACTCCGTTCCTAGGCGATTCACGTCGCGACCAGTACCGTTGCGGGCATGGCCCGCACGTCCAAGAAGAAGAGCTCCTCCAAATGGGGCAAGCCACTCACGCTCGCGGAGGTGCGCAAGCTGCGCAGAAAGTGCGATCGCGCGTTGGCCGGGCACGGCATCCGGCCACCCTCGGACGTGCTGGCTGATCTCGCAACCCTCAAGGAAGGGGAGCTGGCAGACGACGTCTATGGCGACGGCGGCACCGTGCGCATCCTCGAGGAGGAGGTACGCAACCTGCTCGACAAGCCGGCTGCAGTGTTCATGCCCAGCGGCACGATGATCCAGCAGGTTGCGCTGCGGATCCACGCCGATCGGCGCAACCGGCGAGTTGTCGCCTTTCATCCGACTTGCCACCTCGAGCTGCACGAGGACAAGGCCTACCAGCGGCTGCATGGGCTGGTCGGCCTGCCGGTCGGAGATCGCCGCGAGTTGATCACGCTCGCCGACCTGGAGAATGTCCGCGAGCTACTGGCGGCCCTGCTCATTGAGCTGCCCCAGCGCGAGATCGGCGGCCGCCTGCCTGCCTGGAAGGACCTCGAGGCCCAGGTCGAGTGGGCACACGAGCACGGCGCCGCGGCTCACCTCGACGGCGCTCGACTGTGGGAATGCGGCCCCTTCTACGGGCGCCCGCCGGCCGAGATCGCGGCGCTGTTCGACACGGTGTACGTGTCCTTCTACAAGGGACTCGGCGGCCCGGCGGGCGGGATGCTGCTGGGCGAAAAGGATGTGATCGCGGAGGCGCGCGAGTGGCGCCATCGTCACGGCGGCACGCTCTACAGCCTGTGGCCCTACGCGGCCCCGGCGCTCGCCGGCCTGCGTCTGCGGCTGCCGCGCATGACCGCCTACGCCGAGCACGCGCGCAAGGTCGCGGCCGCGCTGGGCGAGCTCGACGGGGTGGAGATTGTCCCCGACCCGCCACAGACGCCGATGATGCACATCTACCTGCACACCACGGCGGAAGCCTTCAACGCCGGCGTGCGCCGCGTGGCCACGGAGCAGCACCTGTGGACCTTCAGCACATCGTTTCCGGCCGAGGTGCCCGGTTACCGCATGGTCGAGCTGTACTGCGGCGACGCCACCATGGGGCTGCCCGTGGAGGTGATAGCGGAGGCTTTCCAGGCGTTCTTTTGACCCAGAAATCGGACGCCGGGCGCGTTAGTGTGACCGGCAATGATTCCGCAGCGGTCAGCGCCGAATGCGGGGGACGGGCAGCACCTCCTTGATACGCGAGATTACGACGCGGTCATCTTCGACATGGATGGCGTCGTCACCAGGACCGCGGAGGTCCATGCCGCCGCCTGGAAGCGACTGTTCGACGACGTGCTGGCCCGCGAGGCAGGCGGCGGCGCGTTCAAGCCGTTCGACACCGTCGGCGACTATCGCCGCTATGTCGACGGCAAGCCGCGCTATGACGGCGTGCGCGACTTCCTCGCGTCGCGCGGCATCCACCTCCCAGAGGGCAGCCCCGACGACCCACCCGAGCGCGAGACCGTATACGGGCTCGGCAACCGCAAGGACAGGCTCTTCCTGGCCCAGCTGCGCGAGCACGGCACTTCGGCGTTCCCGTCGACGGTCGTGCTGATCGAGAAGCTGCGCAGGCGCGGCGTACGGGTGGCCGTCATCTCGTCCAGCCGCAACGCCCCGGAGATCCTCGAGGCGGCCGGGGTTAAGGACCTTTTCGAGACGCGCATCGACGGCATCGTCGCGGCGGAACTTAAGCTGCCCGGCAAACCAGATCCGGCGGTCTTTCTCGAGGCTGCCAGGCGCCTAGGTGTAGAGCCGGCCCGCGCGGTCGTGGTCGAGGACGCGACAGCCGGGGTCGAGGCGGGACGACGGGGTGGCTTTGGGCTGGTGATCGGTATTGACCGCGTGGGTCAGGCGGACGAGCTGCGACGCAGCGGAGCCGACCTGGTGGTCGCTGACCTGGCCCAGGTGAGCGTGGCGTGAACGACCCCGCGCTGAACGGGACTGCGGCCGCGGCCAACGGTCGCACCGAGAGCAGCTGGCGGCTGGAGTACGACACGTACGTCGCCGAGCAGGAAGGGCGACGCGAGTCGCTGTGCGCACTCGGCAACGGCTATTTCGTGACCCGCGGCGCGGCGCCTGAGACAGCCGCCGACGAGACGCACTACCCGGGCACCTATGTCGCGGGTCTGTACAACCGGCTGGAATCACACGTCGACGGGCGGGTCGTGGAGGACGAGAGCCTGGTCAACCTACCCAACTGGCTCGTGCTGCGCTTCCGCGTTGATGGTGAGGACTGGTTCGATCTGTGTAGCGCGGACCTGCTCGACTTTCACCAGCAACTCGACATGCGCCGGGCGATCCTGTCGCGCGAGCTGCGTTTCCGGGACGGGAAAGGACGCATCACGACGGTGACGCAGCGCCGTTTCGTGCATCTCGTGCAACCGCACCTCGCCGGCCTCGAGACGACCATCACGCCGGAGAACTGGAGCGGCATTCTGGACGTCAGGAGCGCCCTCGACGGCACCGTCCAGAACACGGGGGTCGAGCGCTACCGGCCGCTGGCGGGCGACCACCTGCGCCATGTCGCGGCCGCGGAGGTCGACGATGACACGATCGAGCTCCAGGTCGACACGGTGCAGTCGGGCATTCGCGTCGCCCAGGTCGCGCGGACGCGCATCTTCGATGCTGCGAGCGTCGCGCGGCCGGCCGGCCAGGTGTTCACTCAGGACCGCTACGTATGCCAGGAGTTCCGGCTGGGGGTGACCCAGGGGCAGGCCACGCGCATCGAGAAGATCGTGGCCCTGTACACGTCACGCGACAGGGCCATCTCCGAGCCGGCCCTGCAGGCGCGCACGGCGATCGAGCGGGCGGTCGATTTCGACTCGCTGCTGGCGGTCAACAAACGGGCCTGGAGGCACCTCTGGAACCGCTTCCACCTGGCATTGCCCAAGGACCGCCAGGCACAGCGGATCCTCGACCTGCACATCTTCCAGCTGCTCCAGACGGTTTCATCGAACACCATCGAACTGGACGTCGGCGTGCCTGCGCGCGGCCTCCACGGCGAGGGCTACAAAGGCCACATCTTCTGGGACGAGATCTTCATCTTCCCGTTCCTGACGCTGCACATGCCCGAGCTGACCCGCTCGCTGCTGGGGTACCGCTACCGCCGCCTGCCGGAGGCGCGCTGGGCGGCGCGCCAGGCGGGCTACCAGGGCGCGATGTTCCCCTGGCAGAGCGGCAGCGACGGCCGCGAGGAAACGGACCGCATCTACCTGAACCCGCGCTCCGGCCGCTGGATCCCCGACCACACTCATCTCCAACGGCACGTCGGTTCGGCGATCGCCTACAACGCGTGGAAGTACTACCAGACCACCGGCGACATGGAGTTCCTCGACTCGTTCGGGGCCGAACTCATCATCAGCATCGCCCGCTTCTGGTCGACCATTGCCGAGTTCAACAAGGAGTTGGGACGCTACGAGATCTGCGGGGTGATGGGCCCCGACGAGTTCCATAACGCCTATCCGGGTCGCGACCAACCCGGCCTGAACAACAACTCGTACACCAACCTGATGGCTGTATGGACCATCTGCCGCGCTCTCGATTGCATCGGGCTGCTCGGGCCCGATCGCTGGGCGGAGCTCGCCGAGCGCCTGGAGCTGACCGATGACGACGTCACGCGCATGGTCGATGTGTCACACAAGCTGCGCCTCGTCTTCCACGCCGACGGCCTGCTCAGCCAGTTCGAGGGCTATGAGCAGCTCGAGGAGTTCGACTGGGACGGCTACCGCGAGCGCTACGGCAACATCCAGCGGCTCGACCTGATCCTCGAGGCCGAGGGGCTCAGCCCCAACCTCTACAAGCTCGGCAAGCAGCCCGACGTGCTGACGATCTTCTACCTGCTGTCATCGGCGGAAATAGCCGATCTCTTCACGCGCCTGGGCTATGCCTTCGACCCGGAGATGATCCCGCGCACGATCGACTACTACCTTGCGCGATCCTCGGAGGGGTCGACGCTTGGCCGGGTGGTCAACGCCTGGGTGCTCTCACGTTCCGATCGCGCTAACTCGTGGAATTGGTTCCGCGAAGCCCTGGTGAGCGACGTGTCGGACATCCAGGATGGCACGACCCCGGAAGGCATCCACCTGGGCGCCATGGCCGGGACGGTCGACATCATCCAGCGCTGCTACACGGGCCTCGACGTGCACGGTGATGTGCTGTGGCTCAATCCGCTCCTCCCGGACGACGTGGCCAACCTCGAGCTGCAGGTCCGCTACCGCAACGAGCTCGTGCACCTGGACATCTCGCAGTCGTCCGTGCAGGTCGTGCTCGATCCCGCCGCGCGCAGAAACGTTTCGGTGGGTCTCATCGACACTGTCTATCAACTTGCCCCGGGCGCGCTGGTGGAGACCCGCCTGCATACCCGCCGTGCCCACCGGGCACGAACCAGGAGATCGGTGGCGCGCGCCTGACCACGAAATCGCGAGGTGCAACATGCTCGGTGACTGCCAGGTCTTCCCCATCCTGCTGTCGATGGACCTCGATGCAAGCAGGACCTTCTATCACGAGGTGCTCGGGCTCGACATCCTGCGCGAGGACCCGGACGACCGCATCGTCTTCCGATCGGCCAACACTCGGCTGGCAGTCACGCTGAGCACGGTCGGCACCAGCGATACGCAGACTCAGCTGGCCTGGTTGGTGCCCGACATCCGGGCGGCTATCGCGGACCTGCGCACGCGGGGTGTGCGTATCGAGGAGTACAGCGCGCCCGATCCGGTGACGAGCGACGGCGTCGCCGACATGGGCCATTCGTGGGCGGCCTGGTTCATCGACCCCAGCGACAACGTGCTCGCCGTCGTTCAGCCCAAAGGCTCATCCGGGGCGACCACCCGAAACGCACTTCGTTGACCAATGGCACGGTATGGTTCGGGGCCACGACGCATGGCATCAGGAGGGAGAGAGAGAGATGCTCAGCGACCATCCGGTGGCCCCGATCCTGCTATCGACCAACCTCGCCGAGAGCAGGGCGTTCTACCACGGCGTGCTGGGACTCGACATCGTGCGCGAGGATCCGGAGCGCACGGTATACCGCAGCGGTGACTCGACGCTGATCATCAGGCAGTTCAGCTCACGGACGAAAGATCAGCAGACCAAGATGGCCTGGCTGGTGCCTGACATTCGCGCCGCGGTGAGCGACCTGCGGGCACGCGGCGTGCGCATCGAGGAGTACGACACCCCGGGCCTGGTGACCATCGACGGCGTCGCCGACATGGGCCACTCGTGGGTCGCCTGGTTCGTGGATCCGCACGACAACGTCCTGGCGCTGGCGCAGGGCAAGAACTGAGCCCGGAGACTGTCACCCGCCGGCGAGCACCTCGCGCAGTCGAGCCGCGAAACCGTCGACATCACTCGGCTCCCATTCGCTGTTCAGGAAGCCCGCATGCCCGCCCGGGAACAGCACCGGTCTGGTGCCCAGGCGCTCGGCAACCAGATGGCCGCCACGGTTGGCCATCTGGCCCTCCGACGATTCACCGGCGCCAGCCACAACCCGCGTCTGCGCAGCTCGCAGCGCATCCCAGTCGGGCTGATAGCTGGTCATGGCGACCATGCTCGGCCCGAGCAACGGGTCGTTGCGCGTGCCGTCGTCCACGGTAGGCATTCCGAACATCTGCGGGTCGGGACCCGGCTGAGCGGCCAACTCAGCCGTGAGCGGTCCGCGATGGCCGGTAATCGCGATGAAGTGCGCCATCCCGGCTGCGAACCCGCTGCGCTCGTAGGTCTCGTGGATGGCTCGCACGGCGGCGGTCGCGTGCTGAGCATCGGGTAGCGAACCGGCGAGCGGCGGCTCGTGGACCACCGCCCTGCGCACGTCCTCCGGATGGGCCGCCACCAGGGCAAGGGCGTTGATCGCCCCGCCGCTGCTGGCGAAAAGATCGACGGGCCCGCCGACCGCCTGGATCACGCGGTGCACGTCCTCGGCATGGACTGTCGGGCCAGCCACGCTGGCGGGGTCGTCCTTCTGGCTGCGCTCGGAGCCGCGCGGGTCGTAGGTGATGACAGTGCGATCGGTAAAGCGGTCGGCCAGGTCGCCGAAGCCGCTGGCGGCCATCGGCGAGCCGATGAGCATCAGCGGCAGCTCCTGGCTCGTCGCGCTGGGCCGGACGTCGTAGGCCAGGCTGGCACCCGGCGCCGGGAGCGTGTAGGTCGTGGGTTCAGTCATGCGCCGGAGCCCCAGCCGCAGCGGCCCGCTCGAGCGCAGCGATCTCTATCTTGCCCATCTGGAGCATCGCCTCCATTGCGCGACGGGCCCGATCCGGGTCGTCATCGCCGAGCAGCTCCAGCAACCTGTGCGGCACGATCTGCCACGACAGGCCAAAGCGGTCCTTGAGCCAGCCACACTGGCTGGGTTCACCGCCGTCGGCCGTCAATGCGCTCCACAGGCGATCGGTTTCGGCCTGGTCGTCGACCTCGATGACCAACGAGACTGACTCGTTGAACTTGAAATCCGGGCCACCGTTGAGCGCCTGAAAGTGCTGGCCGGCAAGCGTGAAGTCGACGGTCAGGACCGTGCCGGCGGGACCGCTCGGGGTGTCGGCCGGCGAGCGTGACACGGCGTCTACGCGGCTGTCAGGCAGCAGCGAAACGTACAGCTTGGCCGCCTCCTGGGCCCGTCCGTCGAACCAGAGGCATGGATAGATACGGTGCATGCGGGCGTCTCCTCCTAGCGCTCGGTAAGGATCGCGTCGATCTGGCCGACTGCCAGCTTCATGCCCTGCTCCATGCCCATCGCGAGCATGCGCTCCATGACCTCGACGCTGGGAAACTTGTTCTCGATCGACATCTGCGTGCGACCCTCGTCGATGGCGCGGATGGTCAAGCTCAGCGTGCCCGCCGGGACGTCGGGATTCGGCTGCCCGTGCTCATCGGCCAGGCCATTGAGAAGTGTCAGCGAGGCGGGAGGGCTGACGTCGAGCACCTGCCAGTAGCCATGCGACTGGTCACCGGCAGGTCCGGTCATGTGGTACTGCACGCGACCGCCCGGCCGCAGGTCGTGGACAGTCACCGTGGCCGGATAAGTCGGAGGGCCCCACCAGCGCTCCAACTGGCGCGGATCGGCCCACAGTTGCCACACCCGTTCGGGCGTGGCCTCGAACTCGGCGACGATCGTCATGGTCAGGTTGTGGGCATCTCTGCGCACGGCGGTTACGGGCATCTATGTGTACTCCATGTTCTCGGCAAGCAGGTCCGACATGCGATCGATCCGAGCTCGCCACAGCTTCTCGTACTCGTCCAGCAGAGCTCTGGCGCCGTCCAGCGCCGCCAACTGCGTGTGGACGACCTTGCGACGGCCGACCCGTTGCTTGGCCACCAGCCCCGCCCGCTCGAGCACCGCGACGTGCTTCTGCACTGCGGCGAAGCTCATTTGGTAGTGCTGTGCCAGCTCGGCCACGCCCTCCTCCCCTGCCAGTGCCCGGCGCACGATGTCGCGCCGGGTGGCGTCGGCGAAGGCGCTGAAGACGCGGTCGAAATCGATCTCGGCTGCCATCCATACAACCATATGGTTGTATAGCGCCCAAGTCAAGTCGACGCGGTGTGGTCGGCTGCACTCCGGTACTTTCGAGTCGTGGGAGTGCCGGTCGGCCGTCCGTAATCTCTTCGCGCGCGAGCACGAAAACCAGCGCGGGGAGATGGATCTCGGGCGTGGAACGTTTTGGCGCGGGGGTCCACCCCCGCCGGCCGGTATTGCTGATCATCGTCTTCGGCGTCTTCCTGGTCATCATCGGCGTGACCGCTACGGCCCAGGCGACGATCGTTTCCGTCTACTCCTCGCAGACTGCCTTCGACGCAATCATCAGCAGCGATCTCGCCACGATCCGCGGGTTCACCGAGCAGGGCCTCTCACCAAACCTGGCGACCGATCCCTCGCTCAGCGACCAACAGCGCACCGAGCTCGAGCGCCTGATGACGACCCTGACCAGCAAGGGCGAGATCCTGCGCGTGGAACTCCGCACGCCGGACGGACGGATCCTGGCAGCGACCGAGCCCGTGGCAGCCGGCGCGCTGGTGCCGCCCAGCGAGCAATTCCAGGCAGCGGTCAGCCAGGGCGTGGTGACAGTCGATGTGGCGCCTGCCGACCAGGCCGACACCGGACCTGGTGCCGTCGACGCCACGACGGTCCTGCGCGAGTACCTGCCACTCAGCCTCAATGGGCACGTCGCGCTGGTAGTTGGCGTTTGGCGCGACGCGCAACCGATCCTGTCGTCGCTCGCTGCGCTGCGCGGCGGCGTCGTGCTGGTCATCCTGTCGGCCGCCATGATCGTCGCGCTGATGCTCTTCTTCATCTTCCGTGCCGCACAGGGCCGTATATCGCGCCAGACCGCGGCCCTGATCGAGGCGAGCCAGCGCGACTCGCTCACCGGAACGCTCAGTCATGGTGCCCTCGTGGGACAGCTGGCCCAGGAGATCGAGCATGCCCATGAAAGGGAGGCCACGCTCGACGTGGCACTGGTCGATATCGACAACTTCCGCCTGCTCAACGAGACGTACAGCCACCGTGCCGGCGACGAAGTGCTGCTGGTCGTGGCGCGCGAAATTGCGGCTGAGCTGACTCCGGAGATCGCGATGGGCCGCTACGGGCCCGACGAGTTCCTGATCATCAGGTCACCCGAGTCGCAGGTCGACCTGCTCGCCATCGTCGAGCGCATCCGGAGCCGGCTTGCGGAGATGAGCATCAAGTTCGAGTCGACCGAGAAGCTGCCGATCACCGTGAGCGCCGGTGTGTGCTCCTACCCGAAGCATGCGACTTCGGTGACGGCGCTGCTGTCACTCGCGGCACAGACGCTTGCCGATGCCCGGGCCAGTGGCGGCGACGTGGTTCGCGTCGCTGGCACAGAGCAGAGCGAATCGCCGGCCGTCGAGTCCAGCTTCGATGTCCTCCAGGGCCTGGTCTTCGCCGTCGACACCAAGGATCACTACACCAAGCGGCACTCGCAGGATGTCGCACGATACGCGGTCTTCCTGGGCCAGCAAATTGGCCTCGACGAGGACAAGCTGCGCACGCTGCACATTGCCGGGCTGCTGCACGACGTGGGCAAGATCGGCGTGCCCGACCAGATCCTGCGCAAGCCAGGGCGCCTGACGCGTGACGAAGAGGAGGCGGTCAAGCAGCACGTCGCGCTGGGCGACCTGATCGTGCGCGAGCTACCCGATATCACCGTGGTGCGGTCGGGCGTCCGCCACCACCACGAGCGCTGGGACGGACGGGGCTACCTGGCAGGCCTGGCCGGCAAGGACATTCCGCTCGTCGCGCGTGTGCTGGCCGTGGCCGATGCGTTCTCCGCCATGACCACCACACGGCCATACCGCAAGGCACTCGACATCCGCGAGGCCCTCACGCGACTCGAGGACGCCGCCGGCACCCAGCTCGACGAGCGCCTGGTCATCACGTTCATTCACGCCCTCGAAACCGTTCAGGACGCTCCCTTCCCGAATGTTGACGTCCCGGCACACACGTTGTGGGTCCCACGGCTCGCCGTCTGACCGGCCGCCTCACCGCGCTCGCTGGCGGGCTGGTCGCCCTAGCGCTGCTGGCGGCGCCAGTTCTCGGTGCGCAGTCCTTCGTCGTCTCCGCGTACCCGACCGAGCTGGTCGCAGACGCGACGACATCGATAACAATCACAGTCACCAACACCGGCAGCGGCAAGAACAGCGATATCAGCTGCGTGCAGTTCGCCGTTCGATCGACTTTCAAGGTGGTGGCCGCGGCCATCGTCTCTGTACACGGCGCGAGGTCCGGAGCCGCCTTTGACGCATGGGACGTGGTCTGGCCCGGTGCCAGTCGGGTTACCTTCAAGGACCCCCAGGCTGACTATCCCCTGGTGGGTGGTCAACCGGGCGCCGATCAGGCCGTTTTCCGGATCCGCGGGTATGCCACCGGCACCGGCCGGCTGAGCTGGGCGGTGGGCGCTCACAATGTACCCGACACCTCGTCGACCACCACCTGCTCGGGGACCAGTTCGTCCGGCAGTCTCTCATTCGTGGTTGTCGACGCGGCACCGACACCAACAGCTTCGCCGAGACCAACTCCGACACCCACGCCAACCACCAAACCAACTCCGCGTCCCACACCTTCGCCGACGCGCACTCCGTCGCCCGTTCCCACCGCGTCACCAGCGCCGTCACATACCGCTCAACCATCCCCCACGCCCACGGCGACGGCCGTCCCGCCGTCTCCCCCGCCGCCCGGCTCGCCACCGAGGGACCGACCGACACCCCTGCCAACCGAGCGCCCCTCGCCCCCACCCACCGTCCAGCCCACTAGCGAAAGCACGCCGCCCGCCACACCTTCGCCGCAGCTCGTGCTCGGCACCGGTTCCGATCACACCGGCAACGGACAGCCGCAGCAGCTGGCAAGTGGCCTCGATGGCGCCGTCTCCAACGCGCTCCAGGCGCTGCCCGGTGGCGCTCTCGCATGGACATATCCGGCGCTGATAACCGCCGTCCCGGGAATTCTCGTTCTGCTGGCCATTGCCGCCCAGATGCTCGGTGCGCTGGCGTGGATCCCGATCGTCCGCCGCTCCCTGTCGGGCATCGGCGTGGCGCGCCGACGGCGCTATCGGCCGGGAGACAACGCCCACTAGTCGCAGCCGGCGCTCCGGCGCGCAACCAAGACGCCCGATCTAGTCCCTTTGTGTGCGGTTAGGGGTCCTTCTGGTCAGGTGTCGGCTGTGCCCCAGCACGGTTCCCTTGGCACATGCGTTGGAAGACATTGCTGCTGGCGCTGGCGGCCCTGCTATCGATCGGCGCCGCGACCGCCTATTCCCTGCCGGCTACCAGCATCGATGGCCGAGTTGCTCCCACTGCCGCGGCCACCGCGCCGAGCCCCGAACCCGTGTCGGCAGTCGCCGTCAACCCACCCATCGTCGCCCAGCCGTTGCCGGGCGACTCGACCCCCGTACCCCATTCAGCGACGAGGCCCGAGCCGAGCCCCTACCCAGCCGCCGCTGCGTACGCTGCACGCGACGACGTCCCGACGCAGGCCGACCTCGCAGCCGCGGCCACCCCGGATGCGCAGTCTCAGCCGACCGCGGAAGCGACGCCCAAGCCGACGCCCAAACCAAAGCCCAAGCCGACGCCCAAACCAAA
>CAZSWK010000079.1:2018-12256 GCA_964610835.1 uncultured Anaerolineaceae bacterium | reverse complement strand
ATCCTCCACGGCGATGGTCGTGTCGCCCAGGATCCGGCCCGTGCCCACGGTGACCGTTCCCATTACTACGACCGTGGCGCCTATCGGCTGGGCCCGAGCATCGGCGATGGACATGGCCGGAGACGCGGTCGGCGCGACAGTCGCCGCGGGAGTGGGAGTGGGCGCCGGCGGCGCAGTGGACGGCACCGCGCTCGGTGTATCGGTGGGCGTGTCGGTCGGCTGCGCGGTTCCGCAGGCAGGCGACGTTGCGCTGGGGCTGGGACTCGGCGCCGGCTGCGGGGGCGAGGACAGGTTCTGCGCGACCGGGGCGGGCTGCACGAACGTGTCGGCAGCGTTGTCGTTGGTGTCGATCCAGTTGCTGCCCGCGCCGGGCAGGCGCTCGAGGCTGCTGCCCGTTGGCGGCGCCATGCCTGGCGTCCCTTCAACAAAGTAGTTTGCCGCACTCCCCCAGGAAAGAGCGTCGATCACGCTGCCGGTCTCGCCATCGCGAATGACGAGGGTCCCGCCCAACGCCGAGAAACCGCCGCTGAAAGTGCCGTTGGCCATCGCTGCGTAGCTCCCCGCGGCGTTGGCGATCAACAGGTGGACGCCGGGCGGCAGGGCGAGCTCGCTCCAGCTCTGCTTGACGGCCGTCGTGGCGCCCGATGCGGTGACGTAGTCGAGCTCCAGTCCGCCCAGCTCAACCGGTAGTGCCGACGCGTTGTACAGCTCGACATATTGGTCGGACGCGGCCGCGCCACGCGTGACGACCTCGCCCACCACCAATCCCATCGAGGGTGGCCAGGCGACTTCGTCCCCTGCGACCGGGGCAGCCAGCAGCGCGCGGACGGACAGCCCGAGCAACACTGCCAGGACCAATAGCGCGCCCATGCGCACTAGCGCAGCGCGGCCAACGCCAAGCATGGCGACCTCCGCGGCGGGCAGGTGGCGAGATTGGCCCGGCGGATGGCGCAAAGTCTGCCGTTCGCCGCTTATGCGCGGCTTATCGGCGACTTATCGGCGGCTTATCGGCGCCTGTGCGTGTCCCGCGGCGGGGGTGTCGCGCGCCGTGCGCTAGGATGCCCTTGTCCCCGGCCCTTCAACCTAGGAGATCGACCTTGGCCCGCGCCAAGAACACCGCCCGCGCCAGCGCCCGCCGGCGCACCCGCGAAACGCAGCGTGCCGAATTGGCCGCCCAGGAAGCCGGCGAGTCGGAGCAGACGACCGACACGCCGGCCCAGGAGTCTTCGCGCAAGGCGCTCTTCAAGATGCCCAACGTCCGCGAGGACATCCGCCTGCTGCCGTCGATCTTCAGGACGCGGCGGCTGTTGTGGCTGCCACTCGGTCTGCTGGTGCTCGGCCTCGCGCTGGCGCTGGTCATCGACTCACTTTCGCCAGAGGTGGCCAAGATCCTCGAGCTGTACCTGCAGTTCTTCTTCGTGCCACCGGCGCTGTTCGTCTTCTTTATCGCCGGCTTCTTGGCGCCGCGCGCCTCGTATCTGGTGGGTCTCCTTTACGGCCTCGTCGCCGGCATCATCTGGACCATCGCGATCCTCGTGACCGGCCTGGCAGCGGCGTCGGGCACGACCACCACCACGACCTCCTACGACCCGCTGATCGTGACCGGCAACATGCTCGCGATCGGCGTCGTCTACGGCACGCTGGCCGCCGCGTTCGCCGCGTGGTACCGCGACTTCCTGCACGGCATGCAGGAACGTTCGCGCCAGAAGCGCGTCGAGCAGGAGGCCAAGGAGCGCGCCAAGCGGCGCGAGGAGCGCCAGGAGGCGCGCAAGGTCGCCAAGCGCTCCACAAGCTAGGGCCTGGGGGCAGCACTCAGCCGGCGCGGCGCATGCCGGCGTGGCCCATGTGGCGAACACCGCGGATCGGCTGCGGTCCGCCCACCGGGCGGCACACCTCGATCAGCGACTCGACCCGGTCGGCGATCACGTTGACCACCGCAGACTCGCGTTCGAGCCGACCCTCGACATACAGCAGCGCATGCCGCCGGACGGTGCGCCGGAAACGTGCCCAGGTGTCCGGCCAGAGCGTGACGTTGACCATGCCGGTCTCGTCCTCGAGCGCCAGAAAGACCGTGCCGCGAGCGGTCATGGGGTGCTGGCGGGTGACCACCAGCCCGCCGATCCTGACCGGGCCGGGCCGCGTATCGCTCAACGCGCCTGCGGTCGTCACGCCCAGCCGATTGAGGGCGGGCCGGAACAGCTCGATCACCTGGCGGCGGGCGTCGAGCGACAGGATGGCGTAGGCATCGCCCAATCGCTCGAGTTCTGACGGCGCCGGCAGGTCGGGGGCCGGCGTGGGGGGCAGGTGGAGGTCGAGCGTGCGCGACCAGCGCGTGGTCGGCCGTACGCCCATCTTGCGTGCAGTTCCGGCCACCTCGCGTAGCTGCCACAGGAGCTTGCGCCGTGGCTCACCGAGTGCATCGAGCGCACCGGCGCGGATCAGCCGCTCGACCACCTCCTCGGGTAACTCCACGCGGGCGACCAGATCGGCCAGCGAGGTGAACGGACCGCCGCTGGTCAGCTCGCGGTCGAGTACCTCGCCCTCTGCCTCGCCGATGCCCTTGACCAGCGATAGACCCAGGCGGATGCCGTAGCCCTGTGCAGTGGGCCCCGCCCAGCGGTCGCGCGCCTCCTGCGACGGAACCACGCAACCGGAAGACCGGACCGCCGCCGGACGGCGCTCGATACCGGCACCGTCGGGCAGTGCCTCCCCGGGCATGCCCACCCATTCGGTGGTCGTCCGGTAGCGGCTGCGGTTGACGTCGACCGGCAACACCGCCACGCCGTGGCGCTTGGCGTCGTTGATCAGCACCTCGACCGGATAGAAACCCATCGGCTGGGCGTTGATCAGGCCGGCCGCGAACTGGGCCGGGTAGAACAGCTTGAGGAACGCGGATTCATACGCCGTCCGCGCAAAGGCCGCCGCGTGGCTCTTGTTGAAGCCGAAGCTGGCGAAGGCCGCGACCTGGCGAAAAAGCTCCTCCGCCTGTTCGCGGCTCAGGCCGTTGCGGGCGACGCAGCCGTCAACGAAACGAGCGTGCAGCTTCTCCATCTCGCGGCTAGAACGCCACGTGCCCATTGCGCGACGGAAACCGTCCGACTCGGCCGCGGAAAAGCCGGCCACGTCGATGGCGATCTTCATGACCTGCTCCTGGTAGAGGATCACGCCCAGGGTTTCCTCGAGCGCAGGCTGCAGGCTGGGATGCAGGTAGCTGACCGGCTCCTTGCCCTGCCGCCGGCGCAGGTAAGGGTGGACGGCATTGCCCTGGATCGGGCCGGGACGGATGATCGCCACCTCGACGACCAGGTCGTCGAGCGTGGTCGGTCGCGAGCGCGGCAGCGTCTGCATCTGCGCGCGCGACTCGATCTGGAAGACGCCCACCGTGTCAGCCGCACAGATCATGCGGAACACGTCCGGAATGTCCTCCGGCAGGCGGTCCAGGACGACATGCACGCCACAATCGGCAGCAATGTCCCGCAGCGCATCGTCGATCGCGCTGAGCATGCGTAGGCCGAGCAGGTCAAGCTTGATCAGCTTTATAGTCTCGATGTCGCGTTTGTCGTATTGCACCACGACACGACCCGGCATGGTCGCCCTTTCGAGTGGCGCGATGTCGATCAGTGGCGCCTGCGTGACGAGCATCCCGCCGGTGTGAATCGACAGGTGGCGTGGGAAGCCATCGATGCGCGCGGTCAGCGTCAGCCACCGTTCCCAAGGGCTCAGGCCGATGGTCGATCGACCTTCTGGGGTGCCGCTGTCAATTCCAATACCGCGCCCATTGCTGGCTCCCGCACCAGGCGTTTCATAACGCCCGATTTCCGGCGGCGCCGACGCCGGCACCATGCTCTGCGGGCGAGCGTCTTGCGTGGGCTGGCCACCACGGAGACGTTCTGGGGGCCTTAAAGGCCGCTCTTCCCCAAGGCTTAGCAATGGGCGCGGTACGGAGATCGACAAAGTGCGCGGGCGGTCGGACGCATTCAGCCAGCGCAGGCTGACCGGCGTGTCACCGGGGCCGCCCTCGTCATCGGAGGGAGCGCGAGACGGCACGCGCGAAGGTGCGCGCACCCGGCCGCGACCGTCGTTGAGCTGGCCCATGCCGTCGACCAGCCCGCGCCGCCGGGCAGTGTCCGCCGATTGGGTCACCGGCGCCTCGCCGGGCGCGGCGAAGAACTCCGCGAAACCACCCTCGGCCTCGAGGTCGCGCCGGACCATGACCGAGTCGTAGGTCTCCAGCGCCTTGGCCACGCGGTCGACCAGTGGGCGCGGAAAGCCCAGCGCGTAGCCCACCTCGCGCACCGCCGAGCGGGCCCGGTAGGTAACCAGGTTGCAGACCATGCCTGTGTGCTCGGTGCCATAGCGCTCGTAGACGTACTGGATCACCTCCTCGCGGCGCGACGAGGCGAAGTCGATGTCCACGTCCGGATACGTCGTCCGCCCCTCGTTGATGAAGCGCTCGAACAGCAGCCGATGCCGAATGGGGTCGACGCGCGTGATGCCCAGTACGTAGGCCACGATCGAGTCACCGGCCGAGCCACGGCCCTGCGCCGGGATCCCGCGCTCGCGGCAGAACCGCATGATGTCCCAGCAGATCAGGAAGAACTCGGCCAGCCCGGTGCGCTCGATTACCTCCAGTTCGTGCGCCAGCTGTTTGACCACCGCCGGCCGCAGTGGCACGTAGCGCGCCCGCATGCCTTCATGGCACAGGGCTTCGAGGTATGAGAAAGCGGTCTCGCCGGACGGGACCGAAAAGCCGGGAAAGCGGTACTGCTCGAAGTCGAAGTCAACCGAGCAGCGGGCGGCCACCTCGCCCGCCGTGGCGATGCCCTCCGCCCATGCCCGTGCAACGGCCTCGCCCAGCTCGCCCCGACCCGGCGGCAACTCGGCGAGCTGCGCCGCCGACTTCAGGTGGTACTCGCCGTTCGGCCGGCGCAAATGAGCACTCTCGTCGAGTGTCTTGCCGTGCCTGATGCACACCAGCACGTCCTGCAGCTCACGCTCCTCCGGTCGCGCGTAGTGCGCGTCGTTGGTCACCACCAGCGGCAGCCCCGTCGCGCCGGCCAACGCGACCGTCTCACTGACCAGCCAGTCGTCGTCGGGCAACAGGTGGTGCTGCATCTCCAGGTAGAAACCGTCCTCGAAGACCCCTGCCCATGCCCTGGCTGCCAGCTCGGCGCCCGACCGATCACCGGCCAGCAGTCGGCGCGCGATTTCGCCATGCCGGCAGCCGGACAGGCACAGCAGGCCGTCCGTGTTGCGCCGCACGAGCTCGGTGGTGAAGCGCGGCGCACCCTTACTGCCCGCGAGGTGGGCCGTGCTGACCAACCGGCACAGGCTGCGGTAGCCGGTCATGTCGCGCGCGATCAGGACGAGGTGCGGCCCGAGCTCACGCGGCCGTACGCCGCGCAGGTCCTCGCGTTTGGGTTCCCGGTGGCCCGGCGGTCGGAGGCGATTCATCGTCGGCCTGACCACCCGGCCTTCGGTCGGCGCCTGGCCCACCGCCGGCCGTTGACCCTGCTCCGCCTGGCCGCCCGGCCGACGCGACCGCTTCCGCCGGCGAGACGGGACGACCAGTCCGGCCGGGTCGGGCGCAATCGCATCGAGCAGGTCGATCTCCACTCCGATGATCGGCCGCAAGCCTGCTTCCCGCGCCGCCACGGCGAAGCGCACCGCACCGTAGAGACCCTGGTGGTCGGTCAGCGCGACAGCCGCAAGGCCCAATCTGGCAGCGTGCTCGGCCAGGTCGTCGACTGGCGATGCCCCATCGAGGAACGAGAAGTTTGAGTGGCAGTGCAGCTCGGCGAAGGCGGTGGGCATCCCGCCATATTAGAACGAATGTTCTAGTTACTGGGAAGCCGGCGCAACTGTTCGAGGCGTGATTTGATACACGTACATGGGCTTCCCGTTTCGAATCACCCTGGTGCGCGCATTGAGTGCGGCACTGGTCGTGGCGATACTGGTGCTCGCGGCTGCCGTGGCCGTGATCCTTGGCTCCGGCAGTCAGCCCTCACCGGTAGCCGTCGTCAGTCCGACGCCTCTCTCGACCGCCCCCTCGTCGCCCGTCGCCGCCTCCGTCACGCCCGGCGCGTCGGCCAGCAGCGGGGTCGCGCCATCGGCCGGGCCGAGTGCGTCACCCACGCCCGTCGCCGTCAACGTGAAGACCGTCACCCCGCACAGCCTCGACCCGGGGCAGCTGACCGGCTACGTATGGCCGCTACACAACGCGTTCATCACCAGCCGCTTCGCGCCGCGCCCGGCCAACGAGGGCGGCTTCGTGCTCATTGACGGTGTCGCCTATCACGATGGTCTCGATATCTCCACCCACTGCAACGACCGGGTCTACGCCGCTCATGACGGCACCGTCCTGTATGCCGGACGAGAATTCGACCCCTTCTTCGGCTACTGGGGAGACGCGGCGGCCATCGACGCGCGCTACCAGCGTTTGAACGAGATCAACACGCTGCCCATCGTCGTGGTCATCGACGACGGCAACGGTTATCGCAGTGTGTACGTGCATCTTGCCAAGGCCGTCGTCGGGGCGGGCGATACGGTCAAGGCAGGCGACACGGTCGGGCGCGAGGGCATGACCGGTTATGCGACAGGCTGCCACCTGCACTACGGGCTCATTCGCATGGATGGCACATGGCAGCCGGTCGTGCCGCGGCTGCTGCAGTACGACTACCCCGCTTACGTCCGCGAGCGCGTCAATCCGCTCGACGTGCTGCCCTGGGCCGATCCGTATGCGCCTCTGAAGTTGCGCGAAAAGGTCGGCGCGGTGCCCTCGCCATCGCCTACTCTTATGCCATCGCCGACGGCCACGCCCTTGCCGTCGCCAAGCGTGTTGACGCCGTCCCCGTCTGCCACGCCGATTCCGTCCGGGTGAACGTCAGCCTGGCGGTAATACGGAATTGATCTCTGGACAGTGGGGAGCGCGATATGTCTGTCTTGCCCATCAGCACGGGCCGCGTCCGTAACACACGCGACCGCCCGCACGTCCAACGCACGATGAGCCCGCTGAATATGGCCGTGCCGCTGCTGCGTGCGCTCATCTTGGCCGTGCTCGCCACGGCGCTGATCATGGTCGGGCTGCCGGCCGTGCTCGCCATCGCGTCAGCCGCCGCACCCTAGGGCGCGCGCCGCGCGCGTATCCTCTCGACGTGCGTCCGACTCCGATCCAAATGCTCGCCGCTGCCGGGTTGGTGGTGGTTCTCATCGGCCTGGTGGTGATCATCGTGGTCCTGACCGTGCCCCCGGGAGGCCCGCCCACCCTGCACTGATTCGCGCTCGGAAGCTGTGAATTGATGACAGCTTTCTTTCAGTCGCAAGGCGGCCAGCGGCAGCCCGTCACACCTCCGCGCCTCGCCTCGTCCCACGGGCAATACACGGTCGCTCGGGCTCGCTCATCCTCCTCTCGAGCTCGTCCAACGACCACTCCTCCGTAGGCTCGGCCCCGGTCTCCCCGGGGCCGAGTGCTATTTCGGGACCTTCCGGGGAGACTCGCTTGTGCGGCAATTCAGGCACCGTGCGCTCAGTCGTAGACACGCTCCAGGTGCCAGGTACCGTCGACTCGGTCCAGGTACACCAGCGCGAGTAGCTGTCTGCCGGCCAGCTTGTAGTAGTCGCGGCTCACCGGACGGCGCCACCAAGCCTCGTCGATGCGCCACCGATTGCACACCTCGACCTGTTCATTGCCGCCCTCCCAGCGCAGGCGCCAGGGTTCGCCCTGCTCGTCGAGATCGACGTCGATGCGCGGGTGGTGGCCGAGCAGCCTGGTCATCTCATGTCCCCGGGACCAGCCGCCAGCCATTCACTGCGCCGCTCCGGGACAGTCGCCTCGACGTCGAGCAGGCGCGCGCGCAGGACGCGGTCGGGGCCGAAGCGCAGCGCCAGACCGGCCAGCTGCCAGTCGAGCCGCGCGGCTTGTGCCAGTTGCGGCGCGAACAGTCCGAGCTGCTGGCCGGCGGCAACCGCCTCACCGCGCAGCTCGAGCGCGAGCTGGTTGACCGGACCACCGATGTCTGTAGCAGCCAGCCGCGCGAGCAGCAACCGCTCGAGGAGATCGCTCGCCGCACTGGGCTCGGGCAGCGCCTGCTCGAGAAATAGCGACTGCGGGGCGGCGCGGACGCTTTCCAGGCCTAGTTCGAGCAATGCCGAAGTGGCGCCCGCGCCGCGTGCGGCGAGCTGGTCGCACAGCGTCGCGCACAGGTTGCGCAACACGAAACGCAACGGCTCGAGCGCGTCCACCGGGGGGTCGAGTTCCGCTTCGGCGCGCAGCCGCGCCACGGGCCGGCGGGGACGCAGCTGACGGCCGTCCATGCCCCGCGCCAGATCGTGCAGCATCGCCCCCTGCGCGCCGAAGCGGGCGACGACCGCCGAGCTGGCCAGCGCGGCGAACTCGCCGATACGCGCCAGGCCGAAGACCCGTAATCGTTCGCGGAACTCTTCGTCCCCCGGCAGGAGCCGGATCGACAGGGGCGCTAGGTAGGCCGCCTCGACCGCCGGGCCACCGCTCGTGATGGCCTCGACACGCTCGCCGCCGCGCGTTGCACCGAGTACCGCTGCGACCTGGGCGCCGAAGCGCGTGTTGCCGATTCCGATGCGTGGGGCCCCCGGCAGCAGCGGCGCCGCCGTCGCGAGCACGCGGCGGGCGAGCGTCTGCTCGTCACCCCATAGTCGGTGAAGACCCTCGATGCCCAGCCAGACCTGACCGTAGCGTGGTGAGTCGGGATCAGGCTCGCCCTCCAGGCCGGGCGTGAAGCCGGCCAGCGCATCGAGCGTCCGCTCCATTGCCCGTCGGTAGGCGTCATGGTCGGCCGCCAGGAAGGTCGCCTCCGGTGCCAGTCGGTGTGCAGTGCCCAGCGGTTGGCCACGCGCGACGCCCAGCCGGTGCGCAGCCGGGCTGGAGTCGAGGACCGCACCCTCTGCCCACGGCTGGCCACCGATGACGACCAGTTCGGGCAGCCGCGCGCCGCCCGCGCCGCCAGGCTGATCAGCCGATCGCGCGCGGGCGGCCTCGAGGCGATATGCGAGATGGGGCCAGTCGAGGTAGAGGAGTCGCATCGCAGTAACGCTCGATTGCCGGGCCGTGCTCACCGTCTACCGGGTAACGGATCTCTATCTCCGTCGCTCGGCCGGGCGGCCCGAAACGGTTCTTGGTCACGTTGACCTGGACGCAGCGGCCGACGATGTCGCGACCCGCGCGCAGCCAGGCACGCTGCTCGAGCTCCAGGCGCAGCGCCACCGTCTCCGCCAGGATGCCGTGAATGGGTGCCGGCAGCCGCGCCGGCTCGAGCACGATCAGGCGGACGCTGGAACGGCGTGCATGTGCAGCCAGCCGGCGCAGAGCCTCGTCGTGACCGGCGCGGATCCTTCCCGGCAGGTCCACCACGAGCAGGTCGACCCCGTGTTCGGCAACGAGTGCGGCAGCGAGTGCCCAGCCCTCGGCAAGATCTGCCGGCCGGAGAACGAGCAGCCAGCGCAGGTCGATGCCGCGCGCCACCGCCTCGAATGGGTCAAAGCTGCGGCACAGGTCGAGGAACGCGACGATACCGCCGCGTGCCTGGGCCTGGGCCAGGCAGTGCAGCGCCAGCGCCGTCTTGCCGCTCGAGCCCAGGCCGCGGAAAGACACGCTGACACCGCGTGGCAGGCCGCCGGTGCCGAGC
The DNA here is from genome assembly GCA_964610835.1 of uncultured Anaerolineaceae bacterium. Taxonomy (GTDB): domain Bacteria; phylum Chloroflexota; class Limnocylindria; order Limnocylindrales; family CSP1-4; genus JALYGJ01. The sequence goes on along the minus strand of CAZSWK010000079.1, from coordinate 2,597 downwards.
AGCGTGTCGAGATGTGCGAAACCGGTGGGCACGACGTCGTCCGGCAACCCTGCCGGGCGTGGTCCGACCGCTGGCAACGCGGCGAGAGCCAGTGCGCCTGCCACCGCAGGCTGTACGTCATGCGTCTCGCCGCCGCCGAGGCGCACCGCGGCACTCCCCCAGCGCGACTCGAGGCGCGCCAGCGCAGTGGACAGAACCGGGTTATTGGGCACCCGGCGATGATAGAACAAATGTTCTAATCGTCAATATCTCCGCGCCAGATCGCGCAGTTGCTTACGATCCTCCTTAGCCCATGCAACAGTCCGTCCCGCAGGCAGGCCCACCCGACGACGATGTCGACTTCTATCGCTGGTACGGTCGCTGGCGCCGACTCACGCCCCGACAGGCGCAGCGGCTGATGAGCGGCGCGGGCATACCGTGGTGGATCATCGGCGGCTGGGCGATCGATGCCTTCACCCACCAGCCACGGGCGCACGAGGACATTGACATCTCGATCTTCGCCGACGACCTGCCTGACCTGGTCGGCCACCTGGGCACCGACCACTGCCTGTGGGCCTGTACGAGCGGTGTACTCAGCCC
>CAZSWK010000079.1:0-1918 GCA_964610835.1 uncultured Anaerolineaceae bacterium | reverse complement strand
AGCCCTCGAAATGGCCCATCCCGGCCATGCCTGGCGCGAGCGGCTAACGCCATGACAACCGCACGCCACCCGCTCCGGACAGCCACCTCCCTGTTGCTTGCCCTCATGCTCACCGCGTGCGGTTCGGCATCGCCGACACCGACACCAACACCAACGCCGCAGTTGTCCGCTGCGCCCAGTACCACGCCCAGCCCGACTCAACCACCGACCACCCCGCCATCGTCCAGCCAGACTTCGGCACCCAGCGCCACGGTGAGCCCGACGCCCACGCCATCACCCACCATCCCGCTGCCGACCGACGCCGCCGGACGGCTGCTGGCACACATCCCCGATGCGCTCCGACCAACGTGCACGACCAGCTCGCCCGAACACGCACTGGCCGCCGCCGATTGCAGCCCGGCAGGCAGCGATCTGACGGTGCGCTACGTGCTCTACAGCGATTCCGTGACGCTGGACGCGGCTTACTCGGCCATCGCGGAGCAGGCCCAGATCGAGCCTGACACGGGCAGCTGTTTCGAGCTCCAGGCGGACGGCACGGTCAGCGCAACGCCCGACAACTGGCCGAGCGAGAACTCATACGACGTCGACGGCGTGCCCGCCGGCCGCTATGTGTGCCAGGTGCTCGGCGACCGGCCGACCATCGCCTGGAGCTACGAACGCCTGGACATCCTGGGCCAGGCGTCGGCCCCGACCACGGCCGACTACGACGGGCTGGTCACCTTCTGGCTCGACGACTCGGGACCGAACCGCTAGACAGTCGCCGACACCACCTCCGGCTCGACCTCCGGCGTTCGCGGCAGGTCCTCAGATGCACGCGGCTCCACCGGCGACGCGGTCAGATGCTCGACGCGCTCCTTGATGCCCTCGAGCTGCTTGCGCGTCATGAGCACGATGCCGGTGCCCATGATCTCGCCGAGCACCGCCTGTGCCGGTCCGTTACCCGGCGTCCGTGCGCGGAAGCGCTCGATCAACCGCGTCTCGCCATCGCCGGTGGGCTGCAGATAGAAGCCCCACGACGCAGCGAATTCGGGGAGGGAGGCCGTCGCCAGGGCGCCCGTGGCCCGAAGTCCGGCGGTCGGCAGCTCGGTCTGGCCCTCCGCCTCCGCCTGCTCGGCCTGTGTGCGCACCAGCTCCGTGTCGCTGTACAGCACCAGCGCATGCTCGGCCTGGACGGCCTTGACCAGGAAGCCGCCGCCCGGATGGGTGGGCATGATGTCGCCCGGCTTGAGGGCCTGGAATTCGGGCACGATCTCCGTCGCGCTGGGGCCCTTGTTGTCCAGCACGTCGTAGCTGTACCAGCCCGCCCGACCAAAGCCCATCTGCACCAGCCAGGGCCATACCCGCTCGGGTGGCGCGGCAATGGTGATACCGCGCGTCTCGATCGCCGTCGCCGCGCTAACGAGATCGTCGCCGGGTAGCGGCATCTCGCCCTCGCCGGGCTCGACGCCCCAGCTCCGGATGCGCGGCCTGATGACGGCGAAATACGTGATCGTCAGCGACAGCACGGCGCCGATCAGAAAGATCAGAAGGGCCCGAATGGCACGCATGTCTCACCTCCGCCGGCCATGCTCGCAGTTGCCCCGTCCGCGCCGATAGAGCCGAAGGTCATCTGAGGCAACCGCTGAACGCGGATTGATCACCCGGCCCGCCATCTCGCGCCGATTGGACCGAATACGTCTCACGTTCCGCTGAGCCGTCGCTATGTGGCGCCATCTGGACGGCTGGCGGTCCGCATGGCACGGAATGACGCCCGCCCGGGAACAGGTCGGACTCATTACGTCCAAATGGTGGGAAGCACGGGAATCGCCTACATCGGTACCCCACCGTGGGAGGGGCGACCGGGGCACCGTATAATTTCGGCTCCCGTGGGGATGTAGCTCAGCTGGGAGAGCACCGCGTTCGCATCGCGGGGGTCAGG
>CAZSWK010000078.1:0-12343 GCA_964610835.1 uncultured Anaerolineaceae bacterium | reverse complement strand
ATGCCGTCGGCGGTGGGCTACCAGCCCAACCTGGCCACCGAGATGGCCGGCCTGCAGGAGCGCATCACCTCGACCAAGAAGGGCTCGATCACCTCGCTGCAGGCCATCTACGTGCCGGCCGACGACTACACCGACCCGGCGCCGGCGACCACCTTTGGCCACCTGGACTCGTCGATCCGCCTCGAGCGATACCTGACCGAGCTGGGCATCTACCCGGCGGTCGAACCGCTCACCTCCACCTCGCGCGTGCTTGATCCCGCCATCGTGGGCCAGGAGCACTACGAGACCGCCCGTGAGACGCAGCGAGTCCTGCAGGCCTACCGTGACCTGCAGGACATCATTGCCATCCTGGGTATCGACGAGCTGTCGGAGGACCAGAAGCTCACAGTTGCCCGTGCGCGTCGACTGCAGCGTTTCATGAGCCAGCCCATGTTCGTCGCAGCAGTGTTCACCGGACGTGAGGGGAAGTACGTGCCGATCAAGGACACCGTGCAATCTTTCAAGGAGATCCTCGAGGGCAAGACCGACGACCTGCCCGAGCAGGCGTTCTTCCTTGCGGGCACTCTCGACGACGTGCGCGAGAACGCCAAGAAGCTGGCCTCATGACCTCGTGTCTGGAGCACCCCACCCCCAATCTCTGTACCACAGTGCACTTTTCTGACTATCGGACTGTCTGACTGTCATGCCGCTGCTGCTGGAAATCGTTACGCCTGAACGCCTCGCCTACAGCGAGGAGGTCGACGAGGTGGTGTGCCCGGGCGTCGAGGGTGAGCTGGGCGTGTTGCCGCACCACGCGCCGTTGTTGACCACGCTGGGGGTCGGTGAGCTGCGCATCCGGAAGGGCAGCGACGAGGAATTCTTCGCCATCGCCGGGGGTTTCCTGCAGGTTCGCCCCGACAAGGTAGTGGTCATGGCGGAAACAGCCGACATGGCCTCGGAGATCGACCTCGAGCGGGCGAGGGAGGCGCGCCGTGAGGCGGAGCGGGTCCTGGCCGAGGGTTTCGAGGAGCCGGCCGACATGGCACGGGCCAGGGCGGCGCTGCAGCGCGCACTGTTGCATATTCGCGTGGCCGAGCGCCGCCACCGCGAGGGACCGCGTGGGCGGGGCTGAGTCGATTGGCCGGTGATCGTCGGTTCCACTGGGAATACCAGGAACTGCCCATCCAGCACGAGGCCTTCCGGGTAACCGGCGGCCAGCCACTGCGCGGGCAGGTGCGCATCAGCGGCAGCAAGAACGCCGCCCTCAAGATGCTCGCGGCAGCCACCCTGACCGGTGAGCGTTGCCGCTTCACGAACATGCCGGAGATCGAAGACGTGCGCGTAATGGTCGGCGTGCTGCGCGATCTCGGCGTCGTCGTCGACCACCCGGCGCCGAACGTCTACGAGGTGACCGCCGGCGACGTCGAATGGCTGTTCGTTCCGCTCGAGGCGGCAGCCAAGATGCGTGCCAGCTTCATCCTGCTGGGCCCGTTACTGGCGCGCTTTGGGCGCGTGATCATCAGCAACCCCGGTGGCGACCGGATCGGCCGCCGCCCGGTGAACCTGCACGTGGATGCGATGCGCGCGCTGGGCGCCGACATCGAGTACCGCAACGGCTACTACTTCGCCCGATCATCGGGCCGCCTGCGCGCGACGCAGATCGACTTCCCCGCGGTGACAGTCATGGGCACCGAAAACGCCATCCTCGCGGCCGCTTTGGCCGACGGTAAGACAATCATCAAACCAGCTGCCCAGGAGCCTGAAGTCGACGATCTCATAGCCCTGCTGCAAAAGATGGGCGCCCAGGCTGAACGCACCGCGCCGGACACCGTGGTGGTCGAGGGCCAGCGCCGCCTGCGCGGGGCCGAACACCAGGTCATATCGGATCGCATCGAGGCAGGCACGTTCGTTGTCGCCGCGGCCGTCACCGGCGGCGACGTGACCCTCCAGTCGGCGCCGTGTGACCACCTGGGTGCGTTCCTCGACGTCATCACCGACATCGGCGTGCCGGTTTCCTGCGGCCGCGACTCGATCGAGGTTCGCTGCGGGGGCGAGGCACAGCACCATTTCCGGGCACGCGACGTGGCCACCGCCCCGTATCCCGGTCTGGCCACGGACCTGCAGCCGCCGACTTCGGTCCTTCTAAGCCAGGCCGATGGCACCAGCCGGCTGCACGAGACGATCTTCGAAGACCGGCTCGAGTGGCTATCGGAGCTGTGCCGGCTGGGCGCGCACGTCGACCTGATCGACGACCGGCATGCCGCCATCCATGGAGCATCGCCGCTCACCGGCGCCGAGGTGGCAATGGGCGACCTGCGCGCCGGCGCGTCGCTGATGCTCGGGGCGCTGGCCGCGCACGGCACGAGCCTGATTCACGGCGCGCACCACGTTCGACGAGGGTATGAGAACATCGAGGGCAAGTTCCTCGATCTCGGCGCGAAGATCGAGCGTGTCTCAGAAGGGGCGGGCGTCACCAAGCCATGAAGATCGGCATCGACCTCGGCACTGCCAACATCCTCGTCTACGTCAAGGGCAAGGGCATCGTGGCCCGCGAACCGAGCGTGGTCGCGGTCAGCGACGACAACCACATCGTCGCGGTCGGCGAAGAGGCACGCGAGATGATCGGCCGCACGCCGGGCAACATCACCGCCATCCGGCCCATGAAGGACGGTGTGATCGCCGACTACGTGATCACCGAGGCCATGCTGCGCTACTTCATCAAGAAGGCCGGCCGGTCCTTCACCAAGCCCGACGTCATGATCAGCGTGCCATCCGGCGTGACCAGCGTCGAGAAGCGTGCCGTGCGCGACGCCGCCCTGAAGGCCGGTGCGCGCGAGGCTTTCCTCATCGAGGAGCCACTCGCTGCGGCGATCGGCGCCAACGTGCCCATCAGTGGACCATCGGGCAACCTGATCGTCGACATCGGCGGCGGGACCAGTGAGATCGCCGTCATTGCCCTCGGCGGCATCGTCGTGGCGCGCTCGGTGCGCGTCGGCGGCAATCGCTTCGACGAGGCGATCGGCAACTACGTGCGCAAGAAGTACAACGTCATGATCGGCGACCGCACGGCGGAGGACGTGAAGATCGAGATCGGTGCGGCGCTGCCGCTCGAGCGCGAGCTGCACATGGAGGTCCGCGGGCGCGATCTGATCGCGGGTCTACCGCGCACAGTGCCGCTCAGCAGCTCGGAGGTCACCGAGGCGCTCGAGGCGCCACTCCAGCAGATCGTCGGCGCGGTGCGTGCCGTGCTCGAGGAGACTCCCCCGGAGCTGTCCAGCGACATCATCGACAAGGGCATGGTCATGAGCGGCGGCGGCTCACTGCTGCGCAACATCGACAAGCTGCTGACGCAGGTCACCGGCGTGCCCTGTCACGTGGCCGAGAACGCCCTCAACTGCGTAGCGCTGGGCACCGGCCTGGCGCTCGAGAACTTCGACTTCTTCCGCAAGTCTCTGGTGCAACGCATCTGAGTACCGCCCTGAGCGAATCTGCCTCGAGCGCCGGCCGGTCGTTCCTCGATCTGCACTGCCACACGTCCGCGTCGTTCGATTCGCTCAGCAAGCCCGCGGCCCTGATGCGCGCGGCCCTCGATCGTGGCCTGACCCACCTGGCCATCACCGACCATGACCGCATCGATGGGGCACTGGCAGCCCGCGAGCGTGCGCCGGGCGGCCTGACGGTGATCGTCGGCCAGGAGATCCGCACCACTGCCGGAGACCTCATCGGACTGTATCTGAAGGCGCCCGTGCCGCCGGGCCTGTCGCCCCACGATGCAGCGGTGGCCGTGCACGAGCAGGGCGGCGTGGTTGGCCTGCCCCACCCCTACGACCGTTTCCGGGCGGGTGCCGGCCGCTCGGCGTGGGCGGACGAACTCGAACGGCTGCTACCGTTGCTCGACTACGTCGAAGCCTGGAACGCGCGCCTGATGCTGGGCGATGGGAACGCCCGAGCGGCGGAGCTCGCGGCGGCTCACAAGCTGCCCGGGGTGGCCGTGTCGGATGCGCACACGGTGTTGGAGGTGGGCGTTGCCTACTCCGTGGTGCCCGGGGTGATAACAACCGCCGACGAGCTGCTCACCGGCCTGCAGCACGTGAGTCTGGTAGTCGGACGTGGCTCGCGGCTCATCCGGTTGACTGGCCCGCTGGCCAAACTGATCCAGCGCATGCGCGGCAACCGTCGGGTCGAGCCCGCATGAGCCAGGACAAGCTGGTCGACTATCCGGGTGTTACCGAGGCTGCTGCCCCGCCGCCGCCGCTCTCTAGGCGGTTGCGCGATCCGCGCACGATCATCTCGATCGTTCTGCCCGTCGTGCTGGTCGTGCTCATCGCCGTCACCGCCGGCGACATCGACTTCGCGACGCTCACGCAGTCGATTGCCAATGCCAACCCGTTCCTGCTGATCCTGGCGCTGCTGATCTACTACCTGGGTTTTCCGTTGCGCGGGCTGCGCTGGGAACTGCTGCTGCGTGGCGCAGGAACAAGCGTGCGGCTGCGTGACGCAACGGAGATCATCTTCATCAGCTGGCTCGTGAACTGCCTGGTGCCGGCCAAACTGGGCGACGTCTATCGCGCCTGGTTGCTGCGCGCCAACTTCGTGGTGTCGCTCAGCCGGACGTTCGGCACGGTTTTCATCGAGCGCATCTTCGATCTGTTCGCGATCGTCCTGCTGGGCCTGGCCGCCGGCTTCTGGAGCTTCCGTTCGGGGATGTCGCCGGAGGTACAGCTCGTCTTCGGCATCGGCCTGGCCATCATCGTGGCGCTGGCCCTCGGCCTGTTCCTGATCAGGAACTTCGGCGGGCGGATGATCCGCCGCCTGCCCCTGCCGGACAAGGTGGCTGAGTTCTACGACCGCTTCGAGGAAGGTGTCTTTTCGATCGAGGCGCGGCGCCTGCCCGTCCTCACGATCATCACTGCGCTCATCTGGGCGACCGAGGCGGTTCGCCTCTACCTGGTGATCCTGGCACTCGGCTTTCCGCTCAACCTGGGCATCAGCGGTGCCTTCTTCGTCGCCCTGATCGCGTCGCTCCTGACCGCGGTTCCTTTCACCCCCGCTGGACTGGGGCTGGTCGAGCTGGGCGTCGCCGGGATCCTGATCGGGCTCTACAACGCGCCCGGCAACGACGCTACGGCGATTGTGCTGGTTGACCGGGCGATCAGCGTCCTGTCGATCATCCTGTTCGGCAGCATCGCCTACATCCTGTCGTCCAAGACCAAGTTAGGCCCCCGGCTGCCCGCGGAAACAGAGGCTGCGACCAGCCAAGCCAGCTGACTGGTCGAGCTGGCGGAAAGGTACGCGGAGCGCCGCGTGGACCGCGCGACGGCTGGTGATCAGTTGCGGTTGGGTAGTCGTGGAGCCAGCACGCCGTTGCGCACGGGCTGAGCCTCGCGCGCGGCCTGCAGCCGGCGCATGCGCAGGGCCAGGTAGTACTCCATGACCTGCCGCACCTGCGGCTCGCTCAGCAGATCGTCCGAGCGCAGCGCGTACTCGACGCGCGCCGTGGGATGGCTGGTGGTCGAGGCCACCAGGCCAAAGTAGTGTGGCGTTTCGGTCTCATCACGCAGCTCGCGCAGGCCGCGCGCCAGCTTGGTGGCGGTGCCCAGTGAAGGCGTTCGATCCCCGCGCACGAGGCGCGAAATGGTGGAGTGATCGACGCCTGACTGCTGCGCGAGCTGGCGCTGCGACATTTTCTTGGCTTTGAGCTGGGTCCTGAGCCACTCGTTGAAGGCCCGCCCGTTCTGGACGCTCATCGATCCCTGTTCTCTCTCCCTTACCGGGCAGTCAGCGATGTCGGCATCATCCGGTGCGCGCGTGTTGCTCGATATAGGCCCTTGGTACGGGCCCTTCGCGCACGACCGGGTCAAGCCCGCTCGAGCCGGGTAAGCCCGGGTCAGGCGAGCGGCGGGGCCGTGCGTGCGCGCGATCCGCGCAGTCTGAACGCCTCGGGGGGTAGCGGCGGCGGGCTCTCGCCGGTCACGAGCATGCGCACGCGCTCGAGATTGACCTGGTCGTAGCCGTCGTCCATGCCCGGCGTCTCGAGGAACGCGGGTAGCGTCGCCAGCCACGGCTCCTGCAGCAAGGTGCGCATGCCGCGCTCGCCGACCTGGCCGGCGGCGATGTGCTCATGGCGGTCCACGTGCGACTCGAGCACCGTGCGCGAGTCGTTCAGGTGGAGCATGACCACTCTCTCGCGCCCGATGCCCCGGTCGACGTGCGCAACCAGGCGTGCGAGTCCGCGATCGGTGGCGATGTCGTAGCCGGCCGCCCACAGGTGTGCTGTGTCGAGACAGACACCCAGGCGTGCGATGTCCAGGCCGGCGCCGACCGCAGCGTCGAATATGTCTGACAGGTCCTCCATGGTCGACCCGATCCCGTCGCCGCTGCCGGGCGCGTTCTCGAGGACGATGCGCGGCAACCTGTCGCCGTCGGCCAGGGGAACGGCCGCTGCCTCTTCGAGGACGGCGCGCAGGCCGTGAACCAGGCGTTCGATGCCCAGCTCGCGCGTGGTTCCGCGGTGCGAGCCGATATGCATGACCACGAAGTCGGCGCCGTACCGCGCCGCCACCTGGAGCTCATTGGCCATGTTGGCCACGGAGCGAAGCCAGAAATCACTGTTCGGGCCGCACAGGTTGACCAGATATGGCGCGTGGACCGCCAGCGTCCCCACGCCAGCCTCGGCGAGGCGCGCCCTGAAGGCGGGCAGCTCTGGTGGCGTTTGGGGGCGCCGCCGCCACGCCGTGGGGTTGTCGGTGAACACCTGGACGGCGGTGGCTCCTATCTCCGCCGCCCGGTCGGCAGCCTTGAGCAGGCCGGCTCCCAGCGGCAGATGCGGCCCAATGCGACGGGTAGGCTGGTCAATGGCCATTGTCCCGAGTCTACGCGCGCGTCGGTGCCGGTTCATTTTGACGGCTGTCAAAGTGACGACTAGATTCACGACATGATCGACTCCGAACTGCTCACCGCCCTCAAAGCGCTGTCTGACGCCTCCCGCCTGCGCATCGTGGGCCTGCTGGCCGACGGGCGGCGAATGTCGGTCGAGGCACTGGCCGAGGCGCTCGAGCTGACCCCCGGCACGGTGGTTCACCACCTCAAGCGGCTACGTGACGCGGGCCTGGTCGAATCGCAGCCACGGCCGCCGTACGTGGACTACTCACTCCGTTTCGAGCGGCTTTCGGGCATCGGCGCCGACCTGCACAGGCTGGCCGTCGAGCAGTCGGGTGGCGGGCCGGAGGCGCTGACGGTGCCGCAGTGGGCCGGGCCAGCGGAAGCGAAGGTACTGAGTGCCTTCTTCGAGGGGGATCGCCTGATTTCCGTGCCCGCCCAGCGATCCAAGCGGCTGGTTGTGTTGCGCTACCTGGCCGAGACCGTGTTCGAGAAGAAGCACAAGTATCCCGAGAAGGAGGTCAACCAGCTGCTCGGGAACTGGCACCCTGATGCCGCATCGCTGCGTCGCTACCTGGTCGACGAAGGCTTCATGTCGCGCAAGTCGAGCGTGTATCGCCTCCGTCCGCGGCGCGAGTGGCCGGCGCTGCCGAACGAGCAGGACGAGGCCGACTGATCCGCGCTCAGCGCTCGTGGGCCAGGCATATCGCCGAGACGGCCACGGCGCCCCCTTCACGCAGCACGCGCGCACAGCCGGCCAGCGTTGCGCCGGTGGTCACCACGTCGTCAACCAGGACGGCCCAGCGGCCGGCAATGGCCGCGGCCGATGCCGCATCGAGCGTGAAAGCCGCGCTCACGTTGCCGGCACGCGCACTGCGGCCGAGTTGATGCTGGGCGGCCGTCCGCGCAGCCCGACGCACGGCGTGTGTGACCGGCAGGTCGAGGAGCCGGCTCAGGGCGCGGGCCAGCAACTCCGCCTGGTCGAAGCCGCGCTGCCGCAGCCGGTCGGCGTGGACCGGTACCGGCACGAGCACGTCGCCACCGATTGCGGCTCGCTGCCAGCGCTCGGCCATCAGTTGCGCCAGCGGCGCCACCAGCCGCTGCTCCCCGTCGTACTTGAGCGCGTGCACGCACGCTCTGGCCGGCCCGGTGTACGAGCAGCACCACTCGACCTGGACGATTCCGACCGGCACGCGCACCGGCAGGCCGACGGGCGATGCCGCAGGCTCGTCGCGCCGCCGGCTCATCACCACGCGGCAGGCCGCGCACAGCGCCGCACCCTCACGCCCGCATCCGGGGCAGGCCGGCGGGAGGAGCACGTCGAGTACTCGCTGCACCGTCCGAGCATGACCGAGCCGGGTCATCTGCCGCTTAGCGGCTACTTATCATCGAGTTGATGCCGCGTCGCTGGTCGACGCCCCTGGCGGTGGGCGTCGCGGGGCTGGGATTGCTGTTCTTTGGCCTGACGATCGCCCTGTCGGCCGACCGGGCGCTCAACTGGGCCTACGATCTCAACGCCTATTACGACGCGGCACTGCGGCTCGTGAGCAACGGCACGCCGTACCAGGTCGAGACTCTCGCCGGTCCATTTCGCCCGGGGCCGTTCGGCCTCTACCTCTACTCGCCGCTCCCAGCGTTGGCGGCAGTGCCGCTCACTTCGCTGTCCCTCAGCAGCGCGGCCGTGGTCTGGTTCGTGCTGCGGGTGGTGCTGCTCGCCCTCGCCTGTGCGCTGATGCCGGTACCGCGCAATGTCCGGCTGCTGGTCTTTGGGGTCGCCGCCTTCTCACGGCCGGTGATCTACGACCTGGACCTGGGCAACGTCAGTGTCGTGGTGACCTTCCTGTCCGTCGTCGTGTGGCGCTGGCTCGACCGTCCCGCCGGCGCACTCGCCCTCGCTGTGTCACTTACCGTGCGCCCCACGATGGCCCTGGTGGCGGCCTGGTGGGCGCTGCGGCTGCGCTGGCGGCCCCTTGCCTGGACGGTGGCGCTGGGCATCGTGGTGGTCGGCCTGACGCTACCCTTCGTTGCGCTGCAGCGCTGGTTCGACTGGGGGACGGTGCTGCTCAACGTCAGCGACGTCATGGGCATCCCCAGCAACGCCGATGCGGGCTCTGCCGTATTGCTCCTGGGCGGCCCGCCGTGGCTCGGAACGCTCGCGCTGCTGGCGGGCTACGCGGTAGCGGTCGTGGCTGTGCTCTGGAGCCTGCGCCGCGACCGCGAGCTCAGCTTCGTGGTCACGCTGATGGCCACGCTGCTGCTGTCGCCGCTGCTGTGGTCCCACTACCTGACCATGCTGCTGGTGCCGGCCGCCTTTCTCGCCGCCCGGGGCCGCTGGTGGGGCCTGTTTCTGCCGCTGCTCGGCTGGCTACCAGATGCGGCTGTGCCGCTGATCGCGCTGGCCGGCATGCTGGCGCCCTTCCTGGCCCCTGACCGTGGCCCGCGGACATCGTCGATCTTCGACGTGGTCGCCTCACGGCTCGGCCGCGGCCGCCTTGAACCCAACCTGCCGTCCACCTAGTTGGTGGCCTGCCCAGAGCAGCGCCGCGATGATCGTGGCAGCGGTCAGCGAGGTGAGCGCCCTGGCGGCGACGATGTCCATGGGACCCGCCTCGAACTCGAGCATGCCGGCCACGAAAACGAGCCCGTAGCAGATGATCGCCGGCCACTGGCCGGGTGAGTAAGCGAGAAGCAGGATCAGCGGTACCAGCGCGAGCGCCAGGTAGGTGGCGACAAGCGTCGGGCTCACCAGCATGGCCGCGAGGATGCACACGGAAAAGGAGACCCATGCCGGATGCTCTCTGGTGGACCACAGCGCCGCCACCAAGCCGGCCAGCACGATCAACGGCCACAAGATTGAGAAGAGGCTGGGCGGCGCCGAGCCGGCCAGGTCGGTGACGACGCGCAGGTAGTCGGCCCAGCCCGCGAGGCCGACGAAGGGCAGGGTGGCCAGTGCCACGCCCAGGATCACCGCCAGCGCCACCAGCGCGGCCCTGAACCGGCGCGTGAGCAGCAGCCAGACGATCAGCAACGCTGGAAAGACCTTGATCGCGGTGGCGATACCGATCAGCGCTCCGGCGGCGTTCTCACCGCGTGTCCCGCCGTCCCTGAGTCCGAGCCATGCTCCCGCCAGCAGGGCCATCAGCAGCAGATTGACGTTGCCCATGATCAGGTCCCAGGTCACGGCTGGGAGGGCCACCAGGGCGACGGTGACCACGACGGCCTCGCCGCGCTTCATGCCGACGTGGCGCACCAGGACGGCGAGCGCGGCGATTGCGATGAGGGCGCGCACCAGCAGCCAGGGCCAGGCGGCATCGTGGTAATCGGCGCCCAGCCCGGCAAACGGCGCGAAGGCGACCGCAAGCGGCGGCGGGTAGAGGTAGGCGAGGAAGCTGCCCGCCTGGTTGACCGCGGGCGCATACGGGGAGCCGCCGGTTGCGACACGACCTGCGGCGGTCCAGTAGGCGGCGAAGTCGAAGCCCCAGGAGGGGCCTAGGCGTGCAGAGATGACTTCCAGGACGCGGAGCAGAAGAAGGGAGCCCAATGCCGTCCCGAGAGCGACTCGAAAATTAGGCCTGCCAAGCCACCGATCGACCACGTGGTAGGTGGGCACCACGAGAGGCTAGCCGAGCGTGACCGGCGGTATCACTCACCCAACCTGACCAGTACTCATTCCACCGCCAAAGGTAGAAAGCGACCGATGAAAGGTAGAATTCCTCCATGAGCCTGAACATCAAGAACCCAGAAACCTATCGGCTGGTCCGGGAACTGGCCGACTCGACGGGCGAATCGATGACCCAGGCAGTCACGACGGCGGTTCGTGAGCGCCTCGAGCGCGTGCGGCCGGGCTTCGACATCGACGAGATCATGGAGTGGAACCGTCAGCTGAACAGCGGGCTGCCGCCAGACTTTTGGGACGTCGACGTAGACGAGCTGCTCTACGACGAAGAGGGGCTGCCGAAGTGATCGTCGACACTTCGGCCGTTATCGCGATTCTGCGGGCTGAGCCGGAGTCGCAAGCGTACCTGCGTGCCATCGCCGAGCATCCACCGTGCCGAATGTCCGCGGCCAGCTATGTCGAGGCTGGCATCATCATCGACCGCTCGACTGACCCGCTTGAGAGAGCGCGACTCGACGATCTGCTCGGCCGCCTCTCGATCAGCCTCGAACCGGTGACGGAGGCGCAGGCACGGATCGCCCGCCAGGCCTATCGCGACTTCGGCAAGGGCTCTGGCCATCCTGCCCGCCTCAACTACGGCGATTGCTTTGCCTACGCACTGGCCAGGGACAAGGGTGAGGCGCTGCTGTACAAGGGCTCAGATTTCGACAAGACTGAAATCCCGTTTCTCGGCCGGCGCGCCGAGCGCCGGCGGATCAGCGAATTGCTCGCCCTCTACGGCTGAGCCCGCAGACCACGGTGGAACCGCGATCCATGCGAATAGGACCATCGTCGCGGTCGTTTCCGCTCGTGCCCGGGGATAGACTGCTGGCCTTATGAACGGTTTGGAGGGGTCGTTCGCCACTGGTCGGCCGGTGAAGCTGATCGTCACCATCCCCGCCTTCAACGAGGAGGCGACCATCGGCGAGGCGATCCGCGAGGTCCCACGCTCGGTGCCCGGCGTTGCCCGCGTCGAGGTGCTGGTGTGCGACGACGGCTCGACCGACCGCACCGTGCAAGTGGCGCGCGAGGCTGGCGCGGACTACGTCGTGAGCCTGCGCCGGAACTTCGGCCTCACTGTGGCCTTTGGCACCGCCCTGCAGGCGGCGGTCGAGCACGGCGCGGACGTGATCGTCAACATCGACGCCGATTGCCAGTACCTGGCCAGCGAGATCCCCATGCTCATCGCGCCCATCCTGCGCGGCGACGCGGACATGGTCTCAGGCAACCGGCAGGTCGCCTCGCTGGAGCATATGCCGGCGTCGAAGAAGTACGGCAACCGCATCGGCAGCTTCATGTTACGCACGGTGGCCGGCAGCGGGGTCGTGGACGCGTCGAGTGGCTTCCGCGCCTTCAGCCGGGAATGCGCCCTCCGGCTGAACCCGTACATCGGCCACACCTACACGCACCAGACGCTCATCCAGGCCACGCACACCGGGATGGTGGTTAAGGAAGTGCCCGTTACCTTCCGGCCTTCCGCCCGCGACGGCGGCGAGTCGCGGCTGATCGGTGGCGTATTTGGGCACATCGTCAGGTCGATGGGCACGATCTTGCGCACCATGACTGCCTATCGGCCGCTGGCAGTGCTGGGTGGGCTCGGCCTGCTGTTCCTGATTTTGGGGGCGTTGGTGGGTCTGATACCGATTGTGGCGTGGATCCAGCAGGGAAACACCGAGGGTCATATCCAGTCGCTCATCGCGTCGTTCGTGCTGATCCTGATGGGCATCCAGTTCGCCGTGTTCGGCTTGCTGGCCGATGCTGTCAGTGCCAACCGGCGGGTGACCGACGAGATCCTCTACCGGCTCAAGGCTGGCAGCCGCACGGACTCCG
>CAZSWK010000077.1:0-12505 GCA_964610835.1 uncultured Anaerolineaceae bacterium | reverse complement strand
GGGCGCGCGCAACTTGCTTGGGATCTTCCATCGGCGGCAATGGTAGGGGAGCCAGGATTCGAACCTGGGATCGGACGGATATAAGCCGTCTGCTCTAACCGCTGAGCTACTCCCCCACGGGCGATGCTACACCGAGCCGGCGCCATTACTGGCTGCACGGCCCACCCACGTTGCTCGTTGCCATAGGACCCTGCCCGCCCATCAGCGTGATGGCTGCCTGCGCCGCATTACGGTTGATGCGCACAGCGGTTCAAGAGCGGCCGATTCCCTGCACAAACCTGGCCCACAGCGACCATTCCGCCGACTATCCCTGCACGAATTGCCCGTGCGCGATGCTGTACGCGCATCAGGCGCGAGGCCGGCGCACGGGGGAGCCTGGGCGCGAGTGTCAACAACGTCGGCGGGAGTGTCCTCTAGGCGGGGCGGCGGCGCGAGACGATGGGGAAGGTCAGGACGATGCAGGTGAGGCCGATCGTCGAGGCGGCGATGACGTCGGCGCTCTCGAACGTTGGGTAGGACGTGATCGGCGCGACGCGCCAGACCGGCACGTAGCCGTGGTCTGCCAGCCACTGGTCCTGGCCCAGCGCCGACGCCTGCGTCAAGGTGAGGATGGTGCCCTCCGGCGTGCGATAACCCGTGTCGGACATGCCGGGCACCACAAGGTGCGGCTGATCCGGCTGGTCAATCGACACGGTTTGGTCCTGCCACACGGCCACGCTGTTGCCAACGAAACCCTGCAGGAGTGGGGCGCCGACGAAAAGCAGCACAAAGCACGCGATCGACCCGCTGGCGAAGGCGGGCAGCGTCCGGCCGATCACCGCGCCTGCGAGCAGGCCGATGCCCAGGGTCATCAACCCGCGTGCGGCGAGAGGCAGTCCCTCGGAACCGATCTCGGTCAGGTCCGGGAGGCGTCCCGGGCCCAGGTAGTTCCAGGGATGGGCGACGCGGGCCATGTCGGCAACCAGCCAGGCCACGACCATCAGGCCGATGCCACCCAGCAGGAACACCGGGAGGAAGCGTGCAAGCAACCATCGCCAGCGTCGGCCGGACAGCGACCAGGCCAGCCCGGCAGTTCGCAGCTCGAGCTCGCGGCCGACGATTGGCACGCCGAGAAGCAGGCCGATGACAAAGGGCAATGACACGGCCAGCGGACTGGCGACGAACGAGGCTTCATCGGCGGCTGCCCAGAAGTCCGTGATCTGCGCCTCACACGCCGAGTTCTGATTCGAGTTCGGATCGAACTGCCAGTGCTGCATCCAGCACGCGTCGGACGGGTTGGCCACAGCCACGTGGCTCTCGACAACTATGGCGCTGATGGCAGTGAGTCCCAGGAGCACCGCTACCAGCAGCACCTCGAAACGGTGCATGCGGAACGTGAGCAGCGCAGACCGCAGCATCAGGCCGCCGCCTCGGCGTCGCGCGCTTCGTCGCGCGACGCCGCCAAGTAGCCCATCACCAGTTCTTCGAGAGCCGGCTCCGGGAGCGCCGGATCGTCAGAGCGAATCAACCAGCGGCGCTCGCCGCCAGGGCGCGTTATCGCGGCAATGGTCGCTGCGGCGGGGGCGGCATCGCCCACGAGGCGATGGGACTTGAGCGCGGCGTCGATACGGTCGTCCAGCAGCACCCGGCCACGGGCGAGGACGACTATCCGCTCGCATACCTCGACAACGTCGCTGACAATGTGCGAGGAAAGCAGCGCCGTGGCGCCGCGCGCCCGGACCTCGTCATGGATCACGTTCAGTAACTCGTGGCGGGCCAGCGGATCGAGGGAGGCAAGTGGCTCGTCGAGCAGCAGCACGGGTGCGTGCGTGCCAAGTGCGATCGCCAGGGCGAGCTGCGCCGCCTGTCCGCCGGAAAGTGTCCCGGCACGTTGTCGCAGGGGGATCTCGAACTGGTCCAATCGCGCCGCTGCTGCCTGCCCGTCGAACCCGGGGCGCAGCGATCTGGCCAGTTGGAGGTGGTCGTTGACCGACAATCCCCGGTACAGCCCGGCCGACTGCGAGACATAGCCGACCATTTCGACGACCGCCTTCCGATCGACCTGGGCGTCCACGCCACCGACCAGCGCGCTTCCAGCAGTCGGGCGCTCGAACCCCAGCCAGCAGCGGATGAGTGTCGTCTTGCCCGCGCCGTTGGGTCCCACGAGCGCAGTGATGGAGCCCTCGGGGACTGAGACATCGACCGCATCGAGGGCCAGCACGCCGCCGCGTCCGTAGCGCTTGGATAGCCGCCGCGTCTCGAGCGCCGACGCCTGATCGGTTGTCACGGAGATAGGTTGCAGCAGCGGCCGAGGCCTGAACAGTGGGGAGATCCCTAGGCTACCGATTCGGTTTCCCGTACTTAGCCGCGCGGCGGCGCTGTGCTACGGTCGCCGCAAATGTCACGGCAGGCGCGCGATCGGCTGCTGCTGGCTGCGGCGGCCGGAGTGATCGGCGCAGGTTTTCTGGTCTGGTGGCTCGCCGGTCCCGGCTCGTCGCCATTCCCGACGCGCACGCTCTATGCGCTCTGGTTCGCCGCGCTGGGCACCTTCGCTGGTGCATGGCTGCTCTGGCAGCGCCACGATGCGCAGGGCGCCGATCTCGTCGCCGCCACTGTCCTCGGCGCGGTTGCGCCCCTCTCCGCAGTTCCGCTCGTGTCCACCGGGAATCCGGTTCTCGTGGCTGTGGGCCTGAGCATCGCGGCGGTCGCACTGCTGCCCCTCGCACGACAGCTGACGCTCTGGATCCAGCGCCCGGATGTCGCCCTGGCGGTGTGGGCGTGCGCCCTGCTGTCAGTTGCGATCGCCGTTCTCGTCGGTTGGCTGGTCGCCCGCGACTCGCCGGCCGCCCTCAATGCCGCGACCTTCGACATCAACGTCTCGCTGGGACTGCGTTGGCTACTGCTCACGGGCGCGATCGCCGTGCCCGCCGCGGTCGCGTCGGGCGCAGTCCTGACCGACTCGCAGGCGGAAACGCTCTCCCAGCGACGCATCACCACCGCGCTCGGGATCGCCGGCGCCGCCGCCGTCCCGGTGGCGACCGACATCGCACTCGCTTCGCCCGGCTGGCAGGTGTTCGCACTGCCGCTGTTCGCCGCGGCGGCCATGGCCGGGGTGCTCGCCCGCGTAGCGATCAGGCCGCTGGCCCGCGAAGCGGGCACTGCCGTCGCGCAGCGTGACCTCGTCATCGCCGCCGCAGAGTCCGAGCGCAACCGCCTCGCCACCGAACTGCACGACGGGCCGCTGGGCGATCTCGCGCTGCTCATCCAACGCCTGGACACCAAGGGCGATGCCGAGGCCGCCGCGGCAGCGCGTGCCATCGCCAACGACCTCCGCTCCATCGGCAACGACCTCCAACTGCCCATCCTCGAGGACCTGGGTCTGCCAGATGCCCTCGAGTGGCTCGCGGGCCGCGTCGGCCAGCGTGCGGCGGTTGACATAGCGCTGATCGTCGACGCGCCCGTACGTCCGCCGCCAGAAGTTGAGCGCGCCCTCTATCGAATCACCCAGGAGGCGCTGCTGAACGCGATCAAGCACGGTCAGCCGCCGATCAACGTCGCCTATCGCTCGACGCCGAGCGGACTGACGCTCAGCGTTGAGGACCGCGGGCCGGGTATTGAGCGCTCGGCGCCGTTGCGCGCCGTCCGTGACGGCCGGCTGGGGCTGCTGTCGATGATCGAGCGGGCCGAAGCGATCGGCGCGCACCTGGAGCTCGCCAATCTCCCCGGAGGCGGAACGCGGATCCGGCTCGACTGGGCACCAGGTCTGGCATGACGGGCGCGGTACGTCGGCCGGTTCGCCTGCTGCTGGTCGATGATCACCCGGCCCTCCGAGAAGGCACGGCCGAGCTCATGGCCCACGAACCCGACCTGGAGGTCGTAGGCACGCTGGGCACTCTTGATGACGCGCGGGCGGCGCTCGCAGAGGGCGGTATCGACGTGCTCATCCTTGACATCCGACTGCAGGGCGAACGTGGGCTTGACCTGCTGGCCGAGGTCCAGGGACGACCCGCTGCACCGACCATCGTCGTCTGGACTGCCTATGACCTGCCGCAGTACGCCGCGTACGCCTTCCGCCGTGGCGCGTCGGCTTTCGTCTTGAAGACGGCACCAACGAGTGAGCTGATCGATGCCGTTCGTCAGGCGGCGGCGGGTGGTGTTCGCTTCACCTCGCGCCCCGACCTCAAGGTCCGGGAGCTGACACCGCGCGAGCACGCCCTGCTGGGCCACCTGGTGGCCGGGCTCAGTAACGACGAGATCGCGGCGGCCATGGGAGTCACGACGAGGACCGTTGAGGCCCGCCTGACCCGCCTGTACGAGCGCTTCGATACCCGCTCGCGCGCTGAACTTGTGGGCCGCGTCGTGGGCGAGGGCTGGCTGGACGTGCCACCGGTATGAGAGCGCCCTGGGCTAGAACCCCGGCGGCGATGTTTCATGCGAGTCAAGGGGAGCTCCGGAGCAGCCAACGAAGTACGGCGCGTTGGGCGCCAGCGTCTCGGCGGGACCTGCCTCCACAAAGAGGATGAGCTCGCCGTGAGAGCCGAACACCCACCAGGTGATATTGCCGGGGGGCGCAGTGCACCAAGTCTGCCCACTGTTGCTTGCCGGATAGTCGTAGCGGAACTCGTGGCAGATTCCCGCTCGATTCAGCCCAGCGTCCGCCTCGGCCGCGGACATCGCGGCATGCAGATCGACTCCGGCGATGGGCGGGTTTCCAGTCTGCGCAACCAGCTGATCGGCTCCTGATGCAATCGGGCCAGCCGCGATGCAACCGGGCTGGTAGGCGACGCCAGTGCCAGAGGCGAACGCCGACAGACGCACGTTCGTCATGCGCAGCCGGCCGCTGCCATGGTCGCCGCTGCCGTTCAGGTCGACGTTGCCGTCATAGCTCTGACCGCGGCCGGCCTTGAGCTCTGGTGCCTGGTAGTAGACCCACCCCGGCGGGTTGTTCCCGTCATACGTGCGGATCTGGCTCACCCACCAGTCTGCGTTGTCGGCAGCGAAGTACATGTACAACCGCTGCTCGATGCCCTGCTCCGTCCAGTCGAGCTCCAGCGTCTGGTAGGCCGAGTCACCGGGATCCGAGTGAACCTGGGCACCTGCCGGGACATGGAAGGTCCGCCCGCCCGCATCAATGGTGACCGCGTCTGCCTGCAGGCTGGCGACCTGGGTGTGCCAGTCGAATTGACGAGATCCACTTCCGGCATCCGGAGCGGTCGGCAGATGCAGGCCGTAGCCGAACGCCACGACGGAGGCAAGAACGACCACCACCGTAACCGCGAGCAGCGACATGGTCGCGGCCGCCAGGCGATGACCGATAGTACCCGGCCACAGCAGGGCTGCCAGCCGTCGTCGGTGGCCGTCCGGCAACGTCGCCAGAGAATTCGACAGCGAAGCCGGCACGTCCGCCGGGGCGAGTGCATGGAGCGTGGAGCGCAGCTCGCGTTCGAAAGCCAGGTCGTTCATTGTTCGCCCTCCCACGCAATGCGAAGTTGCCCCAGGCCCCTGTGCAATCGGGATTTGATGGTCCCCGGCCTTGTACCCAGGCGACGCGCAATTTCGTCAACCTCGAGATCGAGGTAGAAACGCAGCACGATGGCGATGCGCTGGTCGGGGTTGAGCAGGTCGAGAGCCGCGCTCATGGCAGCACGCTCCGTGCCCACTCCGGCGGGGTCACCGGCCACTCTCGCGTCATCGTGGCTCGCGTTGATCGGCAGGAACGTAGGCCCGGCTCGGCGCCGGCGCAACCGGTCACGGCACGCGTTGACGACGATGCGCTGAAACCACGCA
Source organism: uncultured Anaerolineaceae bacterium (assembly GCA_964610835.1). Classification (GTDB taxonomy): domain Bacteria; phylum Chloroflexota; class Limnocylindria; order Limnocylindrales; family CSP1-4; genus JALYGJ01. The sequence goes on along the minus strand of CAZSWK010000077.1, from coordinate 6,739 downwards.
TCGAAACGATCAACGTCGCGCAGGCGATCACGCGACTGCCAGGCACGTGCGAGAGCGTCCTGCGTTGCGTCCTCCGCGTCGGCTGAGTTGCCCAGGATGACGGCCGCGAGGCGGTAGCCAGCGGCGAGGCTCTTCTCCAGCCGCGAACGGAAGAAGTCGTCGGCATCGACCGCGCCGTCGGCTCTCCCCTCCAAGCTGGCCAGTAGCACGCGCTGACTGTTCATCCCTCATACCTGACGAGGCCCGGGGGCCGAAACGTTCCCTCGCTCGATCAGCCCTGGCCAAGCAACGGCCGGATCACCTGGAAGACCACGACCAGGATCAGGTAGGCAATGGGCACGGCGGCGAAGAAGCCGAGCACTGCCGCCCACGCAGAGCGCCGCCGCTCGGTGCCGGCACCCGTGGGCAGCTCGACCCACAGGTAGGTCAGCAGGCTGCCGGCGATGACGACGATGACCACGAAGCCGACGACCCAGGGGATCAGGTCTGCGTCCGGCGCAAGCAGGCCATAGACGAGCAGCACGAGCGCCCCGAAGATCGCCACACCCAGATTGGCCAGCACTGCCCGAACAACCGGCGGTGGCGGGTTCCTGAGCTGCCGCCAGCGGACCTCGAAAGGCGACCGGTCCGGTGGCAGGCGATCTTGGTTCACAGCACCTCGATCCTGGGACGTCGCGGAAGCGTAGCCGGGGTGTGGCTGGCAAGCTCCGTGACCGCAGCGGCGAAGCGGTCGAGCTCTGCCTCCGTGTTGAACCAGGCCACGCTGGCGCGTAGGCGGGCAGTGTCGCCGGCGGCGCCCAATATGGCGAAGACACGCTGCTGCAGTTCGGTTGCGGCTTCCTCGGCCGTCCAGTTCGTCAATTTGAAGGCGAGAAGCGCCGGGCGCTCGCCCGTCTCGAGCAGTTCGACGCCGGGCTGCGCGGCCAGGACCTGGCGCAGCCGCGCGGCGAGTGTGCGCGTGCGCTCGAAGACCCAGTCGAGGCCCACGTACATCTCAAGCCAGCCCACGCTGCGTGCCAAGCCGATCAATGCGCTCCTTGGGAGTCTGCCACCCGGCGCCTGCAAGCCCCGTTGGCGGAGCCAGAGTGCCGCCGTTCCCTCCGGCCCGAGCAGCCAGCGGTCCGCGGCGAGGATGACCGCATCGGCCTCGAGGGAGACCACGTCCAACGGCACCACGCCGACCAGGGCGGTTGCGTCCAGAATCCGGTCGCGTGCCACGTTGGCGTGTCGCGCCAGGTCGAGCGCGGCCTCAGCGCCTGCAACCAGGTGGACCTGCACGGGATCGGTGCCGAGCAGTGCGGCCATCACCGCACGAGCCTCTTCCTCGCGCTGTGCCACATCCTCTGCGCGACCCGCCCACGCGCGACCGACCCGCAACTCCCAGTCGTCCGCCTCGCGCATCGCTGCCGCGGTCTCGGCCGGTAGTGGTCCCTGGTCGGCAGTCGCCAGGTAGATCCCGGCGGCCGTCGCGGGCAGCAACTCGCGCAGTCGGGTGACCTTGTCCGCGTCGGTGCCCATCAGGCAGGCGGGGCCGCACCGGCGGCCGATTGGACGCTGAAGCGCCGGCCGGACTCGAGGCGCCGATAGAGCGTCTCGACGTTCGACAGCGTGTCGATCTCGCGCGGATTCTTGTCCTGGCGGAGCCGGAAGATACGCGGGAAGCGCAGCGCAAAACCGGAGTCGTGGCGGTTCGAGCGATGGATGACATCGAATGCGATCTCAACCACGATCGTTGGCTCCACCACGTGGAAACGCCCCACTCGGCGGAGGGTGTGTTGCTCGAACCACTTCGTCATCTCGGCGATCTCCGCGTCGGTCAGGCCACTGTAAGCCTTGCCGATTGTTACCAGCCGGCCATCGGCACCGGGCCGATCGTCGCGCACGGCGAAGGTGTAGTCGGACAGGACACCGTGGCGCCTGCCGTGACCGAGCTCAACGCCGACTACCACGCAATCCAGCGTGGCCAGCGCACGCTTGAGCTTCAACCAGCCGTAGCCGCGCCTGCCCGGCGTGTAGATCGACTCGGGATCCTTGACCATCAGGCCTTCGTTGCCACGTTCCTGGGCCGCGTCGAAAAGGTGGGCCACCTCGCTCGCGCTGTTGGCGGTAAGCATGTTGGAGGTGGCCAGGCCGGGCACGTCGGGCAGGTGCAGCGCATCAAGTCGGGCGCGACGATCGCGCAGCGGCAGACGCAGCAGCGGGTCGATCGGGGCGCCCCGGCCTGGGCCATGAGCCAGCATGTCGAAGGCAACGTAAATCACCGGCACCTGGAGCTGCACCTCCGCTGACGGGTTCTTGCGGCCAAGGCGCGCCTGCAACTGGAGGAACGGGAGGGCCATGCCGTCGCGGTACGCCAGCAGCTCACCGTCGAGGATCCCGTCCCACGCCAGCCCGGCGGCCGTGGCAATCACCTCTGGATAGCTCCCGCTGACCTCGTTGAGATCACGGCTGAAGAGGCGGACCTCGGCCCCCTGCTTATGGAGCTGCGCGCGGATGCCGTCGTACTTGTCCTCCACCCACACCGGCGTACCAAGGCGCTTGACGGGCTCCTGCTCATCGGCGACGGGGGCGGCGAGCATCGACTTGAGCGGCCGAAACATCGTCAGCTCGGCCGCGGCGAGGCGATCGTCACGGGCCAGCTCCGCGGTGCGGCCGACGTCACCGGTCAGCATGTCCGCCCACTGCACATCAGGCAGCGGCCGGCCAAACGCCGCCGCGATGGCCGACTCGAGGTGCCCCTCGCGCAGGCCAATGCGCAGGTCACCGCTCAGGACCTTGGCCACGGCGCGCGCAGTGTCTGCGTCGCAACGCTCCAGCAGGCCAAGCAGCAGCTCGGCCTTGGCGGAGGCGCCCCGCGTCGCCGCCACCGCCGCCAGCGTGGCGTCCACCTCGACGAGCGAAGGCGGTGCGCCCACCGTTTCGTGGTTGTACTCGTGGAACAGGTCACCCACCGCCTGACCCAGGTCCGAGGACTGGTTGTACGCGGCGCCAAGTGCGCCAGCCGGCGCGCCCGTGATCGATTCGGCAATGGCGGCGATGGCCGCCCACCCGATGCCGGTCACCCGTGAGTCGCGCTCGGCGAACGGGCGACCGGTCAGATAAGTGACCGCGATCGGCAGCTCGGCAGGACTCAGATCACGCAGGTAGCCGGCGAGCGTGGCCACCTTTTCGCTCGTGCGCGTAGTAGCCGCTATGCGCCACGCGACGTCACTCCACTCGCGCATCGTCGCTCAAATGCAGCATGGGGAGCGATGGTAGCGGTGGTATAGCATCGGGCCCTTGGCCAACCTTCAGCCAACCGCAATGCAGCCGATGATTGACCTGCTCGATCGCGAGAGCTGGCAACCGACAAGGATCGTCGGGCGCCTGGTTATCCTGCGGCGGCCGCAGCCGCACGACCTGGCCGCCGTCGTGCGCTGGTACCGCGACCCGGAGATCGCGCGGCTGACCCGATATCAGACGCGACCGATGACTGCGGCAGAGATCCAGCACTCCTTTGAGCAGCGCCTGCTGTCAGCCGATGCGCTGGCCTATTCCATCGTCGAGGCTGGATCGGCGCGGCTGGTCGGTTTCACGACTTTCTCGGGGCTCGACATCGACAACGGCTCGGTGCTCTTCCACATCACGCTCGGGGAGCACGACGCGTGGGGTCGCGGACTGGGCACCGAGGCGACCGAGTTGATGCTCGAACACGCCTTCGAGCGTCTCGGCCTGCATCGCGTGGGGCTGTCCGTGTTCAGCTACAACGAGCGCGCCATCCGTGCGTACGAGAAGGCCGGCTTCGTCATCGAGGGCCGGCTGCGCGACGCCGTCCTGCGCGATGGGCGCTACTTCGACGAGATTCAGATGGGCGCGCTGGCGCGCGAGTGGGTCGGGCGAACGGCCGGCCAAACGCGGCTCGCGGGAGCCGACGCGTGACGCAACCCGCGCGCACCAACGAGGCAGACGAGGCCAGACGGGACATACGCGCGATCCTCGAGCAGAAAGGCCACGCCGTCGACAACGCGCGCGTGGCGCTGGAGCGGCTCGACTCTGCATTCGATCAGGGCGCGCTCGTGCGCACCGAACAGCTGAACCAGACAATCGCCGACCTGCGCCTGGCGCTCGAGCAGGACGATGGACAGAAGCTCGGCGGCAAGAGTGCCGAGGCGGCCCGTTTCATCACCCGTGCGTTGCTTCGACAGCTGGAGGATGCCTGAGGTGAGCTTCATCGGCCGCGGGCCACGCGTGAGCGAGGAGCAGAAGAAGCGCATCCCGCCCGGCCAATATTTCACCGAGAAGTGGCCGGTGCTCCACTACGGCTCGGTGCCGCGCGTCGATCTCGCGAAGTGGGACTTCAAGGTGTGGGGCGAAGTCGAGAATCCGTTCGAGTTCGACTGGGCCGAGTTCAAGGCCTTGCCGCGCAAGAAGGTGCACACGGATATCCACTGCGTAACCCGCTGGTCGCGCCTGGACGCGGACTTCGAAGGGGTCGCCATCCAGACCATCCTCGAGCGCGCACGGCTCAAGTCGACGGCACGCTTCGTGATTGCACACGCGGAGCAGGGCTATACGGCCAACCTGCCGCTCTCAGTGCTCGACGACGATGACGTCCTGCTGGCCGACGTGGCAGACGGGCAACCGCTCACGCCCGACCACGGCTACCCGCTGCGCCTGGTGGTGCCCAAGCGCTACTTCTGGAAGAGCGCCAAGTGGCTTCGCGGCCTGCAGTTCGTCGCCGCCGATCGACCGGGCTTCTGGGAACGCTACGGCTACAACAACAGCGGCGACCCCTGGAAGGAAGAACGCTTCAGCGACGACTGAGGGCGCGACCGGAGTGAATCGAAACGGCGGGCCTTGCGGCCCGCCGTTTCGACGTGGGTGCGGGGTTGGCTAGTGGTTGCAGGCACCCGGGCTGCCAGCAGAATCGGCGGTTCGGAAGGAACTGCCGCAGCCGCAGGCGGACACCGCGTTGGGATTGTTGACGGTGAAGCCAGCACCCATCAGGGTGTCGAGGTAATCGATCTCTGAGCCCTGGAGGTACTGCGTGCTCTGGCCGTCGACGTAGACCTTGATCCCGCGACTTTCGACGGTCAGGTCCTCATTGCTCGGTTGATCCTCGAGCATCATGCCGTAGCGGAAGCCCGAGCAACCGCCGCTGTAGACGTACACCCGTAGGCCCATGTCCGGGTTCTGCTCGGCCTCCACAAGCTCCTGGAGCTTGTGCGCCGCAGCTTCGCTCAGAACGACCAGCGGAGTCTCAGCCTGGGGCAGGACCTCAGGCTGGAGATTGGGTTCCGTGTTGAGCATGACCGAATGTTAAGCGCAATGGTGTCTGTTCGACAAGGGTGACGTCCGGGCTCCGGATCACTCAGTGGAGTATCGAGGTCATCAGCAACAGGAATACCAGCACCAGGACCACGACGAGCGCGGCCATGCCCACGGTCAGCGCCGCAGTCAGAATGGGTGACGACTGGGCGACCTGGGCCGCCTGTTCGCCGCCCACGCCGGCGGCAACGGCTTTGCGTTTGGGCAGGAACCACTGTCCCGGCCCCGGGATCGCAGGCGTCACGGCCGGGCCGACCGACATCGCGGCGGCCAACACCGGAGAGCCGGGTGCACGGGCCAATCCCTTGAGCGACGCCGCCGGCACGCGACTGAGTGGATCTTCAGACTCGGAAGCAGGGTTCAACGCGACCGGGTCTGCGCTGTCAACGTGATGGGCCTTGAGCCCTTCCGGCTCCTGCGCCTTTGCCTGCACGGGTGGTGTCGCGACACTGGGTTCGAGTGGCGCATCGGCCGGCACGGGCGGGGCCGTCCACTCGTCGGTCGCACCGAGCCAGTCATCATCCGGCTCGACCCATGCTTCCCCCATATCTGATCGCGCCACCGCCTGCGATGGCTCGTCCTTACCCTCGCTTACGTCACTCTGCCGTGGATCGCCCTGAGCCGGCGGCTCAGCCACCAGCTGGCGTTGTGCCGCAGGCTCGACGAACTTCAACTCGATACGCACAACGAGATTGCCCGGATTGTCCGGCGAGGTCGTCACCGACGCGGTCGTGACCATAGGCATGGGAACCGGCGATGGCGTCGGCCGTTCGGGCTCGGGGGCGTCGGCCGCAGCGGGCTTGGGGGCGTCGGCCGCAGCGGGCTCGGGGGCGTCGGCCGCAGCGGGCTTGGGGGCGTCGGCCGCGACGGGCTCGTCGAACGTAGGCGCTTCCTGAGCCGGCTCTTCGGTGACTACGAACAACTCGTCCGACGGCATGGGCCATGCAGCCGCGTCGTCAGGCGGCCGCGCCGCGACCTCTGGACTCGACTCCCACGCCTCCATGGCGGCGACAGCAGGTTCCGGGACATCCTCAACCGCGGGCATGGGCTGCTCGCCTTCGGAACCGCCGAACAGCTGGAAGTCAGCGGTCGGATCGTACGAGACGGGCTGGTCGTCGTCGGGCGTCGACGCCTGGACCGGTTCGACGGCGGCGACTTCCTGGTCGGTGGTCGGCTCGAAGTCGGCGAACTGCTCGGAGTCGACGGCCGACATCTCGACCGGTTCGACGGCGGCGACTTCCTGGTCGGTGGTCGGCTCGACGTCGGCGAACTGCTCGGAGTCGACGGCCGACATCTCGACCGGTTCGACGGCGGCGACTTCCTGGTCGGTGGTCGGCTCGACGTCGGCGAACTGCTCGGAGTCGACGGCCGACATCTCGACCGGTTCGACGGCGGCGACTTCCTGGTCGGTGGTCGGCTCGACGTCGGCGAA
>CAZSWK010000076.1:9006-12583 GCA_964610835.1 uncultured Anaerolineaceae bacterium | reverse complement strand
TCGTCAGATCCGAGCCGCCTCGCTGGGTTCACAGCCAGAGAGCGTAGAGTGGATGCAGCGGAAGCTGGCATGAGAGCCCTCGGGTTCCCTACGGCGCGACGCCCCAACACGGTCGCCAAGACCGTCGCGCATGGCCAGTGGCGAGTCCGACTTCCGTCGCTTGGCACGCACGTGTCCCTGGAGGTTAATTTGCCTTTGATGGCAGTCGCATTCCCAATCCTTCCCGGAAAGACGCCAGAGTGGCGCGCCTGGATCGACGAACTCAATGGTCCGCGCCAGCACGAGTACGCCGCGTCTCGCCAGAGCGCCGGCGTTCACGAGCGGACGTTCCTGCAGCAGACACCGATGGGCGATCTCGTGCTCGTGACTCTCGAGGGTGACGATCCCGCGGCCTCGTTTGGTCGGATGATCAGTGCCACAGACCCATTCACGAAGTGGTTCGTCGAGCGCGCCCAGGCCGTGCACGGCATTGACCTCACCCAGCCGATGACGAGTTCGCCGTCAGAGCTTGTCGCGGACTCCGAGGCCGTGGCCGTTCCGGCCCGAACCACGTAGCCGACGTCTCCAAGATCGAAGACCCCGGACAGCCGTCCGGGGTCTTTTCACGTTCGATCGGGCTGGTGAGCCGCCAGAGACTCGAACTCTGAACCGGCTGATTAAGAGTCAGCTGCTCTACCATTGAGCTAGCGGCCCACCAGCGATTCTACCCGGTCGCTCCCACGCGGGCCACCCACCGCCCGGGAGGTCGATGCGCACATTCGGTGGGCTACGGCGGCAGCCGAAGTGACCGAACTGGTCATACACGCGAGAGGCGCGTGTTAGGCCGGCTCCGGCCTGCATCTGGCCCGCTTCCAGCCGCATTTCCCGCCCGATACAAGCGTGGCCGGAGGTGTAGAACGGGGTGAAACCCCGCCCGAGCTGACGTAACTCGCGCCCCGTGAACGTATGACCGGGTTTGCCGGTGCACGCGCCCCGCGTGGTGGTCAATCGCGCGTGGAGCCGCCCCCGGGCTGAGTGCCGACCCGGCTCGCGACCCGGGCAAGCAACGCCTGGCCGGAACGCCGGGCCACGAAGTGCAACAGCGCCTGGTCCATGAGCAGTCCCAGGCGACCGAACGGCGGCACGTACTGACCAGACAGGGTCAGCATCGACCGGTCCAGCTCGATGTGGCCGGCGAAGACCGGAAAGAGCGGCGCGAGGGTCGCCGAGTGCCATGCGATGGGCACCTGCAACCCGGTATCGGTCAAGTGCGGCTGGCCAACGTCCAGCACAGCCGCCTTCCTCACCGCCGGCCCGCTCCCGTCACCGACGGGCAGCTCGAGGTCCGTCAGAACTCGCCGCCAGCCGGTCTCCGGCGCGCCATCTACCGGCTCGCCCAACCAGGCAAGGTCGGCGAAGGCACCCTGTGCCGCATCCGGGTCGATGTCGGCGGAATGGACGACGAGCAACGGGACGAGCTGGCCGATCTCCCTGGTATCGGGTGAGCCTTCCGTGTCCAACCTCCGTCGCGAGTGTAGCGGCGGTTGCCCCCAGGCCCGGAAGCGGGTCCGTCACGACTCGGCGGCGGCGACCTCGGCGAGGTAGTCACTGATTTCCGGCAGCGCGACCAGGCGCTGGTGGAAGTAGTCGTTCACGGTGGAGAGCGCCTCTTCCTGCAGGCGGCGCACCTCGGCGCTGCGCTCGCCCAGCCTGCGGCCGCTGACCTCGTCGCGCAGGCGCAGCAGCTGGGCAACAACCTCCGCTTCCCTGGGTCCCTGGAGCGCCTCGATGGCCGACATGATCAGCTGGTCGACCTCCTCGACCAGTATCTCGCTGTCGAACGGCGATCCGTCGGCCGCCGCCTCGTCGAGCGCCCGCAACCGGGCGGCAAGCTGGTAGAGCGCGGTGGTCGGCTCATCGAACAGCTCGCGAATGTAGGCCGCCTCCGGGTAGCGCGCTGTGAGCCGGAAGATGTTGTACAGGCGGCGCGCGACCTTGCCCCAGTTCTGCTCCTTGACGCTGTACTTCCAGACCTCGTGTTCGAGCTGGGCTACGTAGTCGGCCACCGAGTCGGTCGACAGCTCGCCGATCAGCTTGTCGAACAACGGCTTGCTGTCGGCGTCTAGATAGACCTCCTGGAAATAGGGATCCAGGAAGCCGTCCAGCGCGACGATCGCACCGTCGGGCGCCTCCCAGGTGGCGTCGAGGCAGTTGCTGGCGTTGGCCAGCTGCCCGCGTTCCATGTCGGCGACTATCCAGTCGACCTTGCACCAGCCCGGGTCGGCCGCGGCGTCGGCCCACGCGAAGATGCGCACCGAGCCGTCCTCGGCGATCACTTCCATCTGGCCGGCGGCCACCTCCTGCGGCGTCCATGAGATGGGTGAGCCGGCCGCGATCGCCTTGCCAGCCTTGGCGACGGGGGCGTCCCAGGTGCCGAACTTGACCTCCGCCAGCCGATGTGTCGGCCCGGACATGGTCGCCAACGCCTTCTCGCGGATGGCGTCGCCAAGCTTTCGGCACGCCTCCTGACGGTTGGGCGCGACGATGTGCACACGCTCGAAGAAGTCAGCGTCACCCGGGTAGCGCTGGATCCGGCTTTGGGCTGCCGAACCAGACAGAGCGAGGGCGGTCTGCACCCCGGCGGAGTGAGGGATGCGCACGATCTCGGCTATGCGCCGGAAGTGGGCGAGGTCGGTGGGGTCCAGATCGAGCATCGACGCTCGATGTCCGAAAGCACCGGTGTCGACGTCGACGACGATGTCTGCGCCGTGCGCCTCGGCCTCCATCGCGGCAATCCACTGTGCCGCCTCCTGTTCGTCGAGTTCGACGCCCAGCCGCCGGGCAGATTCGGTCACGCGCGCGATCGCTTCCTCCAGCCCTCTCGATTCGGTCAACTTGGCCCCTCCCACGCTGCTCTCTTCCGCCCAGTGTGTGTTATCAGGCAATATCTGTCGTGAATGGAGCTCGAGAAGGCTCCCTTCGCACGTCGGCGCGCCGCGCCTGGCGTGATCGACCGTCTCCCAGTTCGTGATGTCTGAGTAGTGGCATGAGCATCGAAGCCTGGCTAGCCGCTGCCGTCTTCGTGACCGCCTACGCGCTGATCGCCGTCGATGTCGGCGACCGGACGGTGGTGGCGTTGCTGGGCGGCCTCATCCTGGTGGCCGCCGGCATCCTGGACCAGCACGAGGCGTTCGCGGCAATCGACCTGAACGTCATCTTCCTGCTGGCCGGCATGATGGTCATTGCCGGCATCCTTGCACGCACCGGCATCTTCGAGTGGCTGGCGCAACGCTCGGTGGCAACAGCACGGGGCAGGCCCCTGCTGCTGCTGATCCTGCTGGCCACGCTGACGGCCGTCCTGTCGGCGGCGCTCGACAACGTGACGACCGTCGTCCTGATCGTGCCCGTGACCCTGTCGGTGGCGCGCCGGCTGGGGGTGTCGCCGGTCCCGTACCTGATCTCGCAGATCCTGGCCTCGAACATCGGCGGCACGGCGACGCTGATCGGCGATCCGCCGAACATCCTTATCGGCTCCGCCGCCGGCCTCGACTTCGATGCTTTCCTGCGCAACCTGGCGCCGGTTACGATCGTGATCTTC
>CAZSWK010000076.1:5041-8906 GCA_964610835.1 uncultured Anaerolineaceae bacterium | reverse complement strand
GGCATCGTGGGCAGCGTTGCTGACGCCCTCGCGAGCGCCGCGGGGGGCGATGCTCGCCTGGCGAGCGTCTCCTTGATCTGGATCTCGGGCATCGTCGGCGCGATCGTCGACAACATCCCCTACACGGCGACGGCCATCCCGGTCGTCGAGCGGCTGATCGCCGACGGCCTGCCGGCGACGCCGCTGTGGTGGTCGCTGGCGCTCGGCGCCTGCCTGGGCGGCAACCTGACGTTGATCGGCGCGTCGGCCAACGTCGTCGTCGCCAACCAGGCGGCGCGGGCGGGCCACCAGATTGGCTTCTTCGAGTTCATGCGCTACGGCGCCATCGTCACCATCATCTCGCTGCTGATCGCTACCGCCTACGTCTGGCTTCTCTACCTCCCGTGACCCGGCGCGCACGCTCGCTGCTGCGCGAGTTTGTGGAGAACAACGTCGCGGGCGGCGCACTGCTGCTGGCTGCCGCAGTCATCGCCATTGCCTGGAGCAACTCGCCCATCGCCGACAGCTACGACTCGCTGTGGACGAGCAAGCTGGCACTCTCGTTGGGGGGCGTGGGCCTGTCGCTCACTTTGCAGCACTGGATCAACGACGGGCTGATGGCAGTCTTCTTTCTCGTCGTTGGCCTGGAGATCAAGCGCGAACTGCTCTTCGGTGAGTTGCACTCGCTGCGCCGCGCCGCCCTGCCCGGAGCTGCCGCGATTGGTGGCGCGGCCGTCCCGGCAATCCTCTTCCTCGCCATCACCGGCCCGGGCAGCAGCGCCGGGCACGGTTGGGGTGTGCCCATGGCAACCGACATCGCGTTCGCCCTGGGAGTCCTCGCCGTGCTCGGCAGACGGGTGCCGGTCGGCCTGCGCGTTTTCGTGACCGCCCTGGCGATCGTGGACGACCTGGTGGCCGTGGTCGTCATAGCCGTCTTCTACACCGGCGATCTGTCGGTCGTGGCCCTCGCTGCGGCGGCTGTGATCGGCATCCTGCTGGCCGCTGCCAATCGCGCCGGAATCCGCCGAACTTGGGTCTATGCCGGGCTGGGCATCCTGCTCTGGCTGGCCGTGTTGGAGTCGGGCCTGCACGCCGCAATAGCTGGGGTGCTGCTGGCACTGGCAGTGCCCTCTCGGGAACCGCTGCTGAGCTGGGAACATGGACTCACCCGCTGGGTGGCCCTGCTGATCTTGCCGCTCTTCGCGCTCGCCAACGCGGGCGTGGCCTTGACCGGCGACATCGGCTCGATCGTTGTAGATCCCGTCTTCCTGGCAATTGCTGTCGGTCTGGTGGTGGGGAAGCAGATTGGCATCACCGCAGCCGCCTGGCTGGTTGTTCGCCTCGGCATCGGATCCCTGCCGGCGGGGGTGAATTGGCGCCATGTGTATGGGGCTGCAGTGCTGTGTGGCATCGGCTTCACCATGTCGCTGTTCATCGCCGAACTGGCGTTCGAGGGCAGCAGCGCCCTGGCGACCGCGAAGTTCGCCATCCTGGCCGCATCGCTGATCGCCGGCGTGGCCGGCTTCGCGTGGCTCTACCTTCAGCCGCGGGTGACAAGCTCATCCAGCTAGCCAGCGATCTCAGGCACCGCCGGGAGGCGCGGGTTGTCCGGGGCGCCAGCTACTGGTTGTCGATCTGGGCGCGCTGCAGCCGGCCCGAGTAGTCGACGTAGATCGCCTTCCACTCGGTGAACGTGTCGAGCGCGGCGTGGCCGGCCTCGCGGTGGCCGTTGCCGGTGCCCTTCCAGCCACCAAATGGGAGATGCGTCTCGGCGCCGATGGTGCCGGCGTTGACGTACACGATGCCCGTCTCGAAGTCGCGCATGGCGCGGAAGGTGGTGTTCGCATCGGTCGTGTAGATCGATGACGAGAGCCCGAAGCGGGTGTGGTTGACGACCATCGCCGCCTCCTCGTAGCCGCTCACCCGGATCACCGACAGCACCGGCCCGAAGATCTCCTCCTGTGCCACGCGATCCATGTAGCGCACGCCGTCGATGATCGTCGGCTGGAAGAAGTTGCCGTTGTGCAGGCCGTCGTCGGTCGCCTGCCCGCCGCCCGCGATGAGTCGGCCGCCCTCTTCCTGGCCGACCTTGACGTAGCCACTCACCTTGTCGAGCGCCGACTTGTTGATCAGCGGGCCGACATCGGTGGAATCCTCCAGGCCCGACCCCAGGTGCAGCCGATTCGCCCGATCGGCCAGCTTCGCCAGCAGGTCGTCGGCGACCTTTTCATCCACCACCAGCCGGCTACACGCGGTGCAGCGCTGCCCGGTGGTGCCGAAGGCCGACCACAGGATGCCGTCCGTGGCCAGGTCGAGGTCGGCGTCGGCCAGCACCGCGATGGCGTTCTTGCCGCCCAGCTCGAGGCTCAGGCGCTTGCCGCGCCGCGCGGCGGTGATCGCGATGGCGCGGCCGGTGGCGCCGTTGCCGGTGAAGCTGATCACGTTGACGTCCGGGTTGTCGACGATGGGCATGCCCACTTCCTCGCCGCTGCCGGTGACCAGGTTGACCGTCCCCGGCGGGAAGCCCGCTTCGTGCATCAGCTCGACGAGCAGCGCGGCACAGTGGGGAGTGTCGGAAGCGGGCTTGAAGACGACCACGTTGCCGCTGATCAGGGCAGCAGTCATCTTCCAGCACGGGATCGCGATGGGGAAGTTCCAGGGCGTGATGATGCCCGCGACGCCCAGCGGCTGGCGGATGCTCATCGCCCACTTGTCGGGCAACTCGGACGGGACCGTGTCGCCGAACATGCGCCGGCCCTCGCCGGCCATCAGGAAGGCGATGTCGATGCCCTCCTGCACATCCCCGCGCGCCTCCGCGAGGACCTTGCCCATCTCGCGCGTCATGGCGCGTGCGAGGCGTTCCTTGTGCTGGGCCAGCAGTGCGCCGAAGGCGTACATGATCTCGCCACGCTTGGGCGCCGGCATGTTGCGCCACGCCGGCAGCGCCTCCTCAGCGGAGCGTATGGCGGCTGCGACGTCGGCTGCGTCACTGGCCGCGAAGGTCCCGATCAGGTCGCGCGTATCGGCCGGGTTGCGCGATTCGAAGGTGCGGCCGCTCACGGCCGGTCGCCACTCGCCTCCGATGAAGTTTCCGTACGTGGCGGCTTCGACGAGCGTCTGTGTCATGGCCCGATTGTCGCATCGCCGCCTTCACGCAAACGTCACACGCCCGTCATTCCCACGTGACGGCGGCCGCCCAGTCTCGATGACGTCCACGTCGCATCCGCGGCACAGGCCCAATCCGCCCAGGAGGTATGTCCGTGAAGAAGTTTCTGACCGCCGCCGCCACCTCGATCGTCGCTCTCGCCCTGAGCGTGAGCGCGGTCGCCGCCGGCGGCCCACCGAAGCCCAACGCCATCTATGTCAACGATGTGGCCTACCGAACCGTCGGCACGCCAACCGACTTCTCGAACACCGGCGCGCCGGCGCACTCCTTCGACACCATCTTCCTGCTTGACGACGGAACGAACCCCGACGCAGCCGGACTCGCCAGCGTGGCCACCGCGGCACCGGGTGACAAGGACTTCAACGGCGGCCGTTGGATGGTCCTCGACATCACCTGGATCAACGCGCCGACGCAGTTGACCAACGAGCAGGCAGTGCTCGACGCCGCGACAGCCGGCGACCTGACCATCAATTGGGACCCGATCAAGTACTTCGAGTGCCCGGTCATCCCGATGCGCGGCCACTCGGGCCACTGACCCAGCGATCCAACAGCTCCCCTCCCCGCTGCTGGCGACGGCCGGGCCGGAATGGCCCGGCCGTCGCTCTCTACCCAGTTGGCGACGCCGTCCGGTCACTCGACCAGTCCCCGGGGGTTCCGACACTTGTCGAATATGTCGACCTTACGCGGCAAGTCGGCCACGAATGCCCCTACATGGCGGCC
>CAZSWK010000076.1:0-4941 GCA_964610835.1 uncultured Anaerolineaceae bacterium | reverse complement strand
GGCGCCCTCGACCAGCCGGTAGGTCACCGATTCGGGCAGCACCTCGAGGCGCACCAGCCTGCCGCGCACGCTGAGCGCGAAGCTGAGTCTCTGCAGGCCGCGTGGCAGTCGCGGTCTGAAAGAAAGCTGGCCATCGTGGTCGCGCGTGCCGCCCAGTCCGGCGATAGCGGCGTTGATCGCGCCGGCGAGGGAGCCGATGTGCAGGCCGTCGTGGGCGTTCAGCTCGAGATCGTCAAGATCCATGAGCGCGGCCTCGGCGAGGTAGTCATAGGCACGGTCGATGTAGCCCACCTCGGCCGCGACGATCGACTCGGTGGACGCTGCGAGCGACGAATCGCGCACCGTGAGCGGCTCGTAGTAGTCGAAGTCGCGCCGCTTCTCTTCGGGCGTGAACGCATCACCGCACAGGTGCAGGGCGAGCACCAGGTCGGGCTGCTTGACGACCTGCTTGCGGTACAGCTCGAGATAGGGATGGTGCAGGAAGAGCGGGTAGTGGCCGGCGGGCGTGTGGGCGAAATCCCAGCGTTCGTGATTGGTGAAGTCGCGGTCCTGGGAGTGCACACCCAGCTTCTCGTCGTAGGGCACGTACATGGCATCGGCGGCCGCACGCCAGGCGGCGATCTCCGCTGCCGTGACGCCCAGTTCCGCGGCGACCGCGCCGTGGCGCTCCGCCGCGGCGGCCGCCGAACGCAGGTTGGCCCGTGCCATCAGGTTGGTGTAGACGTTGTCGTCGGCCAGGGCCGAGTACTCGTCCGGTCCCGTCACGCCATCGATGTGGAAGCGCTCGTCGGGGCCGTGATGGCCCAGCGCCGACCACAGACGGGCGGTTTCGACCAGCAACTCGACGCCCGTCTCGCGCTCGAACGCGGCGTCGCCGGTGGCCGCCACGCAGCGCGTCACCGCCGCGGCCACGGCAGCATTGACGTGGAACGCAGCGGCCCCGGCCGGCCAGTAGGCGGAGCACTCCTCGCCATGGATGGTGCGCCACGGAAACGCCGCACCGCTCAACCGGAGCTGCTGCGCACGATTCCTGGCCGCCGGTAGGGTCGACTGACGCCAGCGCAGCTGCGAGCGGGCTGCCTCCGGCAGCAGGTAGGTCAGCGCCGGCAACACGAAGGTCTCGGAGTCCCAGAAGGTGTGGCCGTCATAGCCGGTCCCGGTCAGGCCCTTGGCCGGAATGGCGCGACCCTCGGTCCGGGCGGAGGCCTGCAGCAACTGGAACAGGGCGAAGCGCAATGCCTGCTGGATCTCCAGGTCACCCTCGAGCTCGATGTCGGCGCGCCGCCAGAAGCGCTCGAGATACTCCCGTTGTTGGCCGATCAACCCCGCGAAGCCCGCGCTCAACGCGCTGTGCAGGCTGGCATCCACCTGGTCGCGCAGCCACTCGACCGATTCGACCGCCGACCAGTGGTAGGCGAGCAGCTTGACCAGCCGCAGCTTCTGGCCCGGCTCGAGCGCTACCGATACCGACACGCGCCCCAGGTCAGCCTCGGTCTGGATGGCGGTCTCGGTCGGGCCGGCAGCGCTGATCACGTGCTCCATGCCCGAGCCGACTGCCAGCCGGGTGCGCCTCGTGCGGTGCACCATGACCACGCGCAGGTCGTGGCCGACGGCCAGCTCCGACGCCAGACACGGTCCCAGGCGGTGGGCCGAGCGCGGGTCCGGGGCCTCGTCCCGCTCCGGTTGATTGGCCACGAGGTTCGACTGGAGCGTCACGCGGATGGGTTGCTCGAGCGCTTCGACCTCGTATTCGATGGCAGCCAGGTTGCGGTCGGTGAAGGAAACGAGGCGCTTGCTGCGCACCGCGACGGCACGTCCCGACTCGGCCCGCCAGCGGACCTCGCGATGCAGTATTCCGGTCCGCAGATCGAGGAGCCGCTCGTGTGCCTCGAGGTGGCCGCGATGTACGTCGAAGGGCTCGTCCTCGACCAGCAGCCGGATCACCTTGCCATCGGTCACCGGCACGATTTCCTGGCCGTCCTCGGGCCAGCCGTAGGCACGTTCGCCGTATTGCAGCGGGTATGACTCGTACACGCCGTTGAGGTACGTGCCGCTCAGCCCACGGGGTTCGCCCTCGTCGAGGTTGCCGCGCAGCCCAAGATGGCCGTTGGCAAGCGCAAAGATCGACTCCGACTGCGCCAGTACGGACGGGTCGAAGGCCGTCTCACGGATCGACCACGGTTCGGGTCCGAAGGCTGGATGGCCAATCACGTCACCTACGATAGGCTCGCAGCGTGAGAAGGGTCCACAGCGCCTCGACTGCGCTGGTCTTCATGCTGGTCGTGGCCTTGGTAAGCGTCGGCTGCGGTTCGCAGGCCACGGAGTCGCCGTCTCACGCGCCGTCCGCATCGCCGGACGCGGTGTCGATTGGCTACGCGTTCGTGGCCGCGCTGGCCGCGGGCGATGGCCAGTCGGCCCAGGCACTCGAGGACACGGCCATGCTCAACGCCGCGCCCGCCGCCAACCTGCTCGCCATCTGGCAGCAGCTGCTGGCGCAGTACGGTGGCCTGCAGACCCTGGGCCGCCCCGTCGCCACGAGCCAGCCGCCCTACATCAACGTGAGCGTGCCGGCCACCTTCGCGCAGGCCACGGTGACCCTGCTGGTAACCGTCTCGACCTCCGGCCAGGTGGCCGGATTCCACGTTGGTGCCGTCAGCACGGCGCCCCCGTCGGGGCCTGCCGCAACGCCGACGCCATCGCCAGCGCCGGCCTCGTACGTCGATCCCAGCAAGTTCACCGAAACGGCGGTGACCGTGGGCAGCTCGCCGTGGGCGCTGCCGGGCACGCTGTCGATGCCCAACGGCAGCGGACCATTTCCGGCCGTGGTGCTGATCGCCGGCTCCGGCCCCGCCGACCGCGACGAGACCTTCGGCCCCAACAAGCCGTTGCGCGACCTGGCCTGGGGCCTCGCGTCGGCCGGCATCGCCGTGCTGCGCTACGACAAGCGCACCGACACGTATGACGCGCTCATGTCGGCGCTACCCAACATCACCGTCAAACAGGAGACGATGGACGACGTCGTCGCGGCGGTGACGCTGCTGCGCTCGACTCCCGACATCGACACTTCGCGCGTCTTTCTCGTCGGCCACAGCCTGGGCGCGTACCTCGCGCCGCGCATCGCGGCGCAGTTGCCCGGCCAGATCGACGGCCTGGCCATGCTCGAGGACTTCAGCACACCGCTGCCCGAGCTGATCCTCAACCAGGCGCGCTACCTGGTTTCGCTCACGCCCAGCCCCGGGCCGTCGGTGCAGGCCGTGCTGGCCAATCTCGAGGCCCAGGTCCAGCGCGCGGAAGCGCCCGACCTATCGGCCTCGACACCACCGTCGGAGCTGCCGCTCGACGTGCCCGCCAGCTACTGGCTCGACCTGCGCACGTACGATCCGATCGCGACGGTCACCAGCCTGAAGCTGCCGATGTTCTTCTCCCAGGGCGGCCGCGACTACCAGGTACCACCGTCCGAGCTGCAGCCCTACCAGGCCGCCCTGTCCGGCCGCGACAACGTGGTCTTCAACACCTATCCGGCGATGGACCACCTGCTGCTCGATGGCACGGGCACGCCCAGTCCCGCCGAGTACAACATTCCCGGGCACGTCGACGCGCAACTGGTCGCCGACCTGGCCGCCTGGATCACGGCCCACTAGTGCCCGAACCTGTGATCCGTGCCACCGCGCCGCCCAACACGCTGCCGTGCGATGCGCTCCGGCTGCGGCCCGACGAGCTGGGCCAGGTGAGCGTCGATCCCACCGCCGCGGGCTGGCGCTACCTGTCGTTTCGCACCCTGGCGCTGGCCGGCGGGCGACGCGAGCCGCTCGATCCGGCACTCGAGCACGCTGTCGTGCTGATCAGCGGCGGCGACGTGACGCTCGAGTGCGCCGGCAATCCGGACATCGTGCTGCGCGGCCGGCCGTCGCCGCTCGCTGCATTACCTGAGGCGGCCTATGTGCCGCCACGCGTCCAGTCGAGCGTGCTTGGCGCCGGTGCGCTGGTGGCGATTGCCAGTGCGCCCCCGTCGGGAAGGCGTGGCGTGGCAGATCGGCCGGTGGCCATTCACGCCTCGGACGTGGCCGTCGAGATTCGCGGCGCGGGCAACGCGACGCGCCAGATCAACAGGATCATTACGCCCGACTTCCCCGCCGACCGCCTCGAGGTTTCGGAAACCTACACGCCATCGGGCAACTGGTCGAGCTGGCCGCCGCACAAGCATGACACCGACGACATGCCGGACGAAGCCGTGCTCGAGGAGACCTACTACTACCGCTTCGCGCGCCCCGAGGCATGGGGCATGCAGCGGCTATACCGCGCCGACCGCTCGCGCGATTGCGCGTGGCAGGTGCGCAGCGGTGACCTCGTGCTGGTGACCGATGGCTACCACCCGTTCGTGGCCGCGCACGGCGACGACGCCTATTACCTCAACGCGCTGGCCGGCGATCGGCGCACGATGGCCGCCTCGTTCGACCCCGACTACGAGTGGGTGCAGGACACCTGGGCCGACATGGCGCCCGACCCGCGCCTCCCGCTGGCCGGCCCCGGGCAACCCAGCGCCGCCCACCGCTAACACCCGCCGCCCTGATGCGTGTGGCGCATCGATCAGCCGCAATTCCCGCAGCAAAGTTGCCCGCAGATGGCTGTTAGCGACCAGTTTGCCCAGGGAATCGGCCGGTTCTGAACCCCTGTGCGCATCGCGCCTGAGTTGCGCCGATTGGTGGCGGGCTGGTGGCGCTCGTTGGCCGCGAGCTCGCGGCTAAGCGGCTGCCTGCGGATTTCCCGGCACGGCCAGGCGATCCTCGAAGGCGCGCAGCTGGTAGAGCGGCAGGACGGCAATGCCCATCAGGATGAGCGTGGCGAACAGGATGCCGTCGATGCCGGCCCACTCCGAGGCCACGCCGCCCACGAAAGCGCCGATGATCTGGCCGATGCCCAGGAACACGCTGTACAGGCCCA
>CAZSWK010000075.1:6386-12708 GCA_964610835.1 uncultured Anaerolineaceae bacterium | reverse complement strand
GGAAGGCCTCCGGGGTGGGTCGCAGGTGAGGGAACGCAGGAAGAGGTCGGCGTGCTGGTTGGCGATCTGGGCGGGGCTCAGCGGTCCCTCGGGCGAGTACCACGTCGCGATGCCGTTGAGCGCCGACAGGATGGCCATCGCGGTCAGCCGCGGGTCCACGGACTCGAAGGTACCGGCCGCGACGCCCTCGGCGATGGCGTGGCGGAAGAGCGCCTCGTATGCATCGCGGCGCGCGGCCATCTGGGTGCGCCGGTCGTCGGACAGGAAGCGCCACTCGTGCAGGAAGACCGCGGCGTCGCGCTGGGCACTGGTGACCACGTCGACATGGGCGCGGATCATCTCGCGCAACTTCACGGGCGCCGGCGCTTCGCTGGCAGCAATGGGGCCGACCTCCGCGTTGAACCGATCTGCCGCGCGGGTGACGATCGACCACAGCACGTCTTCCTTTGACGCGACGTGGGCGTACAGGCTGGGACCCTGGATGTGCAGCGCATGGGCGATGTCACGCACGCTGGTCGCGGCGTAGCCGCGGTCACGAAAGAGTGCCGAGGCGACGTCGTCGATCTGCTGCCGCCGTGGTGTGTCGACCATTGAGTTGTCAGTCTAACTAACGCTCGTTAGGGCGGTCAAGCGGGCGGGTCCGGGACCCGCGCTGTTCCGCAGCCAAGTACGCGATACTTGCCGATAGTGAGTATTTCCCAGCGGCAGGAACAGACGAGCGATCCGAGCGCGGTCGAGCTCATCCGCCGCCGCTTTGCCCAGGCGTGGGGACAGATGGGCGCGGCGTGGGGCATCGCACCGTCGACCGCGGCGGTGCAGGGCTACCTGCTGGTCCACGGCGGCCCGGTCACCGACAGCGAGCTGCAGGAGGCGCTCGGCCTGAGCCACCGCGCCATCCGCGTGGCGCTGGCCGACTGCGAAGAGTGGGGCATCGTCCGCCGCGCGCCCGAGCTGCGACGCAGCGGCCGGCGCGGACCGGCTGGTCGGGCCTGGCTGGCGCTCGACGACCACTGGGAGTGGTTCCGCCGAGTGGTCGAGGGCCGCAAGGAACGCGAGGGCGACCCGGTCGTCGCCATCCTCGAGGAGTGCATGGTCGAGGCCAACGCGCTGCCCGACGGCGAGGAACCGCGTGACCTGCGCCTGCGCCTCGAGAAGCTGCTCGATTTCGTGGGCCAGTTCGACCACGCGCTGTCGGCGGTCATGCGCGCGCGAGTGGGTACCCTGCGCAAGCTGTTCCGGGCTCTCGGCCGCCAGGATGCCAAGGCACTCGACCGACTGCTCGCAGCGCTCGCCGACATTCCCGACGATGAGCTGGATAACGCGCTGAGGTCGGTCTCGCGCATGTCGCCGACCAGCCTGCGTCGACTGCTCCAACTGGCCGGCCGAAAGTCGATCGTTCGCCTGCTCGGCCACTAGCCGACCACGGGCCGCCGGCTATCCCGTGTTCTGGAGGCCGGCCGCAACGCCGCTGACGGTCAGGTGAACCAGTCGCAGTAGTTCCGCCCTGCCGGGATCGTCGGCGGGCAGTGCGCGCGCGCGCCCGAGCAACATCACCTGCAGCTCCGACAGTGAGTCGACGTACGGGTTGCGCAGTGCGATCGAGCGCTGCAGCACGGGCATGTTGTCCAGCAACCGCGCACGGCCGGTCACGTCGAGCACGGCGCTCGCGGTGCGCTCGAACTCGTCGCGGATCTGCCCCCAGATGCGTTGCGCGTCGGGATCGTCCCCGGCCAGCGATGCGTAACGCTGCGCGATCGACATGTCCGCCTTGGCCAGCGCCAGCTCGGTGTTGTCGAGGAAGCTCGCGAAGAACGGCCACGATCGGTAGAGGTCGCGCAGGCGCGCCAGACGCCGGCTGTCCGATCGTCGGTAGTCGGTGATCGCGGTGCCGGTCCCGTACCAGCCCGGGATATTGGCGCGCGACTGCGACCAGGCGAAGACCCACGGGATGGCACGCAGCGGGCCCAGGCCGGCCCACGCGCCCGCCTGGCGCGCCGCTGGACGCGAGCCGATGGCCAATCCGGACAGCTCGAGGATGGGCGTCGCGGCCAGGAAGTACGACTCGAAGGCAGGGTCCTCCCACACCAACGACCGATAGCTGCGGCTCGCGCTGGCCACGAGCCCCTCCATCACGCGCGCGCCGGCGCTGGCGGCTGCACCCCGCCGGGGCACGGACGCCAACAACGTCGCATACGTCAGCTGCTCGAGGTGGCGCAGTGCGATGTCCGGGTTGGCGTAGCGGTTGGCGATCACCTCGCCCTGCTCGGTTAGCTTCAGCCGGCCATCGACCGACCCCGGCGCCTGGGCCAGGATCGCCCGAGTCATCGGCCCGCCGCCGCGGCCGAGCGCGCCGCCACGGCCATGAAACAGCGTCAGCTCGATGCTGTGCCGGCGAGCAACCTGGACCAGCGCCGCCTCGGCGCGATAGAGCATCCACGCCGCGGCCAACGAGCCCGACTCCTTGGTCGAGTCGGAGTAGCCGAGCATCACCTCCTGGCGATCACCGCGGAGGCGCAGGTGCCGGCGGTAATCCGGGTCCGCGAAGAGCTGCTCGAGGATCTCCGCGCACGAGGCGAGCGCGTCGGCCGACTCGAACAGCGGCACGACGTCAAGAGCCGCGGCAACCGTCGCGCGCCGCGCAAGCTCAAGCACAGCCGTCGCGTCGGAGGCCCGGCGAGCGAAGCTGACCACGTAGCGGTGGCAGGCGTCGGTCCCGAAGCGGGCCTGGATGCCGGCGACGGCGCGCAGGGTGGCAGTCACCTCCGACGCCGTTGCGCCCGGCGCGCTGGCGGCACCAGCACGCCGATCGTCGCGCGCGGCCAGGGCCTCCGCGTGCACCTCGGCGTGCTGTCGAATCTCGAGCGACAAGCCGTGGAAGCCGAAAGTCGCCAGCTGCCAGCGCAGGTCCTGCAGCTCGCCATCGGCCACGCGGTCGAGACGGGCTGCGCGCAGCGCGTCGACGACCTCCGCCAGCTCCACGGCGAACTCGGATGGCGAGGCGTAACCGGCCGCGGCACCAGTGCGCGTGCGCGCCAGGCGTTCGGCGATGTAGCCAAACCTCCGCCGGAACGGTTCATCGGGGAAGCGCGCCTCCAGGTGGAGCGCGACGTCGGGCAGTGATCGCACGTCGTCGGCCAGCCGCGCGGCCAGCGCCGGCGTCGGGTGGCATTGGGCGCTCAGCGTCTGCGCCAGCCGCCGGCAGACGGCTTCGTAGGCGCGCAGCACATGCTCCGACTGGATCGCCATCGTCTCACGTGTGATGGGCGCGGTCACCAGCGGATGTCCGTCACGGTCGCCGCCGATCCATGAGCCCCAGTGCAGGAACGCTGCCGGCCGTGGCGCCCCGCCGGGGCCCTCCTCCAATCCGATCGCCGTCGCGGCCCGTGCCGCGGAACGATAGAGGCGCGGCGTGACCACGAAGAGCGACTCGTCGAAGAAGGCCATCGCGCTGCGCACCTCGTCCAGCGGACCGGGCGAAACGGCCCGTATCGGTGCGGTCTGCCAGAGCAGCGAGATCTCCTCGCGCAGGCGCCGGCGCAGGTCATCGTCCTCGGCTGGGGTCAGGCGTTGGTCGTCGATGCGGTCGAGCAGTCGGTAGACGCGCCGCAGCGCGACGAGCAGCGTCCGACGACGGGCCTCGGTGGGATGGGCCGTGAGTACGGGCGCAATCGAGAGACGGCCCAGCAGGCGCCCCAGGCGAGCCGCCGATTGGCCCCGGGCAGCGAGTTCGGCCAGGGCGGCCGCCGGGGTTTCGCGTGGAGGGTTGCCCGCCGCCG
Organism: uncultured Anaerolineaceae bacterium; assembly: GCA_964610835.1. Classification (GTDB taxonomy): domain Bacteria; phylum Chloroflexota; class Limnocylindria; order Limnocylindrales; family CSP1-4; genus JALYGJ01. The sequence continues at coordinate 8,932 of CAZSWK010000075.1, read as the reverse complement.
CTCGTGCTCGCTCACGCAAACGTCGGACGCGCTGCTTCTCCTCGGCCAGGTTGGTCAACTGGAAGTACAGGCCGAAGGCGCGCACCAGGACCTCGACCTGGGCGAGATCCAGCTGCGCCAGCTCGGCGGCCAGGCCCGCATCGCCGACGCCTGAGCCACCCGATCGGCGGGCCGCGATCGTCGCTCGCCGAACACGTTCGACCAGGTCGAAGGCATCCTGCCCCGCCTGCTCGATGATTACCTCGCCCAGCAGCGTCCCCAGCAGGTCGACCTCGCGCGCCAGCTGGTCGCGGTTGCGCTTCATGGCACACAGCCTATGGCGCCGGTCACCCGCCGGTGGCGCCGGTCACCCGCCGGTGGCGCCGGTCACCCGCCGGCGATGTCGCGCCGGATCAGATCAGGTCGCCGCCAGAGATTGCGGGCCGTGCAGCGACGGAGGGTCACCCTGTAGCGGCGACTCGTCAGAGGTGCGCTCGTCGTGAGCGAGGATCACCTGCCCGCCCAGGTCGACGATTACGCGCTCGGCGCGCCCGTAATCGTTCAGGGTCACGCGGGCCACCAGGATACGCGGCTCGGTCCCGTCGTCGGCGCCACTCAGGCGGGCGATGGAGATGCTGTTCTCGCGGGCACTGGCGACGGACTCGGCCAGCGACGATCGCGCATGCTGGGCCGCGTCCTCGGAACGAAAGCGTGCCGCGATCACGCGCCGCGCGGCACCATCGGCGAGCGCGTCCGAAAGAGCGAGTTCGATCGCCTGGTAACGCTCGGCTTGGAAGTCGGTCACGAACTCGTCGAGGTCGGCGAACAGCGCGGCCCCGGGCGCTCGGCCCGAATCGCCGAATTGCTCGATCAGGAGGGGACTCGCCCAGCCCGATGCGCAGGCGAGCCACTTCGACCCATCGGCGGCCGTACGCTCCCCCATCGCCCGGGCCAGCAACCATTGCTGGCCGCGCAGCTCCCGCCGCTTGGCCTGCAGCCAGGCGCGCAGAGCCTCCTCCCGACCGGCTCGGATCCGCGCCTCGCTGAACCGGATCACCGCGCCAGGCGCATCGAGGGTGCCCGCGAACGCGGGCGTCATCAGCTGGTAACCATCGACGCGATCGATATCGATGGCGCCGCCCGCGGTCAGGGCCGGGTGTCTGACGTCCGCGCCGACGATGTCGAGCGCGGCCTGCTCGCTCTCCCAGGTCGAGACGAGTACGAAGCGTTCCGCGCGCTCGATCCGCCGATAGCCGGCCATGAACGCGATCAGACCCGACGTCCGGCTGCCCGCTGACACCTGGCGGCGTGCCAACTCCGCGACATCGGGCTCGTGTCCGTCGTGGACGCGGCCGCGGAGTACGAGCATGTGCATCAGGACGCGGAATTCATCATGGTGACCCTCTCCCTGTGGTCTGCAGGCACGTTAGACCTCGTGCCGGCCCACGGTCGTAAAAGGAACGTTGCAGCTGACGACGCGGACGACTAACCGACGCGCACGACTAACCGGCGCGCACGACTAACCGGCGCGCACGGGTACCTTGGCCTTTGCTAGGACCTTTTCATGTACGCAGACCGGTACATCAGAAGGCCACCGCGGCTGCCGCCAGTTGGTCACGATAGGGGCGCATCGGAATGGTCAGGCGTAGATCGGTTTGATACGTTCGAGTTGGCGGAGAGGGTCGACAATGAGCGCAGGAGTTGAGCAGAAGGTGAGCCAAGACCCGGTCATAAGGCACTACCGCGGCACGACCCGGCAGGAGGTCGAACAGGCTTATCGCGCGGACGCCGCCCAGGCGCTGCGCCGCAACTACCTGCCCCTCGCGCAGGACTGGAGCCACGACTGGCAGGGCTTCCTGCTGGCGGTCACCTACCGGCACGAAGACATCAGCCCCGCCCCTGACACCTCTGCGACGACCACCCCGGCGTCGGCCGAACTCGAAGAGCCTGTCGCCGAATCGCCGACCGATGAGGCCGTCGCGCCGATGGAAGAGGCCGCTGCGCCCTACGCCGAGGCCGAGGCCGAGGCCGAGCCCGAGCCCGAGCCCGAGCCCGAGCCCGAACCCGAGCCGTTCGCCGAGCAGCAGATCACCACGGGGGAAGTCGAGGCGCCCGCGCAGGAGGCGCAGACAGAGCCGGCCGAGGCTGCAGAGCCGGCCGAGGCTGCAGAGCCGGCCGAGGCTGCAGAGCCGGCCGAGGCACAGACAGAGACAGAGCCCGGGCCGCCAGAGACTGTGTTCATCGAGACGAGCGTTGAGACGGCCCCTGAGCCGACGGGTTACTCACGGACGGAGGGCGAATACACGGCCGGGATGGCGTCCAGCGAGCACTCCGCGTACGACGTGTCCTCCGTTGAAGTCGCAGATGACCGGCAAGCGCCGGAACCGGAACCGGAACCGGCACCAGAGCCGGAGCCCGAACCCGAACCGGAATTCGAACCGGAGAGCCTGGCGGCGGAGTGGACCGTCGAAGGCTGGCCTGCTGAAGATCTTGCGCCGCGGACAGAGCCGGGTGCCGAGCCAGAGGCGACTGCCGAGCCAGAGGCGACTGCCGAGCCAGAGGCGACT
>CAZSWK010000075.1:0-6286 GCA_964610835.1 uncultured Anaerolineaceae bacterium | reverse complement strand
CAGAGGCGACTGCCGAGCCAGAGGCGACTGCCGAGCCAGAGGCGACTGCCGAGCCAGAGGCGACTGCCGAGCCCGTGGACGTCACGGAGCCGACCCAGTTCGCCGAGTTCACTGAGTTCACCGACTTCGCCGAGTCGGTTCAGTTCACCGCGACCTCCGAGCCTGTCGCATTCGCGGAGTCTGACGAGTATTCGGAGGCGGGCGATGCCGCCGAAGCCGGCGAGCAGGCGGAGGCCACCGACTTCGCGCCGGCCAGCGAGGTGGCGCCGGACGCCTTCGAGCCCGGTCCGGCCGATAGCGAGGCCGAGGCAGCGTACGCCGACAATCCTGACGATCTCCGACACTGGAAGATGACCGTGCAAACCCTCGACCTCCACTGCGCCGGCGAGCCGCTGCGCGTCATCCGCAGCGGTTTCCCGGAGGTTCCCAGCCTGCCCGTCCTCGAACGGCGACGGTGGGTCATGGAACACGCCGACGGCGTGCGCAAGATGCTCATGAACGAGCCGCGCGGCCACCGCGACATGTATGGCGCCATCCTGCTGCCGCCGCACAGCGAATATGCCGACATGTGTGTCCTCTTCATGCACAACGAGGGCTACAGCACGATGTGCGGCCACGGCGTTATCGCCATCACGACGGGGTTGATCGAAGAAGGTCTGCTGCCGGGCAACGAGCCTGTCACGACAGTCCGCTATGAGGTCCCGGCCGGTATCGTCGCCGCAAACGCCGTAACGACTCAGCTCGAGGACGGCAGCTGGGCGGTGCAGGGCGTGCGCTTCACCAACGTACCGTCCTACCTCGCCGCTCAGTCGCTGGCCGTCCGGCCCGACGGCATTGAGTTGCACGGCAATGCTGCGCAGTACGGCCAACTCACGGTCGACCTGGCCTTTGGCGGCGCCTACTACGGCATCGTCAACGCCGCCGAGCTGGGACTCCGGGTCGTACCGGAGCAGGCCGACGCCCTGCGGCGTGCGGGAGCAGCCATCAACGACGTGCTCCGCCGCGACCACACGCCGGCCCATCCCACCGACGCCGACCTTAGCTTCGTCTACGGCACGATCATCGTCGACTACGACCCGCGCACCTCACCCGACGGGCGAGCGCGTGACGCGCACATCCGCAACGCGACGATCTTCGCCGACGCGGAACTCGACCGTTCCCCATGCGGCTCGGGAACCAGCGCGATACTGGCCCAGCTGCATGCCCGCGGCCGGCTCAAGATGGGCCAGGAGATGGTCAACGCCGGCATCACGGGCGAGCACTTCCTGGGCCGCGTCGAGGCCGAGACATCACTCGGCCCTTACCCGGCGGTCATCACGAGCATCGCCGGCACCGCTTTCGTCACCGGCTACTCGACCTTCGTCGTCGACAGCCGCGACCACCTGGGCGAGGGCTTCCTCCTCAGCTGACCGCGCGGCTGATGCGCGTGCCGCATCAAGAATCGTCAACGCGTGCATAGAAACGCCGCGAAACCGGTGATCTGAAAGCTCCTCACTCAGGGAATTGGCGGGCTGTGAACCGCTGCGCGCATCAAGCGCGTCCAAGCTGACTGCACCTCTTGCAACCGGCGCGCCGGGGAGTGTGTTATCCCGACGTGTGCATGGACGAACTCCCCGCGCGGCTGGCGAGTGACCTCGATGGTTCGTTCGAAGACCTCGTACGCGGCCACCAGGACCTCGTGTTCGGCGTGGCGTTGCGCGTGGTCCGCGATAGCGGCCGTGCTGAGGATGTCGCCCAGGAAGCCTTCGTGCGCGCCTATCGCGCGCTGAAGAAGTACCCCCGACAGCGCATCCGCGAATTGCGACCGCGACCGTGGCTGGCCCGGATCGCCATCAATCTCGCGCGCAACGACGTACGGCGCGTGCGTTCCTACGACGACCTGGCCGCCGTCGGCGATCGCGCCGCGGCACCCAACGAGGGGCCGGCAGGACTCGCCGAGCGGCGCGACGAACGGAACATGTGGTCGCGCCTGCTGGCGGAGTTACCGCCGCGTTACGGGCTGGCCGTCGCCCTGCGCCACGTCGACGGCCTTTCCTACGACGAGCTGAGCCAGACGCTCGACCGGCCGCTGGGGAGCGTCAAGTCGGACGTCCACCGCGGCGTCGCGCTGCTGCGTGCGGCGTATGACGCCGAACAGCGGCGCATCGCGGAAACGGAGGCAGCTTCATGAACGACAGCCGACTGATTGCCAGCGGCCTGCGCAACCTGCGCCGGCCGGCGCCGCCGAGCCTCGCGCCACGGGTGTTCGAGCAGCTCGGCCTGACCGACGCGTACGTCGAGGTCGAGGGCCCCATCGGACCTTTGTTCGTGGCCTTTGGGCTGCGCGGCATCTCGCTCGTCGAGCGCGCCGGACCGGGCCACGACGCCGGCGACTTCGAGGAGCAGTTCCGGGCCACCTTCGGACGTCCGGTGCGGCGCGTCGCCCGGGCGCCGCAGTTGATCGAGCGTGTGATCGAGGCGCGTGTCTGGGGCCATCGACGCCCGGATAAGTCGGTGCCGGTCGACCTTCACCAACTCCCCGAGTTCGAGCAGCAGGTCTTGCGCAAGGTGCTCGAGATCCCGCGTGGCGAGGTTCGGCCGTACGCCTGGGTGGCGGCTGAAGTCGGCCGGCCACTCGCCGTTCGCGCGGTGGGCAACGCCGTCGCGCGCAACCCCATCCCGTTCGTCATTCCCTGTCATCGCGTCGTGCGCAGCGACGGGCGTATCGGCCAGTACGGTGCGGGCGGTCCACAGGCCAAGCGCGCGGTGCTCGAGGCGGAGGGCATGGACACCGACGAGATGGAGCGGCTGCCGGCCAAAGGCGTGCGCTTCATCGGCTCCGACACGACGCACATCTACTGCTACCCATCGTGCCGCAACGCCCGCCGCGTGACCCCGGCGCACCGGGTCACTTTCCGTTCGACCGACGATTCGCGACACGCCGGCTACCGGCCCTGCCACGTATGCCGGCCGGTCGACGCTCCCTTCCGGGCGGCCTAGGTGGGCTTGAGCGCGTGAACGAACACGACGGGCGCGTGCCAGCGGAAATCGCGCACCGCCAGCCGGCTAAGCCGGCGTCGCGCGTTGCGCTTGAGCTCCGCCTGTTGCTCTTCCGTCAGGATCGCGAGTAGCGGCCGCTCGTCATAGCCGAGCTTGTACTCCAGATACCCCTCCATGGTCCACTGGTAGACGAGCGTGTCCTCGCGTGCGCCGGCGCGTGTGAACCCGGCGCGGCGCAACTCGTCGGCCGCCGCCCTGCCCGAGCGGACGTCGCCGGCGTGGGGCTCGGGCTCCTCATCGGGCTCGTCCACGTCCAGGTCGAGCACCGCCTCATCGAACTCCTCCATCGCCCGGAATGGCTCGCGGGCGTCGCGGTCCAGCCAGGTGACGTAGGCGAGCATGCCGCCCGGCCGCAGCACCCGGTGGGCCTCGCGCAGCGCGGCGAGACGGTCGGGCACCAGTTGCAGCACGAACGACGAGACCACCAGGTCGACCGACGCATCGGGCAGCGGCAGATGAGCAGCCGGCGCGTGCATGAAGCTGACGCGCTCGACGGCACCAGCCAGCCACTCGGCCACGCGCTGGCGGGCCGCCTCGAGCATCCCGTTCGCGGCGTCGCTGGCGACAACCTCGAGGTCTGGCCAGCGTTCGAGCGCCGCGCATAGCACGGTGCCCGTGCCCACGCCAACCTCGAGCAGGCGCAGTCGCTGTCCGGGACGCCTGTCGACGTAGTCGGCGGCCAGGTCCAGTACTCGCCGCGAGGTCGACTCGAGCACGGGCGCCCAGTAGCGCTCGTAGTCGGGAGCGGCGAGTTCGTAGCGCTCGACGATCGTGCTGGTCGGCCGATCGGCGCGCTCCGCGCTGGTTTGGCTCATAGGTGACGCGATCATATCGGCGCGTTCCGCGCTAACCTCGTGCGCGGTGAGCGACACAGGATCGCCGCTCGAGCCCGATCGCGAGCCGGACGGTGCTGCCTTCCGCCCGGACCGGCTGCCTGCCATGCGCTCGCGGCCGATCAGGCGTGCGCCCTGGTGGCTGCTCTTCGGCGTACTTGCGGTCGTCCTCGCGCTGGTCAGCCTGGGTATCACCGCCGCCGTGCTGATCCAGCCGCCGGTACCGACGGCGGCGGCACTCGACCTGCAGCCGGCGGCCGAGCTCGACAACCAGTGGGGCTCGTACCTGTCGGAGCGCGAGTGGGGCACCCCCCGCGAGGCCGTCGGGAACGACGGCTGGGGGCTCGGCTGGCAGCAGGCGATCACCACCGACTACAGGTACGGCAGCGACGGTATCGGCGGAATGACCGATGCCAGCGGGGAGTTCAACCTCGGCTGGGCCTTCTGGGACGGGCAGCAGGATCACGTGACCGAGCGCCTCAACGGCTACACCAACCCCCAGGGCCCGGCGGGCGAGGCGATCACCGACGATCGCGTCTTCCACGAGAACGAGCCCACGCACGCCTACCAGCGCCTGACCTACCGATATCCGCAGGGCAGCGACTGGTTCTCGATCAACCTCGAGAGCGCACGCTATGACAACACGAGCATGACCATGGTCGCCACGGTCACCAACACGACCAGCGAGCCGCGCAATCTGGACGTAGTCTTCAAGGCCTGGCTGGCGCCCGGCGGCCAGGTGGATTCACTGACCGACGGTCTGTTGCTGCACGGCTCGAACTCGGTGGTGGCGGTGGTGGGCCAGAAACCGAGCCAGTGGCAGATCTCGTCCGACAAGGGCGCCCTCGATGCCAACCTCCGCACCGGCGGCCTGGTAGGTGACCAGGGCGGCAACATCGGCGCCCTGGCTTACCGCCTGGAAATTCCCGGCAACACGGAGAGCGTGATCCGCATCGGCATCGCCCAGGTGCCGGCCGACCCGACGGCTGACGTACAGCAGGCCACCGACGATGCATCCGGGGCAGCTCGCGCGGTCCTGCTGCAGAGCACGCAGATAGTCGACGCCCGGAGGACAGAGGCCGACGGCACGTTCACCGGCCAGGTCGCTCAGCACCAGGACCTCTACCGCCAGGCACTCATGAGCCTGCTGTGGAACCAGAGCTACTACAGCTGGGACGGAGCGAGCGGCGTGGCGCCCGAATGGGCGGGCAAGGTGAGCGCGAGCAACGTGCTGCTCATGCCGGACAAGTGGAAGTACCCGTGGCTGGACAGCTGGGATTCGGCCTTCGAAGCCGTCACCGCGTCGCTGGTCGACCCGACGATCGCCGAGAACCAGCTCAGCTTCGTGCTTTCCAACCAGTGGGAGCAGCCTGACGGCCACATCCCGTGCAGCGAATGGACGATGGGCCAGGAGTGCCCGCCGATCTTCGCCTGGGCGGTGTGGCGGATATACGAGGTTAATCGCGACCAGGCCTGGTTGGCGCAGGTCTACCCGGGCCTGCAGGCGAATTACGACTACTGGTGGAAGAACAATCAGGTCGGTGATGCCCTCTTCACCGGTGGCTCGCTGGGCATGGACAACCTGCCCCGTTCGTCGGCCGGCCAGCCGCGTGTGGATGCCACCGCCTGGATGGCCTTCTTCGCGCGTGACATGGCGCGCATTGCGTCTGAGCTGGGCGACACAACGAGTTCGGAGCGCTACTGGGTCGACCGGGGCCATATCCAGGAGCAGATCAACGCGCAGATGTGGGACGAGAGCACCGGCTTCTACTACGACCTCACGTCCAACGGTGATTTCCTGGCCGACAAGACGTACGCCGGGCTGATCCCGCTCATCGCCGGCGTGGTGCCCGACGAGCGGCTGCCGGCGATCCTCGCATCGCTGCGCGACGAGTCACAGTTCATGTCACCCGGCGGCATCCGCAGCATGTCGGCGGCGAGCCCCGACTACCTGCCCGCGACGGCCGGCCGTGGCATTGATGCGAACTGGCGTGGCCCGGTGTGGGTGCCCATCAACTACCTGCTCGTGGAGACACTGTCGGACATAGACCCTCCGCTCGCCGCCGAGATTCGCGATCGGGTGGTGGGCAACGTCGAGCAGGACTGGCAGCAGACCGGCCGGCTGCACGAGTTCTTCAATGGCAACTCAGGCCAGGGACTCGGCGGCGACAACGCAGGTCCGAGCGCGCTGGTGGCCAACATGATCCAGGAGGCGTGGCCGGGCCAGGCGGCGCCCTGATCCGGGTGGGGATTTTGCCCACGCGAACCAACGCGACGAGGATGGCCCCGGATCAGGCCCGACTTTTCACCACGCGACCCAACGCGACGAGGATGGCCCCGGATCAGGCCCGACTTTTCACCACGCGAACCAACGCGACGAGGATGGCCCCGGATCAGGCCCGACTTTTCACCAC
>CAZSWK010000074.1:7254-12821 GCA_964610835.1 uncultured Anaerolineaceae bacterium | reverse complement strand
CGCCGCGCCCGACCACCAACGCCCTCGCCCAGGCGGCCGCCACGCCGTCGGCCAGCCCCAGCGCCGGCGCCTCGCAGTCAAGCGGGCCGCTCGTGAGTCCGACAGCCAGCCCCGCGCCGGCCGAGACCACGCCGGCCACACTCTTCGCTGCGATGGCCGTAGCGCCGAATGCGTCGTTCCACGCCGACGTCGTCGTCACGGTCGAGGCCCAGGTCGAGGGCAAGATGACGCTGACTCTGTCGGTGGACCAATCGGGTACCGATCTCGCCGGCACGATGGGCGTCCGCTACCGGCACCGGAAGGTGACGGTCAGGATGATCGTCAAGGACGGTACGTACTACGCGAAGGTGAACCGGACGGCGTGGCAGGTGGTGCCGAACTCGACCACGCCTGATTCCGGCACCCTCCTGGCGCCCGGGTCTGCGCAAAACATCGAGGACCTGGGCGTTGAGAGCCGGAACGGTAGGAAACTTGATCATCTGCAGGTGGACTTCACCCAAGCCCCGGATGTGGCCAACATGATGTCGGAGCTAGGGTGCGACACGTCCAACTACCTCGCGGACTTCTGGGTGAAAGCCGACGGAACGCCTGTTTCAGCGGCGTTTGATTACGCCTGCGTCATCGGCGGAGAAAGCATGACCGTTCATGCGACCTACGAGTTCTCGAAGTTCGGTCAGTCGATCGTCATCCAGGTGCCCAAGAAGTTCCGCTGAGCGGGCGTTTATCCACACCGAGCGGCCGGCTGTCCACAGAACAACCGTCGCCCGCCGCCCCCGGCCAGGGGAAGCCGGGTCCGTGGCGAAGTATCCTGACCATATGCGCATCGACGCCATGCGCCCGCCGCCGACGAGACCTGCGAGTACTCCCGCGGCATGAGTCAGGAATGGTGGGTCTGTACCTACTGCTACCGGAGTAACCACCCACTCTGGTCGAAATGCCAGACGTGCCGCGCGCCTCGCTCGCAGCCCGTGGCGTACGGTGCTGACCAGCGCTCTGCGGAGGCGGGCCCGGCCGCCGGCAGCGGGGCGAGCGGCACAGCCGAAGCACAGCCCGAGCCCGGGCCACGGCCTTCCACGAAGTCCGGTGCGGTCAAGCTCGCCGCCGTCGTCGAGCCCGCCGCTGTCAAGGTCGCGGCCGCCAAGCCTGCCGCTTCTCCCAAGCGGTCGCGTCGCAAGGGCGCGCACAACGGCGATACGCCCGACAACGCGTGCCCCAAGTGCGGGCAGGCGATGGAGGCCGAGTGGAACCACTGCCCGCGCTGCGGTTGGGCGCGGTCGGGAGCGCAAGCGCCCGAGATCAAATTGGTGCCGCTGCCCCCGGCGAGCACACGTCCCTTGCGCCGGTTGGGGATGGTTCATCCGGCGCCCGACTTCGCGGAGAGCAACGGCAACCACCAGCCGGAAGAAAACGGCAGTCAAGGGCCGGAGGAGTAGGCGGCCCAGGCTCTCCACCGCCGCTGGCGCACGATGGCCATAATCTGGGCAAATGGCCGCCTGGTTGAGATAGTCGCCCATGCACAAGTGGGCGAATCCGGGTCACATCGATGACGCGCCGCCGCAGGTGCCTCGACCGCCGGACAGGCTCGCTGCGGGTGTCGCCCTGTTGGGCGTGCTGATGATGGTGGGGGCGGCCGCCGCAGCAGTGTGGGCCGCGTTGGCGCTCAATCCCCACCTGCTGGACCCGATCTTTCCGCCCGCCTCGCCGTCCCTGCCCGCACAGGTGGCAGTCCCGACTTTCCCATCCACCACCACGCTGCCTTCGGTGGCGCCGCCGACGGCGGCGGGGCCCCCGGCAACAGCTTCCCCGACGCCGTTGCCGGCGGTGGTCCGGGACTTCGTGCAGTTCGTCCAGGATCCCGCGCTGTCGTATCACGCCGAGGTGACGGCCAGCCTCCGGTCCCAGGGGGCCAGCGCCGGCTCGGTGACCATCTCGATCGACCAATCGGGATCCGACCTCGCGCTCACCAACATCCAGCACCTTGCCGGCAGTCGCGCGCAGACCAGCCGCGAGGTGATCAAGAACGGCGTCGTCTACACCCGGATCTCCGGCGGGAGCTGGAAGCGCGATCCGAACGGCCAGCTGCCCACCGCGCCCTACGCCTTTGCCGACCTGACGCTCGACGGCATCCAATACCTGGGCCGCGAGTCGCATGGCGGCAAGATGCTCGACCACATCCAGGTGCCGACGTCCTACTCCAGCCTCAGCCCGCTGGGTGCCGACGGCACCCAGGCTGACTGCCGCTTTGCCAACGCCTGGACGGACTTCTGGCTACGCAGCGACGGGGCACCGATCTCCGGCCACCTTCAGTTCTCGTGCACGGTCACCCAGGGTGGCCAGCCGGTGCAGGTCGACGTCTCGATGACGACCCAGTTTTCGAAGTTCAACAAGCCGATAACGATCGCGGTGCCCGGTAAGCACCGCGATTGAGCAGGCGGCGCCACTCGGGAACCTCAGGCGTCGCCGGCCGCAGCCTCCTTGAACGCACACAGCGCGTTGGCCATGCGCAGCTGATCGGGGGTGCGCGCGACCGCGTCGAGCAGGGCCGCGGAGGCGACCACGATGGCCAGCGCGCGGGCGCGTGACGTCGCCACGTTCAGCCGGTTGAGCGAATAGAGAAACGCCATGCCGCGCGGCGCGTCCTCGGCGCGCGACGTGGCCATGGTGTAGATCGACACGGCCGCCTGCTGGCCCTGGAACTTGTCGACCGTGCCCACGCGCGCGGTCGGACCCAGCTTCTCCTGGATCAGAAGCCGGTGGGCGTTGAAGGGCGAAACGATGACGATGTCCGTGGCCGTGATCGGATGGACGGCACCGTCGGCATCGAGCCACGTCCGGCCGACCAGCGAGCGCCAGATGCCGGCAACAGCGTCTGCCTCCTCCGCCGACGAGTTGGTGTTTCCGTAGTGCTCGACCGCCACCCAGCGCAGGCCGGCGCCCGACAGGAAGTCGGTGCCCTGGCCGCCCGCCGGTGGCTGCACCCGCTGGCGCTCGAGGCCGGCGCGGGAGCGCAGCCTGCCCTCGTAGAACAGGTCGGACGTGTAGTGCGTGATACGCGGATGCATACGCCACGTCTCCCCAAAGAAGATGCCACGCTCGGGTTCGACCGTCTCCGCATCGCCCAGGAAGTGGCCCAGTGCCGAGCAATCCGCGCCGTCGGGATGAGCCCCCGATGTGGGCTGGTTCAGCTGCTGCGGGTCGCCGAGCAGGACCACGTTCCGTGCACAGTTCGACATCGCCACGACATTGGCCAGCGACACCTGTCCTGCCTCGTCGACGAACAGGGTGTCGACAGCTCCCTGCAGATCCTCATGAGCCCACACCCACGGCGTGCCGGCACCGACCATGCATTCGCCCGAGGCGAGTGCCTCGAGCACGGCCGCGTTGCTGCCCACGCGCCTGACGAGCGGGTGGTCGGACGCCTCGCCCTCGTCCGCCTTCTGGACGACGTTCACGTCGCCCGCCTCGAGCACGGCCTCGACCAGGTTCGTGATGACCTTGTGGCTGTTCGAGCTGATCGCCACGCGCCGGCGCGCGCGCACGAGCTCGTGGATCATCCGCGCGCCGGTCCACGTCTTGCCCGACCCCGGCGGTCCCTGGATTGCCAGCGTCGTCCCGTCAAGCAGCGTGGCCACCCGACGAGCCGTTTCGACGCCCGACTCGCCCTTCTTGACCAGCACGCCCCCGTCGCCGCCGACGAGCCGCGGCGGCAGCCCGATCAGCAGGTCGCGCGCGGCGCGCCACGCCGGCGCATCTGGGGCCACATCGTTCTCCGCGACCCACTCGCCGATGCGCAGCAGCGCCTCCTGCTGAGCCACGGCGCGAAAGATGTTGAGCGGCACGATCGCGCGCGGGTGCTGCCCCGCCCAGTCCTTCGAACGCCGGATGTCGACCGTGCCGGCCTCGTCGTCGACGGCGACCACCGTGCCCGTCTTCGACTCGTTCTCCGGCAGCTGCGGATCGTGGACCTCCACGCCGGCGTCGATCCTGTGCTCCTGTGGTGGGAACCGGTAGCGCCAGTCGTCGGTCGAGATGCGCTTGCCTTCGCGCACGATGCGCTCGGCGAATTCGAGCCCGGCGATCGGCTCGGCCTCCTCGAGCAGCTCTGCCTCCGATCTGCTCATGAGGTCGTAGTAGCGCCACCATGCCGCCTTGTTCTCGCGCCGGTGCCAGTCGAGCAGGTTGGCCAGCAGCGTCGTCGCCGGGTCACCCGTCGCCTTGAGCGTTTCCTCCAGCGCGTGCAGCCTTGCCTGGCGTTCGGTCAGCACCTCTGAGGTCGGCCGGATCTGGGTCGGTGGCCGCGGCAGCTCCCCGCCGAACTGGCGCGCGGCCTCGGCGCGCAGGGACTCGAGCCAGTCACGCAGCTTCTGGGTGGAGACACAGTCATCCTGGTTGTAGGCCTGGATGTCGTCGCGCAGCGGCTCATCGTCGATCTCTTCCTCCTGGAACTTGTCCAGCCAGAACTCGAACTCGACGATGCTGTCCCCCGCATCACGCAGGTCGATCTCGCGCCCGAAGCCGTAGAGTGGCTCGAGCCGCTTGATCGAGTAGCTCTCGACGCCTGCCTGCAAGCCCTGGCGCACGACGCGGTACAGGTCCACGAAAACGCGCTTGCGCAGCAGCTCGTCGAGCTCCTCCTCGCGCGTCGCGTGGCGGCCGGCCAGGTGCTTGAGGTGGGAAGGCTCGTACGCGCCGTAGTGATAGACGTGCATGTCCGGGTGTTGCGCGAGCCGCTCGGTGAACAGGTCGATCACCTGCTCGAACGCCGCCTTCTCCTTTTCGCGGCTCAGCGCCCAGAAAGGCACGTAGCGGCCACCGTCCCAGATGCCGAAGAGGTACTCGAGCCCCTCCCAGAACGCGAACGGGTCGCCCTCGATGTCGAAGAACAGGTCGCCTGGGGCAGGCTCGGGGAGGGCCGACAGTCCACGGTCGGCCAGCCTGCCGCCGTCGCGGTCGCGCTCCGGCTCGAGCAGCCGGTAGGCGGGTGGTTTGCGATTGTCCGACTCGACCTGCAGCCGCGCCTGTTGCGCGATCTTCTCGAAGCCGTTGAGAGCCGGCTGCTCCGCCAGCGCGCCGCGGGTGGTGATACCCAGCGTCCGTAGCTCCTCGCGCTGGCCGCGGGTGATGCCGGCCACGATGGGCAGCGTGTCGTCCGTATGCCAGCGGGTTCTGCAGGCGAGCTGCCAGCGACAGACGGCGCAGTGCTCGGTTGGCTCGGGATAGCTCTGGGTGTGGTCGAGGCCGTTGGCGAGCGCCCGCTCGAAGCGCTCCTTCGCCTCGCCGTAGTAGGCCATCATCTCGGCCGTCCGGAAGGGTTGAACGCCGATCTCGGCACCGCCGGTCACCACATACACCTTCTGGGGCATCACGCCCTGGATGCGCGCGATCTGGTCGACATAGCTGCAGATCTGGAGCAGGGCGCTGGCCTTGGCGCTGTGCGCCAGCTTGGTGTCGGCCACTTCGTAGTGCCAGTCGACGCCCAGCCCGCCGGCAGGCCCCCCGCTAGCGGCCCATCTCTCTGCCGGCCACAGCGATGTCTGTTCCTCGCTGGGGGATGCCCGTCCCTCGCT
>CAZSWK010000074.1:0-7154 GCA_964610835.1 uncultured Anaerolineaceae bacterium | reverse complement strand
CCGGTGACCGAGGTCCGGTTTGTGGCACGCCTGCCACGCGCAGCAGGAAGTCGGGATGGCCCACCCACCGGCCGTCGAAGACGGTGGCCTGGAAGATCACGTCGTCGCCGCACTGCATGGCCGCGACCGTTTCCGCCTGCCGCTCCTCGTACGGGCGCGACCAATCCGTGTTGAGCCGGGTTACCCGCCGGCCGAGTTCGCGCTCGAGTTGCAGGATGTATCGCTCCTCGTGGCGCCCGCCGCGGTCACGGATCAGGTCGAGGGTCGCGTCCTTGACGTGCGGCTTGGCGAGCTCGCCGCGTGCCACCGCCAGGTCGAGTGCGCTGAGGTGGCCGCACTCGAGGAAACCCACCAGGTCGGTGGCGGAGACGATCAGCTGGCGTCCGCCGGGCCCCTCCCGCAGCTGCATGGACCCACTCTAGGTCGTGTCTGGACGTGCCGCCGACAATTGATGCCGAGAGGAGGCCGCCATGCAGGATCTGACCATCACCCTTGAAGACAAGCCGGGCACGTTCGCACACCTGGGCGAGACCCTGGGCAAGGCCGGCATCAACATCGAGGGCGTGTGCGGCATGCAGGTCGCCGGCCAGGGCGTCGTCCACCTGCTCGTTGGCGACGCGCAAGCCGCGCGCAAGGCGCTGAGCGCCGCCGGCATCCAGTGCGGCCCCGATCGCGAGGTCGAGGTGGTCTCGATGGTCGACGAGCCAGGTGAGCTGGGCCGCCACATGCGCCGCATCGCTGACGCGGGCGTGAACGTTGATCTGGGTTACCTGGCGACGAACACGCGCGTAGTGCTCGGCTCGCCCGACATGGACGGTTTGCGGCGCGCGCTGCACGCCACGTCGTAATTCCCGCCGAAGATCGGCGCTGCCTGTCTGCTAGGGGCGGGTGTGGATGACGGCGGGCCCTGGTCGATCGCCGGTTGTATGGGCAGCGATTGGGCACGTGCCTCAGCGGCCCACGGTCAGCAATACCAGAGTCAATGTTGCCGGCGGGCTACGGATTCTCGGTGGGTGACGAACTCGGCGACTCGCTCGGCGAAACTGTCGGTGTCACCGTCGGCGTCGTCGTCGGGGTCGCGGTCGGTGTCGCCGTCGGCGTCGCGGTGGGTGTCGCCGTCGGTGTCGCCGTCGGCGTCGCGGTGGGTGTCGCGGTGGGCGTGGCCGTGGGCGTCGCGGTCGGTGTCGGTGTCGGGCTGGGACCGACGAAGTCGCTCGGGAAGCGGTCCGCGTGCAGGCTGCTGTCGAAGCCAGAAACGCTATCGAGCGCCTGCCACAGCTTCTTGGTGGTGGCGATCTGGAACTGGTTGTCGGCGTAGAACTTTTGCAGGCCCTGCCAGAACTTGGCCGGACCGACCTGATTCAGGTAGTTGTCCAGGTACTGCGAGCCCTGCACGTAGACGACCTCGTAATAACAGAACTTGGTGTAGTCCCAGACGCCCCAGTCCAGCTCTTGTGGGCCGCACCGCGAGCTCTGCCAGTTGCCGAGCAGGTTGCGTGACAGGAAGTCGGACAGCGCCTCGTCCAGGAACGGGTCGGTGCCCTGGTTGTTGCCGATGGTGCTGTAGAACCACTCGTGGGCGACCTCGTGCGAGACGATGTAACGCAGATGGGCCCCGCGCAGCCGCGAGTCGATCCACACCATGCCCGGCGATTCCATGCCCACGCCGACCGGGACCTCCCCGATGTCGAGAGTCGAATACGGATACGGCCCCACCTGGTCGGCATAGGCGGACAGGGCAATCTTCGCCTTCCTGATCACCGACCTGGGACGGAGACGCTTGTAGAAGAGCTGGATGGTGACGCCACGCCAGTAGGCCGTCCTGATGCGGTACCTGGGCGCGGCGGAAAAGTTGAAATCGCGCACGTTGGCGGCGGTGAACGTCTGCGTCGTCTCGTTGCTGTCGCCGGTGCGCTCGCCGCTCGTCGCGATATCGACTGGCCGGTCCGATGTGATCGTCACGGTGACCTGCGAACTCACGCCGGTGACCCAGCTCTCTCGCTCGGGGCGCTTGTCGAACGGCTGATCGATGCTCAACCACGGTATCCAGCGGTAGGCGGTAATGACGCCGCGATACTTCGCGAACAGGTACCTGTCACCGCCGGTCTTCGCGTTGAAGAGGGCGTGGTAGGAGATCGACACGTCCGTGGTGTCGCTGGCGGCCAGCGGCGCGGGCAGCGCGACGATGACGCTCTGACCGTCGATGGTCACATCCGCCGGATCGAGCGCATTGCCGTCGACCAGCACGTCACCGAGCTGCACCGTGCCGATACGTTGCGCGGCGAGATTGAAGGTCAGGGCGTTGATGTCGTTGCCGGTGTTGTTGGTGACGTGGGCGACGCTGGTCACGTCCATCGTGGCCGCCACCCACTTGATCGAGGCGGTCACGTTGTAGGTGGCCGGCAGCTTGAGGCTGTTCGGGGGCCCGGCAGCCGCGAGGGTCGGCGTCGCCAGCGGGTACAGCGTGCCGGCAACGAGCGAGGCTGCGAGGGCGGCTGGCAGGAGAAACCGTGTCGCGTGCGTCGCGAAACGTGCGCTGCCACTCACGCGGGGGTGCACGCTTCGAGGCACTTGCGGTCCCGGCACTCCCACGGCAGGAGTCTTCATCGGGTCTTTCTCGGTGCTGGTCGGGCAATGCTAGCGCAGGCCTCGACGGGTTCGAGGGGTGACTTTGGCTAGGGTCGAGTGGGACAGTCGTTCAAAGAATCGGGGTTAACCGGAACATTTTGACTGCGTAAATGTGGACTAATTGGTGGACGGGACCACTTGTCGCGGCCGGCGCCGCTCGACTACTGTCGCGAGGGCGGCCGTGGTGGTCGCAAGCCACTTTGCAGGGGGGTCATGAAGGTTTCGCTGGTCGCGCCGGTGGCCACACTGGCGGTCTGCTGTGCGCTCGTGTTGGGCGGGCTGGCGTGGCCCGCGCCGGTCGCGGCACGGGCCGCGCCCATCTTCAACGGTACCTACCGCGTGGGCCGCGACATCGCACCCGGCACGTACCGGGTTCGGCGGCCGGCACACGCCTGCTACTGGGCGCGACTGAGTGGTTTCTCGGGCAAGGTGACTGACGTCAAAGCCAACGACTTTGGCTCCGGCTTCATGGTCGTCACCATCCGTCGCCACGACAAGGGATTCCAGACGAGCCACTGCGGGCGCTGGTCGAGCAACCTCTCACGCGTCACCAGCAGCATGACCAGCTTTGGCAAGGGCACGTTCATCGTGGGCACGGACATCAGGCCGGGCTGGTATCGCAGCAGCCGCGTGACCGGCTGCTACTGGGCCCGGCTGCGCGGCTTCGACGGGTCGCTACGCGAGATCATCGCCAATGGCGTTCGAACGCGTGGCCACGCAGTTGTCCGAATTCGGGCGCGCGACGCGGGTTTCCAGTCGCGCGGTTGTGGCACCTGGACGAGGATCTAGCGCGACGCTACTCGAGCAATCGGTCCGCGGCGAGCGCCAGGCGCACGACGGTCTCGGGGCCGAGCGCCTCGGGGCCAGCGGCGCGGATGTCCTTGGGCAGCGATCGGTTGCCGCCGATGATCACCTTGGCGACGGTCGCACTGAACAACCGGTTCGTGGCGTTGTCAAAGAGCACCGCGGCGCGTACCGGCGCGCCCAGGGGTCGCAACTCGTGCCCGAGCGCGTTCTCCAGCGCGGCGGCCGCGCGCAGCACGCGATCAACGACACCGACGCGCTGACGCCCGTCGACGAAGATGTCTTCGCCACTCACGCTGACGAACCCGGGCCACTCTTTGACCTCGAGCGCGAATACGCCGGGCGGGCCGATGAGCACGTGGTCGACGGCCACGTGCATTGATGACACGCGGCGGTTGGCGAGGATGACAAAGCCATGGTCGATCAGTGATGCCAGGCCGAGTTTGGGCCGCAGCTCGTCATCGTCCTCGGCCGCGACTTCAGCGTTCCGGGCCGTCATTCGGCCCAGCAGGCCGCGCAGGCCGCCGACCATCGGATGCGCGGCCTCGCGCGCCTCGCGCGTCCGCTCCCAGTCGAAGACGGCCTGGCTACTCGCGTCGTGCTCGACCGGGACCACGTTGTCCGGCCGGCGCATACGGGCCGTTCCGTAGCAGACGGGGGCACGCCGGCAGGCCCAGTACAGGGAGACCGCGACATCGCCCTGCCAGCGGGCGTGCACGGCCATCGCGCTGCCGCAAATTGGACAATTCGGCGGTAGCTCTGCGACTCGGGCCTGGGCGGTTCTGGCGGACGTTACTTCCATTTGGCTGGATCTCTAATGCTGCGCCGAGATCGCGTTACAGACAAGGGCCCTATTGACCTAGTTGTCCCCCATTTTTCTTAAAGCCGGCCCGTTAGTCGGTCGTTTGGACCTCGACGGTCACTGGAATCGCCCGGCGCACCGCGTCGGTGACCGGGCAGTGCTCGACCGCCCAATTGACGATGGCGGTCAGCTCCTGGTGGTCGGCCGCACCCATGACCTGGGCCACGACCCGCGTCGACAGCGGGCCGCCCGGGACAGTGGGGTCGGCGCCCAGGATGCCGCGGTCATCTGACTCGGAGTCGACTGTCACCCTAACGCTGGTCAGGCTCACGCCCAGCTGGGCCGCCCGCATGGCGATCAGCGTGGCGACACAACTCGCCGCGGCCGCGCGCAGGTACCAGCCGGGCGAGACGGCGCCGTTGGCGCCACCCACCGACGTGGGCATGTCCGTGGTGATGCGCGCATCCTGCGGGCCGGTTACGTCCACGGCCAGCGCCTGCGGGTCGCGAAGCGTGGCGGTCGCCGGGCTGTCCGTGTATCGCGCCTCACCCGGGTTGGCATTGAGGTAGTCGATCGCGGCATTCACCGCCGCGGCAGTCTCGCGCTGTCCCATGGCCTCGATGCTGGCCGAGCCTCTATGGGATCGAGCGGATCATGCCGCCGTCGACGGCCACGATCTGACCGTTGACGTACGAGGCCGCCGGTGACAGCAGGAAGGCGGCGACCCGGCCCACATCGGCCGGGTCGCCGTAGCGATGCAGCGGCACCCGGTCGATGGTCTTCTGCCGCTCCGCCTCGATGGTGATGCCGGCCCGCTTTGCGCGCTGCTCGTCGATTGCGGCAGTGCGATCGGTCGTCACTCGTCCGGGCGCGATGCCGTTGATGCGCACGGGCGCGATCTCCGGCACCAGCGACTTGATCAGGCCCACGAGGCCGGGGCGCAGCAGGTTCGAGGTGGTCAGGCCTGGGATCGGCTCGCGCACCGACGACGACAGGATCACGCACACGGCCCCACGGTCGCTCTCCGACAGTGCCGGCAGCGCAGCGCGCAGCAGGCGCACGCTCGACCAGAAGGTCATATCCAGCGCTCGCTGCCAGGTCTCGTCGTCGAGCTCCGTGAACCTGCCCGGGGGCGGGCCGCCCATGTTGACCAGCAGCATGTCCAGGCCGCCCAGCCCGTCGACCGTCGCCGACACCGCCGACGCGGGGCCTTCCTCCGACGCCAGGTCGGCCGCCACCTCGAGCGCCCCCAGCTCATGGGCTGTTGCCGACAGCCGCTCCGATGCGCGCGCGGCCACGGCCACTCTTGCACCCTCGTCCGTCAGCGCGCGCGCGACCGCGGCGCCCATTCCCGCCGAGCCACCGGTGATCAGCGCGCGAGCGCCGTGCAGGCCAAGGTCCACATCGGTACGTTAGCGCCAAGCATGCGTCGCCTGCTGCTCTGGATGGCCAGCAACAAGTTCCTGCGTGAGCGGCTGCCGCGTTTCTGGTTCGCACGCCGCGCCGTGCGCAAGTTCATGCCCGGCGAATCCGCCACCGACGCGCTCGATGCCGCCGAGCGCTTCAAGAAGCGCGCGATACCGGTCCTGTTCACGCGTCTCGGGGAGAACCTGGCCCATCTCTCCGAAGCGCAGGCAACGGCCGACGCATACGTCGCGCTGATGGACGACGCGGCCAAACGCGGGCTGGACGCCGAGATGTCGGTCAAGCTGACCCAGCTCGGGCTCGACCTGGATCCACACGTCACGCTCGGCCACATGCAGCGGCTCGCCCAGCACGCCGCCCTCGGGAGTGCCGCGCGCATGGTGTGGATCGATATGGAGGGCTCGGCCTACACCGACGCGACGCTCGCTCTTTACGAGAGCCTCAAGCAGGAGCACGCCAACGTGGGCATCTGCCTGCAGGCATACCTGAAGCGCACCTACACCGACGTGGAGCGGCTGCTGCCGGTCAACCCGCGCATTCGCCTGGTCAAGGGCGCCTACAACGAGCCGGCGGAGATCGCCTACCAGAGCCGCCGCGAGGTCGACGCCAACTACCTGGCGCTGTGCGTGTCGATGCTGCGCGAGGTCAAGGCGGGGCGCGACCTTTTTCTGGGCCTGGGGACGCACGACGTCCGACTGGTCGCGCAGGTGGCCGACCATGCGCAGTCGATCGGTCTCCCCAACGATGCCTTCGACGTCGAGATGCTGTACGGCATCAGGACCAGGGAGGTGCAGCGCTTGAAGCGCGAGGGCTTCCGCGTACGTGTGCTGATCGCCTACGGCGATTTCTGGTACCCGTGGTACATGCGGCGGCTGGCCGAGAGGCCGGCCAACGTCGCCTTCGCGCTGCGCCAGCTGCTGCCGTTCTAACGCCAACCTTTCCGGGGTAACGAAGAGGGGCCGCCGTTGCCGGCGGCCCCTTTCTTGCCGTTTCTGGCTACTTGCCGATCAGGGAAGCGTGAGCTGCCAGGCACTCAGACCGTGCGTCGCTGCGTACAGCTTGCGCCCGTCTGGTGCGATGGTCAGCCCGGCCACCTCGACCATCGGCAGACCCTTGCCGGCGACCTCCCAGTCGCTCGAACCATGCGGCAGACGCATCACGCCGAAGTCGTTCGAGACATACAGGTCACCGGTAACGGAGTCGTAGGCAATGCCCGTGGCCGGGAAGTCCGGGAAGGCGGTCGAGCCGCTTCCGTCGAGTGATGTCCACGTCGCGGTGCCAGCGCTCGGGTCGTAGGTGACCTCGAACACGTGTCCCGGCTGGGACGGTGTGTTGGTGCTGTAGCCCGAGTACGAGATCCAGGCGTGGTTTGGGTTTGCGGGATCGATGGTGATCCCCGAGACGAACCGCTCCGGCGCGCTCGCGTCGAGCGTGTCGAGGCGCGTGTAGGTGACCGCATCGGCTGCGTCATTCGCGTTCTGCGAGATGAAGACGC
>CAZSWK010000073.1:0-12949 GCA_964610835.1 uncultured Anaerolineaceae bacterium | reverse complement strand
GCCGGCTGGTAGCCACGGCCCTTCTGGGTGCGCACGTGGACGAGCACGGGGCCCTCCATGTCGCGCAGCGCCCGGCTGAGCACGAAGTTCAGCCGGCGCAGGCTGTGGCCGGGTACCGGGCCGGCGTAGACGATGCCCAGATCCTCGAACAGCTGTCCCGGCTGGGCGAAGTTGACCACCGACTTGCGGAAGCGCTGCGACCATTCGAGCAGCGCCGGGCCAACGAGCGGGACCTGCTCGACGAAGTCGTCATACCTGCGCTTCGAGCCACGCCAGGTGCGCGACAGCTTGATCCGGCTCAGGTACTGGCTGAGCGCGCCCACGGTGGGCGAGATGCTCATCTCGTTGTCATTGAGCACGATCAGCAGGCGCGTCCTGCGCTGGCCGATGTCGTTGAGCGCCTCGAGCGCCATGCCTGACATCAGCGCGGCGTCGCCGACCACGACCGCGATGCGCTCGTTCGAGCCGCGCTGGTCGCGCGCCAGGGCCAGGCCCTCGGCAATCGACAGGCCCGTGCCGGCGTGACCACCGTCGAAGACATCGTGCGCACTTTCGCTACGCCGCGGGAAACCGCCCATGCCACCCAGTTGCCGCAGCGTGTCGAAGCGTTCACGGCGGCCGGTCAGGAGCTTGTGCGCGTAGGCCTGGTGGCCGGTGTCCCAGACCAGCTTGTCGGTCGGCGAATCGAGCAGCCGATGAAGCGCGACCGTCAGCTCGACGACTCCCAGCGAGCTGCCCAGATGGCCGCCCGTCTTGGCCACCGTCTGGATGATCGTGCCGCGGATCTCCGAGCACAGCTCGCGCAGCTGTGTCTCGGAAAGCTCCTTCAGGTCGCGTGGGTCGTTGACTGTGTCCAGCAGAGCCAATTGGTCTCCGGGTGCGGGGGCGTCGGCCATCGGGACGATCGCCGTGGGGCCAATGTTGTGTGGCGCATGCGCCGGGGATCGATTTTACGCTTGAGTCAGCCCGATCCGTCCGTGTCGCCAACCGGCAGGTCAACCGCGCGCACCTTGCCACCGCCCGATTCGACGAGCCGCTGGAAGCGCATCTCGGCCTCACTCAGCATGCGCTCACAACGCCGCTGGAGCAGCACTCCCCGCTCGAACAGCGCGATCGAATCCTCCAGCGGCAGGTTGCCTGCCTCGAGCTTCTCGACCACCTGCTTGAACTCCGCCAGCGCCTGATCGAAGGGCAGCGCGGCGATGCGCTGGCGTTCGGCCTGCTGGGCCTGCGTTTCGTCGCTCACGATGATGAGTCTCGCACCGACTCGACACGCGCGCCCACCTCGCCACGCTGCAGCCGCACGCTCAGCGCGTCGCCCTGCGCCACGCGGCGGGCATCGCGCAGGATTGCTCCATCAGGACCACGGACGATCGAATAGCCGCGCTCGAGCGTCGCGTATGGACTCAGCGCGGCGAGCGCGGCACTCTGGCGGCCGAGTGCGGCGCGCGCACCGACAACATGGCCGGCCAGTAACGCCGGCAGCTGTTCGGCGGCGCGGCTGAGCTCCGCCTGGCCGATCTCCAATTGCCGCTGCACAACACGCGCGGCGCGATCGAGCAGCAATCCGACGCGCTCGCGCTCACCGGCCAGCAACGCCTCCGGCCGGAAGCTCTCGAGCGCCCGGCGCTCGGTGTTGAGCGCCTGGCGCCGCTCGGTCAACGAGCGACCCGCGGCTGCCTGCAGGCGACCCGCGTGACCATCCAGGCGAGCAAGCTCATCGGCACGGGCCGGTACCACCAGCTCCGCGGCGACGCTCGGCGTCGCGGCGCGAATGTCGGCCGCGAACTCAGCCAGCGTCACATCCGTTTCGTGGCCCACGCCGACGACGACGGGGCATGGATGTGCCGCCACTGCGCGCACCACCGCCTCTTCATTGAACGGCCACAGGTCCTCCAGCGAGCCGCCCCCGCGGGCCAGGATGACCACGTCCGTGGCGCGCCCTGTCTGCTCGTCCGTCCAGCGTGCCACGCGGCGGAGCGCGGCCACGATCGTCTGGGCAGCGCCCTGGCCCTGCACCTGGCAGGCGCTGACAACGACGCGCGCGAGCGGCCAACGGCGGGCGAGGACGCGCCGGATGTCGTGCAGCACCGCACCACTCAGGCTGGTGACGACGCCGATGTTGTGCGGATAGGCAGGCAGCGGACGCTTGCGCTTGCTGTCGAACAGACCCTCGGCGGCGAGCTTGGCCTTGAGCGCCTCGAACTGCAGCGCAAGGTCACCGAAGCCGGACGGCTGCAGCGCTCGGACGTACAGCTGATACGCGCCCTGTGGCTCGAAGACATCGATCTGGCCCTGGGCGATGAGGCGCAGCCCGGTGCGCGCCTCGAAGGGCATCATCAGGCGGTCGTCGCGGAAGATCACGCAGCGCAGCTGCGCGCGCTCGTCCTTGAGCGTGAAGTAGCAGTGGCCGGCGGCGCTGACGCTGACCTGGCCGACCTCGCCCTCGACCCACACATCGCGCAATCGTGGCGCTGACCGCAGCGTGCCCTTGATCAGGCCGGTCAGCTCACCAACCGTCAGGATCGGCAACTTGGCCGGGTCCGTCGCAGGGCGCAGCGGTTGCACCGACGGCTCGAGCGGCTCCCTCATGCCCGTACCCTAGCGGTCCCCGCCGCCGCGGTTGGGCAACGAGCCGGCCGTCGGCGAGCCACCGTGTGCCAACCGTCGAGAGCATCACCGCCGAGGCTCAGGAGATTCTGGCCAAAGCCGACCACCCATGACGTAACTCCCGGCACGCCACGACTGCCCGCAGCCAGTTGGCACACGTTTCCAATCTGACTGGATTGCCACGCCCTGTTTCCAGTCTGTCTGGAGATCGCCGCCTTCGAAGGACCCCTGAGGAGCTGCCCGCCGCAGCCACGTTGCACGAATTGAGAAACAGATTGTGAAAGCCGCCGGTGCCGTGGGCTTGATGCGGTCACGGGTCCGTGGCACAGCAGCAACGAGCCGCAGTTCGAGGCGATTTGGCTGCGGAGCGTCCAATCTGATCGGAAAGTCGGCCCGCACCAGGCAGGGCGGTCCGAGCTAGACGCGCGTCTGGTACTCGCCCGTGCGGGTGTCGATGCGGATCGTGTCGCCCACGCCGACGAACAGCGGCACCTGCACCACCAAACCGGTTTCGGTGGTGGCTGGCTTGCGGGCGCCGGTGGCGGTATCGCCGGCGAAGCCGGGCTCGGTCTCGACCACCTTCTGGTCGACCGTTACCGGGAGCTCGACGCCGATGGTCTCGCCCTCGTGCGACGTTCGCTGCAGGATCATCCCGTCGGTCAGGTACTGCGTCGAATCGCCGAGCTGCTCCGCGGTCATGGGGAACTGCTCGTACGACTCCGTATCCATGAAGTTGTACGTGTCACCGTCCGCGTACAGGAACTGCACATCGCGCGTGTCGAGATACGCGCGCGGCCACTTGTCGCCCGCCTGGAAGGTGCGTTCCACAGTCTGGCCGCGCTTGATGTTGCGCAGCTTGATGCGCACCTGCGCCGAGCCGCGGCCCATCTTGATGTGGTGGTAGTCGAGGATCTGCCAGAGCTCGCCGTCGAGCTCGATGACAACCCCCTTGCGCAGTTCGCCGGTCGAAATCACGCGGCAATCCTAGCCGACGACCGTGACCTCCCGCGGGAAGAGGCTGAGCCGATCGAGCCGGCCTGCCTCAGCGTCGAAGTACATAGTGTCCTCGATACGCACGCCGGTTACGTCGTCGAGGTAGATGCCGGGCTCGATGGTGAAGACAGTCGGCGAGGGCAGTGGCGTCTCCGCCGCGCGCTGGCCAAGGCCGGGCAATTCGTGTGTCGCCAAGCCGATGCCGTGGCCCAGGCCGTGTCCGAAGTGTTCGGCATGCCCGGCCGCGGCGATGACGTCGCGGGCGACCTTGTCGATCTCACGGCCGGCCGGTCGGCGGCCTTCCGCCAGGGCATGGATGATGGCGTCCATGGCCGATTGCTGCGCGTCGGCCACCATGCCGTAGATCTCCAGGTCGGCCGGCGTGGGCTCGCCGACGAAGAGCGTCCGCGTGGTGTCCGAGCGATAGCCGAAAACCTGCGCACCAAAGTCGAACAAGAGCACCTCGCCGGCGCGGATCCTGCGCGGCCCCGGGGAACCGTGCGGCATGGCCGCCCGCGGCCCCGACAGGCAAGCCACGTCGAACGCGAGCGCCTCGGCGCCATGGGTGCGCATCTCCCACTCGAGCTGCAGTGCCAGCTCCGCTTCGGTGACGCCCGGCTTGATGTCCGACAGCAGGTTGCGCAGGGCCGCGTCGGCGACCGCGCACGCCGAGGCAACGCGTTCGATCTCCGACGGTTCCTTGACCTGGCGCTGGTCCTCGATCCAGCCGTCGGCCGGCACGAGCTCAACATGTGGCGCCGCCTCGGCCAGCTTCTGCCACATGGCGTGGCTGACCAGACCCGCCTCGACGCCCAGCCGGCGCACCTCACCGAGCGACGCGAGCAGCTCCGGCCAGCGCTCGTAGATGTCCTGATAGACACGTTCGAGACGCGCGTCGGGGCACTGCTCGACCACCTGCACGGTGTAGCGCGAGTCGGCCATCACCACCAGCTCGGTGGCCGAGACCAGGAACTGGCCTGAATTGCCGGCCACCTTTTCCTCGCCCTCGCCCAGCTCGATGCCGGTCAGATAGCGCGCGTTCTGGGGCTTGACACCGAAAAAAGCATCGACCTGTTCGCGCGCCAGCCGTTCGCGGAAGGCGGCCAGGCGCTGCGGCCTGGCCAGGCGGTCCGCCTCACGCCAGCGCTGGAAGTCGGCCGCGGTCGGGGCAGCAGGCTTGGAAAGGGGCTCGCTCATGCGGGACATCCTACGTGGCCGGCGGCGCAACCGGGACAGAGGGCGACGGTGACGGCCCACCACCGCGGTAGAGCCTGACGTTGGCCTGGTGCTCGGCATAGGTCCGGGCGAACGCGTGCGTGCCACTGCCGTCGTTCTTGGCCACGAAGTACAGGTAACCGGTGGCGGTGTCCGGATTGAGCGCGGCCTGGAGTGAGGCCAGGCCCGGCGAGCAGATGGGCGTCGGTGGCAACCCGCGAGAGTGGTAGACCTGGTATCCGAAGAGGTCTGCGGGCACCTGGAAGCGCGTGGGTGAGCCCATATCGTTGAGCGTCCAGAAGTAGTAGCTGCGCCACTCCGCGATCGGGATGTCACGCAGCTGGAGCGTGTCCTTGACGTAGATGATGACCGGGTCGGAGTCGAGCAACGGTGGGCCGCCCAACCCGTCGAGGCGGTTCTGGAAGACACCGGCGATGAGCGGTCGCTCGGCATCGACGGCGGCCTCGCGCTCGACGATGCTGGCCAGCGTGACCACGTCGTAGAAATCCTTGCCCTGCTGCTGGGCCTGCGCGATCAGCGCATATTCCGGGCTCTCCTGCCAGCGTTGCAGCAGCGTCTCGAGCAGCTGCTCCGCGTCGATGCCCGGATCCACGTCGAAGATGCCCGAGCCGAGGAAGCCCTCGAGACTCTTGCCCTGCGGCACCACGCTCAGCCACGGGAATTTGGTGCGCAGCGAGGCCGGCGGGTTGGTGGCCAGGTCGTAGAACTGCTGAGGGTCGAAGTTGGCGAGGCCGAGTGTCTCGAGGTACGCAACCACCTGCTCGAGACGCAGGCCGGTGCGCAGGGCGACCGTCACGCTGTTGCTGGTCTGGGCGGGACCCTCAAGCGCGGCGGCTACCTGGCGCGGGCTCATCGTCCGGTTGAGCACATGCTGACCGGCCAGCAGGCGGTCGAAACCATCATCCTGCGAGAGCACGTACTCGAAGGCCAGCCGGTCGGTGACCAGGTCACGGGCGACCAACGCATCGGTGATCTGGCTGCTGCTCATGCCGGGCTCGATGACGAAGTTCACAGGCGTCGGGTCCGTGCCGGCGGCTTTGTCCGGCCGGCCGTCCATGACCTGCCCCACCGCGTCGGCGACGAAGGAAAAGCGCATCAGCTCGGGGTTCGCCTCGGCCGCGGCACGCAGCGCCGCGCCGGTCAGCGGGGGCACGATGACGAAGGCTCCGACCAGCACGATCACCAGCGCCACGACGCCAATTACCCAGCGCGGCCGGTTGGCGCGGCGCGAGCGCGGCTCGAAAGACCCGCCGCGCGGGTCGTAGACGGAACCCATCAGCGGCCGGCGCGGGCGTCGAGTTCGGCTTGCGCGATGAGTGCGGCCGCTTCGCGGTCTATACGTGCCCGCCGGGCGTTGCGCGCGCTGGCCGACGGCGGACCGCCGGCGCCGCCGCGCGGCGCCCGGCCCAGGCCGCTCTCAGCGGCCACGCTGGTCAACCGCTCGTCCCGCCACGATACCGGCCGACCAAGCGCCGGCAGCACCTGCTCCGCCCATGTCCTGGTGCGCGCTACCTGCTCACCGGGAGTGCCGTCCAGGCCGAGCGGCAAACCCACCACCAGCTCGTCGATGCGCTGTTCGGCGACCAGCGCCGCCAGGCTGCGCGTGTCCCCGCCCGCCGTCCGGCGGCGCAGCGTGGCCAGCGCTCGCACGCTGCCGGTGGTCGAGTCGGCGATTGCCACGCCGATGCGTTTCTCCCCCACGTCGAGAGCCAGCAGCCGCGTCACGGGGATGGCGACGGCGGTACAACGCTCAGCCGGATGCGGGCCGCCTGATCGGGCAGGTGGTCTATGAAACCGGGCCACATCTGGATGGTCACCTCGCCGTATTGCGCCAGCGCCTGGCGTGCCTCGGCCACCGACTTGCCACTCACCGCCGAGAGCACCTGTTGCTCGTTCGGCTGCATGTAGACGTCCGCCGAAGCCGTCACCTGATAGACGATCGTCTGGCCGTTCACGCTGCCCGGGGAGTGGCTGGTGTAGACCGTGCCACCGACGATCTGCTCATCGGCCGAGAGCGACGAGCGGAAGCGGCTCTCGCCCAGGTCGTTGACCAGCGACTCGTTGACGGCGATGACACTGACGCTCGAGCTCAGGGTCAGCGTGAACGCGTCCTCCGCGGTGCCAACGGC
Source organism: uncultured Anaerolineaceae bacterium (assembly GCA_964610835.1). Classification (GTDB taxonomy): domain Bacteria; phylum Chloroflexota; class Limnocylindria; order Limnocylindrales; family CSP1-4; genus JALYGJ01. The sequence continues at coordinate 5,981 of CAZSWK010000073.1, read as the reverse complement.
GCCATCAGCCGTCGGGTCGGCCAGCGTCGTGGCCATCACCGCGGTGGCGGGATAGGCAGTCAAACCCTTGGGGATATTGGCCGAGTCGGTCACGGCGCTTGACGACGCGCTGGACAGCTGCGCGCTGAGCGTGGCCATCGCCGCGTCGTAGTCGGCCTGCGTGACGACCGCCTGCTCGTTGCGCTGGCCGCCATCGGTCGGGTCGGGGTTGGTGACCGTGACCAATTGCTGGGTGAGACTCTGGGGGACCTCTGTGATCGCGCCGGCCGGCACGTTGCCGCGCGGCCCGTCGACACTGGCCTGAACCTTCACCTCCACCTTGCCCGCCGTCCCGCTGGAGAAATCGGCGCGCGGTACGACGACGGCAGCAGTCGTCTTGAACTCGATGCCGTCGCTCGTCGAGACCACGGTGCCGGAAGGCACCGACACCGCGTTGAGCGTGTTCGTACTCCTGAAGCGCACCGTGCCGTGTGCCGTAGTCAGGCTGACGTCGACACCGGTCGCCGGGAACTGACCGCTGACGGAAATGGGCAGATCGACGCGTTGGGTGCCGACCACGCCGGTGGCCTGGTCGGCGACGGCGACGGTCGGGTCGGCTGTGATCGTGTACGCCGGGCTGGTCAGGCGCGTGCTGTTCGGCCGCAGCGTGATCGTGGCGGTGGGCAGGAAGACGTAGGCACCGTAGGCGACGCCGGCGACAAGCACCCCGACCAGCAGCAGGACGACGAGCGGCAGCACTCTCGACCGCCGCGGTCGCCGGCGTCGTCGCCCACGGTCCGCCGCCGGCATCACGCTCGTGCGCTCGGGGACGTCCTCATCGGACGCCTGCCGGGACGCCGCGTCGCTCGCCCCTATCAGTGGCTGTGGCATTACCGCAGTGTCGGTCACACCCCGTCGCGAGGGCGGCGCGGAGCGTGTGTGCGGGCCCTGGCCGATCCTCTCGGCCAGCTGGCGATCCTGCTCGCGAAACGCCTTGAGCGCCGCCTCCGCGGTGGCGACCGAGTCGTAGGCGGGCACCCCTGCTGAGATCGCCAGCGCGCGCACACCCGGCTCGTCACTGACTGCGGCGATGTTCAACCGGCGCTCGGTCGCCTCGCGTGCGAGCAGGCGGAAATTGATGCGGCTGGTGGCAATACGTGAGCCGGGCGGGATGACCACCAGGGCCTCGCCATCGGTGACCGCGCGCAGGCGCTTGATCGCCACGGTGATCTCATCGTCGGCATCGAGGTAGCAGGTGCTCACGGCTGTTCTCGCTGGCTCACGGCTGCGCTCGCCCGCTCACGCCTTCATCTGCCGCAGCACGTGGTGCAGCGCGCCATCAAGGGGCTGTTCCGGCACGCTCATCTCGAGTGCCTGATGGGCGAGCGCCAGGGGCGGCACATCCTGCTCGTCGACGAGCAGTCCGGTCGCATCGGTCAGCTGGTCCACATCGCCCACCGAGATCGACTCGACCTGGGGCGGGCGGGCGAACACCACCTGCTGGGCAAAATTCGGGTCGCGCAGCGCTGCGCCGATCTGGGGCAGCCGCGCGCCGCCGCCGCACAGGTAGATGCGCCCCGGCAGCATGCCCGACTTCGAGAACTCCTCGAGCACCAGCTCCACCCCCGCTGCCCAGACCGCGATGTCCTCGCCAATGATCTGCTCGATCGTTTCGCCGTGCTCGACGGCGACCCCCTTGGCGAAGTCGACCTTGATCTCCTCCGCGCGGGCGAACGGCACCTCCAGCCGGTCGGCCAGCGACTTGGTGAATGCCCGGCCGCCCAGCGCGAACATGCGCGTGCCCTCGATGCCGCCGGGCCTGACCAGCGCCACGTCGGTCGTGCCGCCGCCGACGTCGATGAACAGGCCGCCCGATTGCTGGACCTGCTCGTCGTCCATGCAGCGCGCGACCGCATACGGCTCGGCCACGATAGCGACCAGGTCAAGGTCGAGCATGCTCGCGACCGTCTGCAGCGCGCCCAGGTGAATGAGCGGGGCGTACGCGTTGAAGATGCTGATGCGCACGTGGCGGCCCTGGAAGCCCACCGGGTTGGTCACCGCGTAGCCGTCGATCGTCGAGCCCGTCACCGCCGCATGGACCAGCCGAATGTCAACGTTGGGCAGGCCCGTCTCCCAGGTGATCGTGCGCTCTGCCTCACGCAAGGCGTCATGTTCGACCGACTCGATCAGCGACTGCAGCTCGCGCTCGGTGATGGGCTGGTCCGGCTTCTTGCGTTCCTGGCTGACGCTCGTGGTGAACCCCTTGACCAGCTCGCCGGCGATGCCGATGACGACCTGGCTGGAGCGAAAGCCGGCCATCTCCTCAGCTTCCTGGAGCGCCACCTGGCAGTTGTCGACGACGGCCGATATGTCAGCCACGGTGCCCGACTGCATGTGCGCCAGGCCCTGCCGCTTGCGACCCACCCCTCGCACGATGCCCTTGCCTGACTCGTCGATCTCGAACACCAGCGCCTTGGCAAACTCTGTGCCCACGTCGAGTGCTGTGCACGCGGCGAGGCGGTCCCCTTCAGGCTGCGGCAGAAAGCGGCGCCAGAAGGCCATTTTCAGTCCTTGCCGAGCGCGGCCTCGAGCGCCCCGCGAATCGCGTCGAGCGCCTCGGGTAGCGCCTCGCGTCGCCGACCGCGCGCCTGCGCCATCTGCGGGCGACCGCCGCCGCGGCCGTCGATCAACGGCGCACCGATCTTGACCAGCGCGCCGGCCGACACGCCGCGTGACACCAGGTCGTCGCTCACCGTCACGAACAGCTGCGGCTCGTCGGCGTCGAGACCCAAGGCGATGACGCCGTCGCCCAGCTCGGCACGCACTGCGCGGGCAAAGCCCTGCAACTCCTTCATCGAGTCGAAGGCCGCGGCGTAGCCAACGTAGCGCGCGCCATCGACCGCTTGCGCGGCCTTCGCCAGCTGGTTCGGGTTGCCCGTCGTCCTGCCCGCGCGCAACCGCCGCTCCAGTTCGTGATTGCGTTCCTGGAGCTCGCGGACGCGCTCCGGCAGCGCCTCGACGTCGCGTGCGCCGACCTGGCCGGCAAGCTCGTCGAGAAGCGCCAGGCGGGCCTGGGCGTAGCCATCGGCCGCCGCGCCGGTGACCGCCTCGATACGCCGCACGCCGCTGCCGATCGAGTGCTCGCCGGTGATGTAGAAGCCGCCGATCTGACCGGTGGCGGAGCAGTGCGTGCCGCCACACAGCTCGCGGCTGTAGCCGTCGACGAACATCACGCGCACCTGCTCGCCGTACTTCTCGTCGAAGAACGCGTCGGCGCCCTCGCTGATCGCCTCGGCCATGGTCATGTAGCGTGGCGTGACGGTCCGGTTGTCGCGGATGACGCCGCGCACCTCGGCCTCGATGGCGCGCTTCTCCTCATCGGAGAGCGGTCGATCGAGCGGGAAGTCGAAGCGCAGATAGTCGGGTGCCACCAGCGATCCCGCCTGGCGCGCCGACTCGCCGACGTTGTTGCGCAGCGCCCGGTGGAGCACGTGGGTGGCGGTGTGATTGCGCATGGTGCTCGCCCGCCGCTGCGCGTCGACCTCGGCGGTCAACTCATCGCCGACGGCCACGCGGTGCAGCAGCCGGCCGCGGTGCACTATCAAGCCGGCCACCGGGCGCTGCGTGTCGGCCACCTCGAAGATGACCGTGCCCCCGGCGTCGCGCAGCACGCCCTGGTCACCGACCTGGCCACCACTTTCCGCATAGAAGGGCGTCTGGTCGAGGACGATCTCGGCCTCTGCCTGGGCAGGCACGCGCAGCTCTGCCTCGGCCACCGGCGCCAGCTCGTCATAGGCGATGCCGTCGCGCAGGATTGCCACCACGTGGCTCTGAGCAGTCGTCGTCTCGTAGCCCAGGAAACGCGTCGCACCGGACTGTGCCGCGACCTGGTCGTAGAGCGCCATCATCTCGGCGTGGCGGGCCAGTTCGGCCTTGCGCCCACCGCGGCTCCGTTCGCGCTGCTCGGCCAGCGCCGCATCAAAACCGGCGTGATCGACGCGCACACCGTATTCGGCTGCCAGCTCCACCGTCAGGTCGATCGGAAAGCCATAGGTGTCGTGCAGCCGGAAGGCAACGTCGCCGGGCAGCACCGGCGAGTCGGGCGAGAGGTCTTCGGCGCGCCGGCCAACCGTCCGGTCGGCCGAGGTGATGGGGATGAGCGCCTCCTCGAAGTGCACCACGCCGGCGTCGAGCGTGCGCTGGAACTGGCGCTCCTCGGCAGCGATCACGCCGGCGATCTCGTGGCGCCGCTCGTCGAGGTAAGGGTAGGCGCCGTGCATCGTCTCGACCACGACGCCCGACAGCGCGGCAAGGAACGGGTCATGCCAGCCCAGCAAGCGGCCGTGGCGTACGGCACGGCGCAGGATGCGGCGCATGACATAGCCGCGGCCCTCATTCGAAGGCCGCACGCCGTCCGCGGCGAGGAAGGTCAACGAGCGGACGTGGTCGGCGATGACCTGGTAGCTGAAGCGCTCGGCCTCGAAGGTCTCCGGGTCGTGGCCGAGCAGGCCGCGCATGTACTCGTGGATGGGCGTGAACAGGTCGGTGTCGTAGTTGGTGGGCACGCTCTGCAGCACGCTCGCCAGCCGCTCCAGGCCGAGGCCCGTGTCGACGCTCTTGAAGGGCAGCGGCGGCCGCCCGCCTTCGGGCTGCTGATCGAACTCCATGAACACCAGGTTCCAGATCTCGAGCCAGCGCGGGCAGTTCTCCGAGTGGTCGGGCACGCAGTGCGGGCCTTCGGACAGGTGCGCCCCGCGGTCGAAGTGGATCTCGCTGCAAGGCCCGCACGGACCGGTATCGGCCATGCGCCAGAAGTTGTGGTCGTCGCCCGCATCGACGTCGCCCCACACGGCCATACGCTCGGGCGGCATGCCGATCTCGTGCCAGTAGGCGCGCGACTCCTCGTCGTCCTTGTACGTAGTGACGCCGAGGCGCTCGAAGGGAATGCCCAGGGTGCCGGTCAGGAACTCGATCGCCCAGTGGATCGCTTCGCGCTTGAAGTAGTCACCGAAGCTCCAGTTGCCGAGCATCTCGAAGAACGTGTGGTGGCGGGTGGTGCGCCCGACTTCCTCGAAGTCGTTGTGCTTGCCCGCCACGCGCAGGCAGCGCTGATAGTCGACGGCACGCTTGTAGCCGCGCGTTTCGCGGCCCGTCAGCACGTCCTTGAACTGAACCATGCCCGAGTTGGTGAAGAGTAGCGTCGGGTCCTCGGCCGGGATAAGGCTGGCGCTGGGCACCACCTCGTGGCCGCGCTCGGCGAAGAAGTCGACGAAGCGCTGGCGAATCTCGGCTGCCGGCAGCGACGGAATCGGCGCGCCGACACCTTCACCGGTGGTGCGTTCGGGCATGGCTAAAGAGTAGCGAAAGGCGACGCGCGCCACGCTGCTGACGACCCTCGCCGCGCGATCCCATGTCCGCCATCGGCCACGCCGATGACTCGTCCGGTGCGCGCTCGGTTGGGTGGTTCGACCATGCGCGAAAGGCCCTGCAAAACGGGCCGCCTCCCCACTTCGCCCGTCGCCAATGAGCTTCGCCGTGCCTGCCTCACCGCCTGCGCGCCAAAGCAAGGCTTGGCCGGGTCGCGCCTTGCCACGAATGTCGTCCGTGACGGCCACTGAACCGGCGAAACATCGGTGGCACCGATGGCCGGCCAAGCTCGAGCGGCCGGCCTCGTCCGAGCTTCGCCATGCGTGGCGGTCAGATCAGGATGACGCCCGACCCAGGAACGGGCACGCCCGCCCGCAGCGCCGCGATGATCAGGCCCGAGCGCGTCGAGTAGCGTGGCCCAAGCGCGTCCCTCAGCTGACCGACCATGCGGCGATTGTGCGCCGTGTCGGACAGGACGATGAGTATCTCGGCCACGCCGCCGTCGCGTTCGCGCTCTCGAATACGCCGCACCAGGGCCTGGACGTCACGGATCCTGGTCTCGATCTCGACCCCAATCCGCAGTGCCCCGAGGCGCAGGAGCAGGTCCCACGCTCGACGGTCCCCGGGAAGAGGCA
>CAZSWK010000072.1:0-12960 GCA_964610835.1 uncultured Anaerolineaceae bacterium | reverse complement strand
TCCCTGGTCATCGTTCTCCGGTCCCGCCGTAGCGCACGAGGGTGACGATGCGTGTCTCGCCGGGCGCCCAGCGCAAGGTCGAGCCCGCCGGCAGGTCGAGGCGGAAACCGTGTGCACGTTCGCGGTCGAAAACCAGCCGGGCATTCACCTGGTCGAACGGGTAGTGCGACGAGACGCGCACCACGTGCGTGCCCGTGTTGGTCACCTCGAGGGTTATGGTTTCGCGCTCCGGCTGCGCGGGGGCCGGGGCCGCCGCCGGGCTCGACGCGCCCGGTCCCAGAGGCTGGCGCAGGACGATGAGCCGCGTGCCATCGCCCATGAGCACCTCGAGGCGCACCTCGTCGACCAGCTCGGCGACGCCGTCCATCGCCTCGCCCCGCTTGACCGCCGACGCTCCCGCCGCCGCGGTCTCTTCGTAGGTCGCGCCGGCCCGCGCCGCCTCGAACATCGCGTCGCACATCAGTGCGATCGCCTCCGGCGCGTTCAGCTTCAGGCCAGCGGCGCGATGGCGGCGCGCCAGTTCCGCTGCCGAGAAGACGAGCAGGCGCTGTTCCTCCCAGTCAGTCATGCGCACGTGCCCATCGTAGATTGCGCCGATGCCATTGCGAGGCCGTTGCAGCGTGTCGTGACGAACGGCTCTGGCGCAGTCGAGGCGTGAACTGCGACCATAGGCAGCCACCATCAGGGAGGAGATGCCCATGAGAGTCGTCATATCAAGAAACGATCTCGCGAGACTCCCCAGGCTGATTGCTGACACCCAGAAGGCGGGTCCGTCACTTGGGTCGAAAGAGCTGGCCCGCGAGGCAATGTCCAGCGCACGGCGCCGCGCCATGTCGCGGGGAAGGGGCCTGCGCTCATTGCGCCTGACCACCGAGCCACCGCGGTCGGAGCCGGACCGCACGATGCTGATCGCCTTTCTGCTCGGTTTCCTGGCCGGGCTGGCGTTCATGTTCCTGGTCGGGCAGGGTGCTCGGTCGCGGCGTCGGTCGGACCAGGGGCGCATAGACGATCGACTGGCCGACATGACGCCATCGGACGCGGAGCCTACCGGCGAGGGCCGCGTGGAGACGACCGACGAAGGCGAGGAGGCCGAGGGCGAGCTGGTCGGGGTCATGACCCACGAACAGTCACGCGACGGCAGCGCGCCGGCCCAACCGGAGCAGGCCATCGCCTAGCGGCCCAGGGCCGGCTCCGAATGGTCTGCGTGGTAACCTGAATCGGTCCCTTCACACCGGTCCCGTGAGGCCGGCGAGGGCGGCTCCGAGAGGGCCGGGAAGGAGAACGTCGAGCTTGACCGTACACAGCCACCGCTCAATCGAGAGCGGTGGCTTTTCTTCAGCTGGGCCTGTGGCGGAAGCACCGTTGCCGCTGCCGGCCGACTCGGTCGTGGACCCCCGTCTGGGCCCTCACGGACCCGCGCTGCTGGCTATGGAGGACGGCTCGATCTTTCGCGGCATCGCCTTTGGAGCGGCCGTCGGTGGCGGTGGCGACCTGGTGGCCAACACCAGCCAGACCGGCTACCAGGAGATCTGCACCGACCCGTCATACGCCGGCCAGACGGTGCTGATGACCTACCCGCTGATCGGCAACTACGGGCGCATCGCGCTCGACGACCAGTCGCCGCGGCCGTGGCTGTCCGGGCTCATCGTTGCGCATGCCACGGCCGCCGTGCTCGAGCCGGCGCGCCAGCTGGTCGAGTTGCTGCGCCGTTCGGGCGTGCCCGCCATCGCCGGGCTGGACACGCGTCTGCTGGCGCGCCGGCTCCGCGAAACCGGTTCACAGCGCGTTTACATCAGTGCCCCCGGTGACGTCGATCAGGCAGCCGTTCTGCGCGCCGTCGGCGCCGTGCCTCGCTGGGAAGAGCAGGACTTCGTGGGCCAGGTCTCGGCACTTGCGCCACACGAGATCGGTCCCGCCGACGGCCCGCTGGTGGCCGTCGTCGACTACGGCCTGAAGGAGAACATCGTCCGCCAGCTGGTTGCGCGCGGCGCGCGGGTACGCGTGCTCCCGCACACCGCCGACGCGCGGCTGGCCCTGGCACCCGACGTACGCGGCCTGGTGATGTCGCCCGGACCCGGCGACCCGGCGCGCCTCGAGGGGCCGGTGCGCCTCGCGCAGGCGGCGATCGCCGATGGCCGGCCACTGCTGGGCATCTGCCTGGGCCACCAGATCGTGGCCCGCGCGGCCGGCGCCGACACGCGCCGCCTGCGCTTCGGCCATCACGGCGCCAATCACCCGGTCAAGGATCTCGACACCGGCCGCGTCCAGGTCACGGCGCAGAACCACGAGGTCGAGGTGGTGGCCGACACGCTGCCGCGCGGAGCCGGCTTCACGGTCAGCCAGCGCAACCTCAACGACGGCTCGGTCGAGGGCCTGCGCCACCTGACCAAGCCCATCGAGACGGTCCAGTACCACCCCGAAGGCTCACCCGGCCCGCTCGACGCGCTGGCCGTGTTCGATCGTTTCATGAGCCGCCTGTGAGACCGCAGTCCGTGCTGATCATCGGCTCAGGACCGGTGATCATCGGCCAGGCGGCCGAGTTCGACTACGCCGGCACGCAGGCCTGCCGCGCGTTGCGCGCGGAGGGCGTCAAGACGATCCTGCTCAACAGCAACCCGGCCACGATCATGACCGACCCCGGCGTGGCGGACGTCGTCTACCTCGAGCCACTCACCGTCGCGTCGGTCGAGCGCATCCTCGAGCGCGAGCACCCCGACGGCATCCTGTCCGGGCTGGGTGGCCAGACGGCGCTCAACCTGTGCGTACAGCTGGCGCGCGAGGGCGTCCTCGAACGACAGCACACGCGCCTGCTGGGCACGCCGCTCGAGGCGATCGAGATGGCCGAGGATCGCGAGCGCTTCCGCCAGCTGCTCGACGATATCGGCCAGCCCTACCCGCCGTCGATCATCGTCGAGGGCGCGACGGCGGCCGAACGTCAGGAGCGGGCGCGCGCGGCATTGGCGGAAATCGGGCTGCCGGCGATCATTCGGCCGGCCTTCACCCTGGGCGGCTCGGGCGGTGGCATCGTCCAGACGGAAGAGGAGTACCTCGAGCGCGTACGCAGCGGTCTGCGCACCAGCCCGATCGGCCAGGTCATCGTCGAGCGCTACCTGACCGGCTGGCAGGAGATCGAGTACGAGGTCATGCGCGACGCGGCCGACACGTGCATCGCGGTGTGCGGCATGGAGAACGTCGATCCGCTCGGCGTGCACACCGGCGACTCGATCGTGGTCGCGCCGATCCAGACGCTGCCCGACCAGGTCCACCAGCGGCTGCGCAGCGCGGCGCTCGAGATCATCCGCGCTCTCGGCGTCGAGGGCGGCTGCAACGTCCAGTTCGCGCTCTCGCCCGATTTCAGCGAGTACGCCGTGATCGAGGTCAACCCGCGCGTGTCGCGCTCGTCGGCGCTGGCGTCGAAGGCAACCGGCTACCCCATCGCGCGGGTGGCGGCGCAGATCGCGATCGGCCGGCGGCTGGACGAGATCCCCAACGCGGTCACCGGCAAGACCGTCGCCGCGTTCGAGCCGGCGCTCGACTACGTGGTCGTCAAGCTGCCGCGCTTCCCGTTCGACAAGTTCCCCGGCGCCGATCGCGGCCTGGGCTCGCAGATGAAGGCGACCGGCGAGGTGATGGCCATCGAGCGCACCTTTGGCGCGGCGCTCAACAAGGCCCTGCGCGGACTCGAGCAGGCCGGTGCCGGCTGGCTCTCCGAGCAGCCCGAGTGGGCGCCCGACCTGGACGCCCTGGCGACGGCCACCGCCGACTTGCCACCGGGCGCCATCGGTCACACCGATGAAACGTCGGTCGTGGCGCCACGGCCAGAGGTACCGACCACGGGTCTTGACCCGCGAAGCTTCGATTCGGCCCCCACCACCTCCGATTCGGCCCCCGCCACTTCCGATTCAGCGCTCGATGGGCCGGATTCCGCCATGGCGGCCCCCGAGCTGCCGCCTTTCCCGCCCTCCAACCGGCGATTGATCGGTCACACCGCTGATGCCGATGCTGCGGCGCCCTACTTTCCGCCAGATCCGGCTATCTCTGGGATGGAGTCATCTGCAACCGCCCATCTGGTGTCAATTCCGGCCGGCAGCCCAGAAACGACAGAAGACGGCCGCCAACCGGTGCCGCAGTCCGGCTATTTCGCGGATATGACGGAAGACCGCGGCGAGCGGCTGCGCCACTTCCTGCGGCCGTCCGATTCACGGCTGTGGCGGGTGATCGCGCTGCTGCGGCGAGGTATGCCGGCCGACGTGATCCAGCACGTAACCGGCATCGCGCCGTGGTTCGTGAGCGAGCTCGATCGGCTGATCGGGCTGGAGCGTCGCCTGCGCGAGGCGGGTCGAAGCATGGACGATGAGCTGCTGGTCGGTGCCAAGCGTGCCTGCTTCGGCGACCGCGACATCGCCACCCTGACCGGGCTCAGCGTCGCGGAGCTCACCGCCCGACGCGACGCCCTGGGCCTTCATCCAGGCTTCGCCATGGTCGACACCTCGGCCGCCGAGTTCGCCGCCGAGACGCCGTACTTCTACTCGACCTACGTCGCCGCCGAGTCGCCGCCCGAGGCGCCGCCGGTCGACCGCCCCGCATCGGTGGTCATCGGCTCCGGCCCGGTGCGCATCGGCCAGGGCATCGAGTTCGACTACTGCGCGGTGCAGGCGGCCGATGCGCTGCGCCGGCTGGGCCATTCCGCGGTGATGATCAACTCGAACCCGGAGACCGTGTCGACCGACTTCGACGCCTCCACCCGCCTCTATTTCGAGTCACTCGACGCCGAGAGCGTGAACGAGGTCTTCCGCGCCGAATCGGTGGCCGGCGACGCACCCGACGCGTTCGTGCAGTTCGGCGGCCAGACACCCCTCGGCCTGGCACCCGCACTCGACGCCGCCGGCGTGGAGCTGCGCGGCATCGATCTCGAGGCGATCGACATGACCGAGGAGCGCATGCGTTTCGCCGGCCTCGTCGAGCGGCTGGGCATCCCGCAGCCGGCCGGCGGTCGCGCGGCGTCGGTGGATGAGGCCTTCGTCGTCGCCGAGCGAGTGGGCTATCCCGTCATCGTCCGGCCGTCGTTCGTCATCGGTGGCCTGGCCATCGACTTCGCCTACGGCCCGGACGACCTGGCGCGCATCGTCGCTCGCGCCACGGCCGTCGACCAGGAGCGGCCGGTGCGCATCGACGCCTACCTCGAGGGCATGGAACTCGACGTCGATGCCGTGACCGACGGCGAGGACGTGCTCATTCCCGGGCTGATCGAGCACGTCGAGCGCGCCGGCGTGCACAGCGGTGACTCGATCGGCGTCTATCCGCCGCAGCACATCTCGGCGGCAGACCAGCAGCTGGTGGTCGATGCGATCACCCGCGTCGCGCGCGCGATCGGCGTGCGCGGCCTGATCAACGGCCAGTTCATCGTGCGCGAGGACGGCGTCTACCTGCTCGAGGTCAACCCGCGCGCCTCGCGCACCGTGCCGTTCCTGTCCAAGGTGACCGGCGTGCCGATGATCGAGCTGGCCACCCGCGTGGCCTTGGGTGCCTCACTGCGCTCGCTGGGCTGGGGCGGGGGCCTGCTGCCGACCCGGCCGCTGGTGGCGGTCAAGGCACCGGTCTTCTCCACGCACAAGCTGCGCGGCGTCGATCCGACGCTCGGCCCGGCGATGCAGTCGACGGGCGAGGTAATCGGGCTGCATTCGGATGCAGACGTGGCGATGGCCAAGGCGCTCGTGGCGGCCTCGCTGCGCCCGCCCGTTGCCGCGGCCGAGTCGCGGCCGCTGGCGCTGCTGTCGATCGCCGATCGCGACAAGGTGCTGCTGCCGGAGCTGGCCGCGCGCCTGGCAGTGGCCGGTTACGCGTTTTGTGCCACGACCGGCACGGCGCAGGCGCTGCGTGCCCTGGGCCACGAGGTGGAACGCCTGAGCAGGGTGGGGGAGGAGGATGCGCCGGGTCGGTCGGTGCTGGGAGCCATCGAGTCGGGCGAGGTGTTGCTCGTGGTCAACACCCCGTCGCCCGAGTCGCATCCCGTCCGGGATGCGGGCGCGATCCGCATGGCGGCGATCAACGAGGGCGTGCTGTGCCTGACCTCGATCGACACGGCTCTCGCTGCCGCGGCCGCCCTGGACCCGTCGCTCGCGGATCGCCTCGCGGACGTCCGTCCGCTCGGCGAGTGGCTCGCCACGGAAGTGGCCGCGGTGCTCGGCTAACGGCGTTAGCCGGTTTCGAGCACAGCCACGGCAGTGGGTTCGTCGGTCGCCAGCACGTCGACGCAGCCGGTGCGCAGCGCGCCGCGGATCGCCGCGACTTTGTCGGCGCCCGCGGCCACGGCGATCACCGTTGGGATCGCCCGCAGCTCGTTCCACTCGATGGCGATGGTCCGTCGCTCCAGCTCTGGTACCGGCCGGCCGGCAGCGTCGAAGAAACGCGTGTTCAGATTGCCCACGGCGCCAGTCGCGAGCAACCTTCGCCAGTCGGCCGGATCGACGTGCCGGCCCTCGACCAGCGTTCCACCCTCGGTCATCTGGCCGATCCCGACCAGGGCAACCTCGCTATTTCGCGCCGCGTCCAGCCCGGCCGCGATGGTCGGATCGCCGACCAGCATCCGCCGTACCGCGCGTGTGCCGACGATCGCCGGCGCATGCAGGTAGTGGACGCGGCTGCCCGGATAAAGATCGGCCAGCTCGCCGACCAGCTGGTGGCCCTGGATATCCGGATGCGGGTCGTCGACGCCACCGGCCAGCTGGGCGATCACCAGGCCCGACACCAATCCGGGGCGCAGGTGGCGAACGACCTGGGCCAGGGTCCGGCCCCACGAAATGCCCAGGTGCAGACCGGCGCGCAACAGGCCGTCGACGAGGTCAGCGGCCACCGCGCCGAGTGCCTCGTTGTCGGTGCTGGCCGGCGCGACCGCGACCCGGGACAGACCGAACGCGCCGGCCAAGGCACGGCCCAGATCGACGTGCTCGCGGCGGGGTGCCCGGATCTCGACGTGGACGATGCCTTCGTCGCGGGCGCGCTGCAGATAGCGCGACACCGTCGACGGGGCGAGGCCCAGGCTGCGCGCGATCGCGATCTGGCTCTCACCCTTGAGGTAGTAGCGAGTGGCCACGTCGGTCAGGACGCCCACGGCGTGCGGTGATGGCAAATCTACGCCGATCTGTCTGCTCAAACGTATCCCCTCCGCCCCGAGCCAGAACGTAACCGCCGCCCGCGCCGGGCCAGCATACTCTCGCGTTGCAATCTCTTGACGGCGCTGGCAAAATCTTGCAGTCAGTTGGAGTGCGGGGCAGGAGGGCATAAGGTCGATGTCAGGAACTCACATCTCGCAGGTCGCGATGGTCGTCAAGGACCTCGACGCGACGATGAAGCTGCTCAACGAAACGCTCGGCTGGGGTCCGTGGAACGTGTACGAGCACGTCCCGCCCAAACTCCACCACCAGGAGCTGCACGGCAAACCGGCCGATTACTCGATGCTCGGCGCGGAGTGCGAGGTGCAGCCGGGCCTCGTCTTCGAGCTGGTTCAGCCGCTTGAAGGCCCGAGCATCTACAAGGAGTGGCTCGAGGAGCACGGCGAGGGCGTGCAGCACATCGCCTGCATGATGCACAGCCAGGAGGACTCGGACGCGTTCAAGAAGCGCTGGGCCGACCGTGGCGTCAACGTGCTGATGGGTGGCCGCATCGGCGAGACGATCGAGTTCTATTACCTCGACACGGAACCGATGCTCAAGTTCATCCTCGAGTCGGGCAGCGGCCACGCGATCGACCTGACACCCAGCCGGGTGTATCCGCCGCAGTAGGCGCCTGGAGCGCCGGTACGCCACCGGCGCTCCCGATACAGCGTCAGCCCGCGCCTATCAGAGGGCAGACCATGACCGACGCGCACAACATTCTCGGCCGCCCCGCGCGGATTCTCGTGATGGGCGATTCATTCTGCCAGTCGGCGGCCCTCCAGCCGGCATTCACCGAACTCGCCACTGAGCACGAGGTGACCTTCGGCGACGTTCACCCGGAACCGGACTGGAAGCCAAGCACGCCGTCGGAGCTACGGCTCAGGGAAGCCGAAGGCTCGCCCGCGCAACTGATCAGGATGCTCGACCACCACGACGTCCTGGTCATGCAGGGTGCGAACGTGACCGATGAAGTTCTCGACGCGTCGCCCGAGCTGCGCGTGGTGGTCTGCGTACGCGGTGGTCCGGTGAACGTCGACGTTGGCGCGGCCAGCGAGCGCGGCATCGCCGTGGTCATCACGCCGGGCAAGAACGCCGACGCCGTGGCCGAGCTGACGATCGGTTTCATGGTCATGCTCGGGCGGCGCCTGCCCGAAGTAATGCGTCACGTCGAGGGCGGCGGTGAGTTCGCCCACGACAATTATGAGGGCCGGCACTGGTTCGGCCACGATCTGGCCGGACATACGGTCGGGCTGGTCGGCTTCGGCCAGGTCGGCCGGCGCGTCGCCGCGCGGGCGATGGCCATGCACATGCGCGTCCTCGTTGCAGACCCGTACGTCGACCCGGCCACGATCAGCGCCGCGGGCGCTGAGCCGGTCCCGCTGGACGAGCTGCTGGCCGCCTCAGACTACGTCTCGCTCCATGCGCGCCAGACGGCCGACAACCGGGGCATGATCGGCGCTGCACAGGTAGCGGCCATGAAGCGAGGCGCCTTCCTGATCAACACGGCGCGCGACACGCTCGTCGACGAGGCCGCGATCATCGCGGCGCTGGCCAGCGGCCAGCTGGCCGGACTGGCGGTCGATCTCGTCAGCCCGTCGCCCGAGGTAGGCCGCCATCCGCTGCTCGCGTTTCCGAACGTGATAATCACCACGCACATCGGCGGGGCAACGGACGAGACGCTCCTGCACGGTGGCGAGATGGCGGCGGCCGAGATCGGTCGCTTCCTCGCCGGCCAGCCCATGGTCAATGTCGTCAACAGGTCCGCACTCGAGGAGCGTGCCGCCCGGGCCGTGGCCGCGCGATGACGCGGCACACGCTGGCCATCGACCTGGGCACGGGATCGTGCCGGGCGATCATCTTCGCCGAAGACGGCACGCCGGTCGCGAGCGGCCAGCGTGAGTGGCGCCACGCCTCCGCGCCAGGCGTGCCGGGTTCGCAGGTCTTCGATACGGCCACGGGCTGGCGCCTGATCTGCGAGTGCATCCGCGAAGCGCTGTCCACGGCCGGTATTGCCGCCTCGGACATTGCTGCGGTGAGCAGCACCAGCATGCGCGAGGGAATGGTCCTGTACGACTCGGCGGGACGCGAGATCTGGGCCTGCCCAAACGTCGACTCGCGTGCCCTCGACGAGGCCGCGCAGCTGGTCCGCAGCGGTGCCGCGCGGCGCATCTTCGAGCGTGGTGGCGACTGGGTGGCGATCACCTCGCCGGCGCGCTTCCTGTGGGTCCGGGCCCACCGGCCGGAGGTCTTCAAGGCCATTGCCCACGTCGGCATGCTCAGCGATTGGGCGCTGTACCGCCTGACGGGGCGCTTCGTGACCGATCCATCGAGTGGCTCCAGTTCCAACCTGTTCGACCTGCGCACCCGGCGCTGGTCGAGTCAATCACTGACCGAGGTCGGGTTGTCCGAGGCCGTGATGCCCGAGGTGCTCGAGCCAGGCTCGGTGGTCGGCCCGGTGACTTCCGTGGCCGCCGACGAAACGGGCCTGACCCCAGGCACGCCTGTTGTCGTCGGCGGCGCGGACACCCAGCTTGGGCTGATCGGCATTGGCGTGACACAGCCCGATCGGCTGACCCTGGTGGGCGGCTCGTTCTGGCAGCTGACCGTGGTCACCGACACGCCGCTCATCGACGCCCAGGCCCGGGTGCGCACGCTGTGTCACGCGCTGCCCGGTCAGTGGATGACCGAGGGCATCGGTTTCTACTGCGGCATCGTCATGCGTTGGTTTCGCGACGCCTTCTGCGATGTCGAGGTGGCCGAGGCGGCACGGCGTGGTACGGACCCGTACGTCGCAATGGAGGAGGCCGCCGCGACAGTGCCGGCCGGCGCCAACGGGTTGCTCGGCGTGTTCGCCAACGTCATGGACGTCAAGC
The DNA here is from genome assembly GCA_964610835.1 of uncultured Anaerolineaceae bacterium. Taxonomy (GTDB): domain Bacteria; phylum Chloroflexota; class Limnocylindria; order Limnocylindrales; family CSP1-4; genus JALYGJ01. The sequence goes on along the minus strand of CAZSWK010000072.1, from coordinate 2,933 downwards.
GCTGGGTCCAGGCGGCACCATCGTTCCTGGGCTTCGACGTCGATGATCCGGCGCGCACCGGACGCGCAGCCTGCATTCGCGCGATCGAGGAGCAGGCCGCCTTCGCGTCGCGCGGCCACCTGCGCATCATCGAGGAGCTGACTGGCCGCACTTTTGGCGAGCTGGTCTTCACCGGTGGCGCGGCCAAGGGTGCGCTGTGGCCGCACATCGTGGCCGATGTGCTGGGCCTGCCGGCGCGCATTCCGGCGGTCAAGGAATCGACCGCCCTGGGCGCGGCGATGTTCGCCGGCATCGGGGTGGGGCTCTACCAAGACGTCACCGAGGTCGCGCAGCGGGTCGTGCGCTTCGAGCGCACCATCGAGCCCGACCCGGCCAATGCAGAGGTATATGCGGACGCGTTCGCGCGCTGGTCGCAGGTCTACCCGCACGTGCTTGCCCTGTCCGAGCGGAAGGTGCTCAAGCCCATGTGGTGGCCAGCGGGTGCCGACGCGCAGGAGCCGATGGCCGCCAGCTGACGGCCGGAAAGGAAGAAGAGTCATGCCCGAAGCTGACGGCAGCACGCAGAAGGATTTCCGTCCCGACGTTCCCCAGACCGCGCGAGCCTTCTTCGCCAAGGGCGCAGCGGCATACGACTGGGGCATGCAGAACCGGCTGGCACGCGTCTTCCGGCCCGACACGGGCCACACCGTCATGCTGGCCGTCGATCACGGCTACTTCCAGGGTCCGACGACGGGCCTCGAGCGGGTCGACCTCAACATCGTGCCGCTGGTGCCCTACTGCGACGCGCTGATGGTCACGCGGGGCATCCTGCGGACGGTCATACCGCCGACCATGCAGCAGGGCATCGTCGTTCGCGCCAGCGGCGGTCCATCGATCCTCAAGGAGCTGTCCAACGAGCAGATCGCCATGGACATCGACGATGCGGCCCGCCTGGGTGCTTCCGCGGTGGCGGTCCAGGTGTTCGTCGGCGGTGAGTACGAGACCCAGTCGGTGCACAACATGACCCGCCTGGTCGACGAAGGCTACCGGCGCGGCATCCCGGTTCTGGGCGTGACCGCGGTGGGCAAGGAGCTCGTGCGCGATGCGCGCTACCTGGGTCTGGCCACGCGCATCTGCGCTGAGCTCGGAGCGCAGATCGTCAAGACCTATTACTGCGAGCCCGATTTCGAGAACGTGACCGCCGGCTGCCCGGTGCCGGTCGTGATGGCGGGCGGCAAGAAACTGCCCGAGCTCGACGCGCTGAAGATGGCGCACAACGCGATCCAGGGCGGCGCGGCAGGTGTCGACATGGGCCGCAACATCTTCCAGAGCGAGTCGCCGGTGGCCATGATCCAGGCGGTTCGCAAGGTCGTCCACGAGGGTATGGCCCCCGACGACGCATACGACCTGTACGAGACCCTGCGCCACGAGTTCAGCCCGCAGAAGGCGGGCGCCGGCCGATGACCCGCACGCTGCTCGAGCACCTGCTCGACGGCGGGCCGCACCTTTCGGTGGGCGTCCTGACGGCCGACCTGATGCGCCTCGGCGACGACCTCGCGGCGCTGCCGCCGGCGGGCATCGACATTGTCCACATCGACGTCGCCGACGGCGCATTCTGCCCGCTGTTCACCGTGGGCGCGCCCTTCGTCAAGGCGCTGCCCGCGACGCTCTACAAGGACGCCCACCTGCTGGTCAACGATCCGCTCTCGAAGATCGACCCCTTCGTCGCCGCGGGGGCCGACATCATCACCTTCCACGTGGAAGGCGCGGCCCAGCCGCACCGTGTCCTGCAGGCGCTGGGCGCGGCGGCCAACGCCAACGATCCGGCGCGTGGCATCGTCCGCGGCGTGGCCATCAATCCGAGCACGCCGGTGGGGGCCATCGAGCCGCTGCTTGACGAGGCCGAGCTGATCCTGCTGCTGGCCATCAACCCGGGCTGGGGCGGCCAGCGCTACCTGGCCAGTACAGATGCCCGCGTCGAGCAGGCGCGACGGCTGATCGAGGCCAGCGGCCGGCGCATTGCATTGGGCGTCGACGGCGGAATCACCCGCGACAACGTGGGCCACGCGGCGTCGCTCGGTGTGAACCTGATCGTCAGCGGCAGTGCCATCTTCGACGGCCGCGACGCGGCGGCCAACGCGCTGGTGATGCAGCAGCTGGTGCGCGACGCGGCAGCGACAGGCGTGGTGCCGCCGGCCTAGAGCTCCCGTGCGCATCAGCGCCACGGGCAGCACGCCAACAGCGTGCGCCGCGCTACGCGCTAGCCGGCACCTACCGCCGCCGCGGGCTCGAGTGCACTGCGGACGCCGCGCACGATGTCCTCGACCTGTGGCACCGTGGCCCGCTCCAGGGCCAGGTTGAAAGGCACGACGGTGTTGAACGCGGCCACCCGGACGATCGGCGCGCGCAGGCTGTCGAAGGCCTGCTCGGCCACGACGGCCGCCACCTCGCTGGCCACGCCACCGCGGCGCACCGCCTCCTGGGCGATGACCAGGCGGCCGGTCCGGCGGACCGAATCGAGCACGGTGGCGATGTCCATCGGCACGAGCGTGCGCAGGTCGATGACCTCGACCGAGACGCCGTCTGCCGCCAGCTCCTCCGCCGCCTTGAGGCACTTGGTGACCATGTGCGACCAGCTGACGAGCGTGACGTCGGTGCCTGAGCGCTTGATGTCGGCCTCGCCGAGCGGGACCAGGTAGGGCTCGTCGGGCACCTCGCCATCGGTCAGGTAGAGCAGTTTGTGCTCGATGAAGATGACCGGGTCGTCGTCGCGGATGGCGGATACGAGCAGGCCCTTGGCGTCGGCCGGCGTCGCGGGCATGACCACCTTCAGGCCGGGCACGTGGTGGTACATCGCCTCCAGGCTCTGTGAGTGCTGGCCGGCGAGCGAGTTGCCGGCCCCGCCCTGAGTGCGAATGACGAGCGGAACGCGGCCTTCCCCGCCGGACATGAAG
>CAZSWK010000071.1:0-13022 GCA_964610835.1 uncultured Anaerolineaceae bacterium | reverse complement strand
GGCAATTGGGCGTGACCCGTGCAGCGACCTGGATCATGCCCGGCAGCAACGAGCGACGCAGCTCCGAGTGATCGACGCTGACCGGGTTGGCCACGCGGATGGTGGTCGGATCGTCGGCCGCATAACCCAGCCGCGCGTGGTCCACCGGTCCGATCAGTCCGTGGCTGAGCACTTCGGTCACGCCGCGCCCGGCCAGCAGGTCGCGGACCTGGTCGGTCAGCCGGTGCGGATCGGGCCGGTAGGGCGGCATCTGGGTGTCGGGCAGCTGCGGCGGCAGCTCCTCGTAGCCGCGCACCCGGATGATCTCCTCGGTCACGTCCGGCTCGATGGAGATGTCGCGGCGATGTGGCGGCACGATCGCGACCAGTTCGCCCGCGCCGTCGCGCTCGACCGCGATGCCCACACGAGCCAGCGCCGACTTCATCTCATCACGCGGTATCTCATCGCCCAGCAGGCGGTTGACGCGGGCCGGCCGGAAGGGGACGCGGTGCGGTTGCTCATCGACCGGGTTGGTGTCGATCACGCCGGTCGCCACTCGTCCGCCGGCCCACTGCGCGAGCAGCTGGGCGGTACGGTCCGCGCCGACCCGCGCGAGTCGCGATTCCTGGCCCTTCTCGAAGCGCAGGCTGGCCTCGCTGCGCAGCGCGAAATGGAACGCCGTCCGCCGAATCGAGACCGCGTCGAAGACGGCCGACTCGATGATCGCCGTCGTCGTTCCGTCACCAACCTCGCTGCCGGCGCCGCCCATCACGCCGGCGATGCCGATCGGGCCGCGCTCGTCGGCGATGACCAGCGTGTCCGTGGTCAGCTCGCGCGCGACATGGTCGAGTGTCTCGATGCTCTCGCCCGCCCGCGCGCGCCGGACGATGATCCGTCCATCCTGGACGGCGAACGAGTCGAAGACGTGGATCGGCTTGCCCAACTCGAGCATCACGTAGTTGCTGGCGTCGACCGCGTTCGACAGGGGCCGCATGCCCGCAGCCGACAGCCGCAGCTGGACTTTCAGCGGCGACGGGCCGATCTTGAGCCCGTCGACAAAGCGACCCACGAAGCGCGGGCACAGGGCGGCATCGTCAACCTGCACCGACAGGTGATCGGAGGTGGCGTCACCGCTTTCGGCCACCGCGATGGCCGGCCAACGCACCTGGCTGCCGGTGATCGCCGCCACCTCGCGCGCCAGGCCGATCAGCGACAGCGCATCGCCACGGTTGGGCTTGACGTCGATGTCGAGAACCACGTCACCGGCGACCTCCGCCAGCGGTTTGCCCAGCCGAAGATCGCCCACCCCATCGCCGTCGGCACCGACGGCACCGGCGGCGCCCAGGATCATGATGCCGTCGGCGTCGGCCGTGATGCCCAGTTCGGCGCCCGAGCAGAGCATGCCCTGGCTCTCGACCCCGGCGATCGTCGTCACGCCGATCGATCGGTCGCCGGGCAGCACGGCGCCGGGCAGTGCCACGGGTACCCGCTGGCCTACGGCGATATTGGTTGCGCCGCAGACGATCGACAGCGGCTGGTCGTTGTCCGCCACGCGGACCCTGGTCAGCGACAGGCGCTGCGAATTCGGGTGGGGCTCGACGTCGAGCAGCTCGCCCACCACCACCGAGTGCCAGTCCGCGCCGATTACCTCGATCGACGAGACCTCCATGCCGAGCATCGTCAGCCGCTCGGCCAGGCGCTCGGGGGGCAGGTCGAAATCGACGTAGTCGCGCAGCCAGGACAGCGGCACGCGCATCAGAAACGCTCCAGGACGCGCAGGTCGTCCTCGAAGAAGGCGCGGATGTCGGGTACGCCGTGGCGCAGCCCAGCGATCCGGTCCACGCCCATGCCAAAGGCGAAGCCCTGGTACTTCTCCGGATCGAGGCCGCCGTTGCCCAGCACGACGGGGTGAACCATGCCGGCGCCCAGGATGGTCACCCAGCCACTGCGCTTGCATGACGGGCAGCCCGTGCCGCCGCACACCAGGCAGCTGACATCGAAGGCGACCGACGGCTCAGTGAACGGGTAGTAGCCGGGCCGGAAGCGCGTTGCCTTATCGGCCCCGAACATGGCGTGCGCGAACTCGTTGAGCAGCCCGCGCAGGTGGGCCATGGTCGTGCCCTCATCGACCATCAGACCCTCCACCTGGAAGAACTCGACGTTACGGTCGGCGGCGACGTTCTCATAGCGGAAGCAGCGCCCCGGAAGAAGAGCACGGATGGGCGGCGGGGCTGATCTCATGACGTGGATCTGGCCGGGCGAGGTGTGCGTGCGCAGCACCCAGTGACGGTCCGTGCCGGCCACGTAGAGCGTGTCCCACAGGTCGCGCGCCGGGTGATCGGCGGGTATGTTGAGCGCCTGGAAGTTGATCTCGTCGGTCTCCACCTCGGGTGACTCGTAGACCACGAAACCGAACTGGCCGAAGATGCGCGCGATCTCGCGCTGCGTTTCGATCAGCGGGTGCAGCGAGCCGCGCGCCAGCGTGGGGCCGGGCAGCGTGACGTCGGTGCGCTCGCGGGCGAAGCGGACCTCGAGGGCGATGTCCTCGAGTCGTGCGCGGCGCGCGGCAATCTGCCGCTCGAGCTCCTCGCGCACGGGGTTGGCCAGGCCGCCTACCTTGGCCCGGTCGGGGCCGGGCAACTGCCCGATGGAAGCGAACAGCTTGCGCAGCTCGCCGTTGCGCCCGAGGAACGAACTCTCGACCGCGTCGAGCTCCGCGGGGTCATCCGCGGTGGCGACCGCTGCGAGCGCGCGGCGGCTCAGCTCATCGAGCTGGGCGGAGAAGGATTCCAGGTCCACGGCGTGCTGCCGCTACCTGGCCCGCGCGACCTCGACGATGCTGGCAAAGGTGGCCGCATCGCTGACGGCGATGTCGGCCAGGATCTTCCGATCGAGCGCAACGCCCGCCGTCTTGAGACCGCTGATCAGCTTGCCGTACGTCATGCCCTGCTGCCGCGCGGCGGCGTTCAAGCGCACGATCCACAGCGCGCGCAACTGGCGCTTGCGCTGCTTGCGGCCGACATACGAGTAGGCCAGCGCATGGAGCAGCGCCTCACGAGCCGGCTTGATCAGCTTCGAGCGTGTACCACGCCGGCCCTCGGCCGCCTTCAGCAGCCGCTTGTGACGCCTGTGCGCGGTTACGCCGCGTTTCACCCTCGCCATGGCCGGTTACTTCTTCAGGTACGGCAGCAGGCGCTCGACCTGCCCCGCGCTGGTGCCATCGACGACTTCCTTGCCGGCGTAGCGACGGCGGCGGCTCGACGACTTGATCTCAAGATGGTGGCCACGCCACGCCTTGACACGCACGACCTTGCCCGTGCCGGTCACGCCAAAGCGCTTCTGGGCTCCCTTGTGAGTCTTCATCTTGGGCATCTGCTCTACGCTCCTGCCGGTTCTCCGTTGCTCGCCGCGGCGACCCGCGTTGGCTGTGTCTGGTCGGCGTCGTCTCCGGACGCCTCCGCCTCCTCGCCATCGGCGCCGTCCTCGCGCCGTTGCGGCTTGGCCTTGTGTGTCGATGCCATCACGACCGACATCTGCCGGCCCTCCAGCAGCGGCTGCCGCTCGAGCGATCCGTTGTCGCCAACCTGCTCCGCGAAGCGCATCAGCAGGTCGCGGCCCAGGTAGGCATGGCTCACTTCGCGGCCCCTGAATTGGACCGTCACCTTGACCCGATCGCCGTCCTCGAGAAACTGGACAGCGCGGCGGACCTTGGTGTCGAAGTCGCCTTTGCCGATCTTGATTTTGAGCCTTATCTCCTTGAAATCGACCGAACGCTGATGTCGGCGCGCCTCCTTTTCGCGACGCGCCTGCTCGTACTTGAACTGGCCGTAATCGAGGAGTCGCGTGACCGGCGGCGCGGCCATGGGAGCGACTTCGACGAGATCGTAGCCCCGTTCCTGTGCGAGCCGGAGAGCATCCGCGGTGGGCAGCACGCCCATCTGGTTTCCCTCCTCGTCCACGACCCGTACGTTCGGGACGCGGATCATCTCGTTTACTCGCAGTTCTCGGCTCAGGCCAGATCCCTCTCTGTCACACGACGTTTCTCCGGCGCTCTACCGGCCGCGGGAATATAGCACATGAGGGCGTCGATTCAGGCGTCGTCTCAGTTCGGGCCGGCGTTCCCCCAATCAGCAAACGTGTCGGTGTAGCTGCCGTCAAAGTCGATCAGCGTCGAAAGGATGTCGAGCGAGTTCTCGGTCCAATCAAAGCGGATACCGACGGCCTGATCGGTGCATAGCAGCCGGCCCGCGTCGACCGATTGGCCGGTGTAGTGGTAGGGCGTTTCGCGCGAGCCGTTCTGGCAGGAGTCGGCCGACCCGGCCGGGAAAGCGGCTACCCGCGACTGGTAGGCGGCGTTCATGTCGTCGGTATTGTCGTACTGCGTGTACTGAGCGATCTCGGCACCGGTATGGCCGACATCGCCCAGGAAACATACGACACGGAACTGGGCCATGCCACCGTACGGCCCGGGTACCGGGCCTTCGAAGCAGCTCGATGACCAGTCGTGGGGGACGTGGTTGAGCAGCAGGTCCTGTGCGCCGCTGCTGGGCTCGCCGTTGAGGTTGGCCACGCCGTAGGCGGCCGCGTGGGTCAGCGACACCGTCGCGCCATCTGCCTCGGACTCCGCGTATGCCGCAGCGTGGTCGAAGCTCGACGGGCCGGTGGCCTGCTGGTAGCTGGCAACCATGCCCGCTCCCGCCAGCCACATCTCGAGATGCAGCTCACCGGTCGTCATCGCGCCGCACTCGACAGCCAGGTCCGTCGGCTGACCAACGGGAATATCAAGCGCGTTAGTGCTGCTCCGCTCGAGGACCGTGAGGCCGCTGCTGTCGATCTGGACGAAGATCCACTCCCCGTCCATGGTGCTCACGATCCCACCCACCAGGGTCTGATCGCCCGAGTCGCACAGCAGCCCGAAAGCTGCGTCGGAGGCTGGTGTGAACTCGCCGGTCAGCGCGAGAGTGCCGCTCTGCGTGCCGGTTGGTCGCGAACTCCACAGCCAGCCCGGGTTGACGGGAGCCAGGACGAGGGCGCCGCTGCTGAACGAGGCATCGCCGCCGCTGGATGGGCCGACTCCCCAGCCGTTGTTGACGTCCATCGCATCGTCGAAGAGCTGGTTCTTGGTCGTCTGGGTGATGGGCGCCGAAGTCGGCGGGGTGGCCGGCGTCGTGGCCGGCGTCGTGGCCGGAGACTGCGTCGGCGAAGAAGTCGGGGTCTCCGTCGGCGTGGCCGTTGGCTGGGGAGTGGCCGGCACGGCGGTAATGGTCGGTGCCAAGGTCGGCGTCGGGACCGGGCTTGCGGTCGCGCTGGAGATCGACACGCAGCCGCTCAGCAGCACGCCGATTACGAGCAGGACAGCCGCCGACCTCATCACCCTCCCTCCTGTTTGGTGGGCTGCATCGTACCTTGATGCAGCGCCCGGCTCAGGAGGGTCGTCGCGCTGCGGCCTCCTCCACCAACCGATCGGCCAGCTCGGCCCACGACGCCACGGGCAGCTGTTCACCCGCGCGCGTGCGTGGGGCGACCGTGCCCGCCTCGACCTCGCGGTCGCCGAGGACGAGCATGTAGGGCACTTTCTGTTCCTGGGCCAGACGGATCTTGTTCTGCATCCGATTGGAACTCTCGTCGACCTCCACACGGATGCCGCGCCCACTCAGCACGGCCGCCAGTTTCCCGGCAGCCTCGATATGGCGATCGGCGATGGGAATGACGATGGCCTGCACCGGCGCGCACCAGAATGGGAAGGCGCCGGCGAAGTGCTCCGTCAGCACGCCGATGAAACGCTCGAGCGAGCCCAGGATGGCGCGGTGGATGGCCACCGGCCGCTGCCGCTCACCGTGCTCGTCGACGTAGTGCAGGTCGAAGCGCTCGGGCAGCATCAGCCGGTCGACCTGGATGGTCGCCGTCTGCCACTCGCGGCCCAGCGCGTCGGCGACCTGGATGTCGATCTTGGGTGCGTAGAACGCTCCATCGCCGGCCTTGACCCGGTAGTTGACGCCCGAGGCCTTCAGCGCCTCGAGCATCATCGCCTCAGTCTCGTGCCACGTCCGCTCGTCGCCGAGCGCCTTCTCGGGGCGCGTCCCAAAGGTGAGCACCGGCTCCAGGCCGAACCACGAATAGAACTCGGTGACCTCACCCATCAGCGCCAGGATCTCGTCCTGGATCTGTGCGGGCGTCACGTAGATGTGCGCATCGTCCGTGTAGAAATGGCGCACCCGCGTCAGGCCCGAGCGCACGCCCGACAGTTCCGCGCGGTGGAGCGCGCCGTACTCCGACAGGCGCAGCGGAAACTCGCGGTACGAGCGCACCCGCGAGCGGTAGATGAACGTGCTCTCGGGGCAGTTCATGGGCTTGAGGCTGTACGTCTGGTCGTCGGCCTCGACGATGAACATGTTGTCGCGGTACAGGTCCCAGTGTCCGGACTGCTCCCACAGCTTCTTGTGCACCAGCGGCGGCGTGTAGATCTCCTGGTAGCCACGCCGCGCCTGGATCTCGCGCATCGCGTTTTGCAGCGTCTGGTACAGCAGCCAGCCCTTGGGATGCCAGAAGGCCCCGCCGGGGGCAACGTCGTGGAAGCTGAACAGGTCGAGCTGCACGCCCAGGCGGCGGTGGTCGCGCTTCTTGGCCTCCTCGCGCCGCCACAGGAAGCGATCCAGTTCCTCCTGGTTGGACCACACCGTGCCGTAGATGCGCTGCAGCGCCTGCCGCTGCTGGTTGCCGCGCCAGTAGGCGCCTGACACGGCGAGCAGCTTGAACGGCCCGATCTTGCCCGTTGACTCGACATGCGGCCCACGACACAGGTCGATGAACCGACCGTGCTGGTACGTCGACACCTCGGGCATGGGCTCGTTGGCGGCGGCGGCCGCCTTTCGCAGATCGTTGATGATCTCGACCTTGAACGGCTGGCCCTGCTTCTCGAAGAAGGCCAGCCCTTCATCGGGTGGGAGCACGTTGCGCACGAACGGGTGGTCGGCCTTGACCGACTCGGCCATGCGTGCCTCGATCTTCTCCAGGTCGTCGGGCGTGAGCGGTCGTGACAGTTCGAAGTCGTAATAGAAGCCGTCGGCAATGGCCGGGCCGATGCCCAGCCGGGTGCCCGGAAAGAGGTCCATGACCGCCTCGGCCATGACGTGTGCCGCGGAGTGGCGCATGGGGTCGAGCGCCTCGCCCGCGCCGGCGTCCAGCAGCTCGTCGGCCGATTCGCGTTTGGGCGCCTCGAGCGCCAGCTCGTCTTCCTCGTCCTGGTTACGTATCTCTTCGTCTACCGCCATTGGGATGTCCTCCCGAGAATCACAAGACCCCTCGCCCGTCGACTTTGTCCGACAGGACGAGAGGTCTGACCTCCCGCGGTTCCACCCGCCTTCGTCACGCACCTCTGTCGAGCCACGCAACGCTCTCGCTGTGCCGCGCTAACGGGCGGCGCCCGTACCGGTTCACCGGTCACTCACGGGTGGTGCGCTCTCGGCCGATCTGCCGCCCGGGCTTTCAGCCCACCGACCCGGGCTCTCTGGGGCCTGCTTCCGATCGCGCGCGTCCCGCTCGACGCTTTCAATGTTGCCGGCGAAGTATACGCCCGACCCTCGCGGACTCCAGGCCGCGTGCCATCTGAGCCGACGTGGACTGGAATTCGCCCAATCAGGCGGTTTGCTCTCTTGGCGGCATAGGCCGCTCGGCGGCGCGCTTGAACCGCCGCAGTTCGATGCGGCTGTAGGCGCGGCCCATCAACGCCGCGCCGGACTCCGTGAGCCAACGCAGGCGGCCGTGGTGATCGAAGACAGAGTCGATGATCACGCGCGTGCCCTCCGGCACCGGCTTGAAGCGCATTGTGACGCGTACCTCGCCAGGGCTCCCCACGCCCTCCACAATCTCGACCAGTCGCGGCCGTTCGACCCGCAGTATGTGCACCTCGAACTTTCCGAAACGGGTGTCGACTATGTAGCGGCTACCGGGCTGGTTGAGCTCGCCTATCACCTCGACGCCGCGGGCCGACGGGTTCCATTCGGAGCGCCGCTCAGGGTCGGCGTAGAGGTCGAATACCGCCTCGGGCGGCGCGGCGATGGTGACGCTGGTGCGCTGGTGCCTCATCCGCCGTACGCGCGTCCCGATAGCGAGGCAACGGCCTCGCGTACGACGGCTCGCGCGCTGCCGTACTCGCGCACGAGATCGATCACGACCAGCGTGATCATGACCACCTCGACCACCTTGGTCGTCCAGCCGAGCGTCGAGTACGGGCCGATGATCAGGTAGCCGACGATCGTCGTCAGCGCGTATCCGATCAAAGCGACGCGCGGAAACCACGCAAAGCGCGCAACCAACGGATGCGGCACGTTGTAGGCGATGACCACGAGGGCCGCGAGACCCAGGTAGCCAAGGCCGTTGAGCAGGAAGATCAGCTCTCCCAGGCTCAGGTGGACGAAGGCGGCTACCAGCACCAGTACGAGGATTGCGCTGGTCAGGAGCATTGCGCTCCTGGGCTTTGGCTTTGTGCCGTTGTCGTTCATTCCGCTCTCCCTGGGTTGAGTCTGAGATTGGCAACCCAGACCGTCGGGCAGGCCACGTCCCGCGGGCAAGAGTCGGCCGACCCTCCCCTTCAGGGAACGTTTCGGCGCCGCGTCCCGGGCAGCGGGACGGTGGTCCCGGATTACCGGGAACTTGCTGTGAGTTCGTTGATAGTCGCCCCCGGCACCCGTAGACTCGGCAATTGCGAGTGAGACCGGCATGATCCTCACGGAGCGACTGGCACTGCCGGTGCCGATCGCGCTGCGGCCGCTTCTGGTGGGCCTCTTCGCTTCGACGATGGTGGTCCTCGGTCTGCTGCTGGTCGCGGTGCGCGTGACCACTCCATGGGACGGCGTGCGCTGGAGCTCGGCCGATGTCGTTGCCGGCGCGCCAATTCACCTCGAGCCGGCAGTCGCCGGAACCGGCATCGCCCCGGGCGACACCCTCATCTCCGTCAACTCGCAACCTGTTGGCGAGCTGCAGCTCCCGCCATTCGCGATACGCCCGTCGGCAAGCGGTCAATCACCCGAATACGAGGTGCTGAGTAACGGGCAGCACCACGTGGTCCGCCCGGCAATCGTTCCCTTCGACCCGACGCTGCTGCTCAACGAATGGGCGTCCATCCTGCTGGTGGGGACATGGCTCCTGGTCGGCCTGGCGGTGTTCCTGCGCCGGCCAATGGATCCCGCGGCCCAGGTCATGGTCCTCATGGGCGCCTCGTTCCTGCCCGGCATCTTCTGGGCCTGGGTCGGCCTGAGCGACCTCTTCAGCGGCCTGGTGTTACCGCTGACCGAGATCTACCAACCGGCCTACTTCCTGGGACTGGCCGGAGTGGTCGCCTTCGTGGCCGTCTATCCGCACCCGGCACCGTGGGCCGTCCGCCATAAACGGCTCGTGTTGACGGCCTGTGCCCTGCCGGCCGTCGCCGCGTTGCTCATCCTGCTCGACGGCCAGATCGAGGGACAGCCGCTGCATGAGTGGTGGTCCCGTCTCGCGCGCACGGAGCAGGTCACCTACATACTCGGCGGCCTCACCCTGCTGGGGGCGCTTCCCCTGCGTTACCGCGCCCTGTCCGACCCGCGCGACCGGCGCAGCCTGTTGTTGATCGTCGGCAGTCTGGGCGTGGCGACACTGGCCATCCTTCTCCTCTGGAGCGTGCCCGTGCTCCTTCTGGGCACGGCACTCGTGCCACCATCGCTGTCCCCGCTGGCAGGCCTGCCCATCCCCATCGCCATCGCCATCGCCGTGCTGCGCTACAACGCTTTCGACATGAAGCTGCTGCTCAACCGGTCGCTGGTCTACGGTGGCGCTACGGCGGCGGTCGCGCTCACCTACATCATCATCGTCGGTGCGGCGATCCTCATGGTCCACGAGCGCTTCGGCTTCGCCATCGCCCTGCTGGCCACCGGGCTGGTCATCGTCATCGCCCAGCCCGTGCGCGACGGACTGCAGCGGGCCATCAATCGCCTGATGTTCGGTGACCGTGATGACCCGTATTCGGGGGTGCTGCGGCTCAAGGGACAGCTCGAGTCGGCGCTGCTGCCCGAGCAGCTGCCGCGCGTCGTGGTCGAGACGATCGCCGATTCGCTGCGCCTCTCCTACGTCGCGATCGAGCTCACCCGAGACGATGACTCGGAGATAGCTGCCGCGGCCGGCAGCCCCGTTGCGGAACCGGTTGCCCTGCCGCTCGTTCATCGCTCCGAGCTGGTGGGCCAGCTTGTGGTTGCGCCGCGAGCGGGCGAGGAGCGTTTGTCCGAAATGGACATGCGCGCGCTGCGTGCGCTCGTGCCGCAGGTCAGCGCGGCGATCAAGGCGGTATCCCTCGACCTCGAGCTGCGCACCTCGCGTGAACGCCTCGTGACGGCGCGCGAGGAAGAGCGCCGCCGGCTCGGTCGCGAGCTGCACGATGGCCTGGGACCGACGCTGGCCGGCAGCCTGCTCCAGCTACGCGCCGCGCGCGTCGCCCTCGCCGACGACCCCGATCGCGCGTACGAGCTGCTCGACAAGCTCGAGCGCGACAGCCAGCAGGCGATCCTCGAGGTGCGCCGGCTGGCCCGCGACCTTCGCCCGCCTGGGCTCGATGCGCTCGGACTGCTCGGTGCCCTGCGCGAGCGGGTGGACGCCTTCTCTGCCGATCCCAACCTGCAGGTGGACTTCGCTGCGCCCGATGAGCTGCCTGCCCTCCCGGCGGCGGTCGAGATGGCGGCCTACCGAATCGTGCTCGAGGCCGTGGCGAACGTCGCCCGCCATGCCCGCGCGCGCCACTGCCGGGTCGCGCTGTCGATCGACGGCGGGCTGACCGTGTCGGTGAGCGACGACGGCAGCGGCTTTGAACCCGACCTGCGACCCGGCGTGGGCCTGCGCTCGATGAGCGAACGGGCAGCCGAGCTCGGCGGGACGCTGACGGTTACCTCCAACAACGGCCGTGGGACGGTCCTCGAGGCACGCCTGCCGCTGGCCGCGCCCGCCGGATTGGCCAACCCATGACGATCCGCGTGGTCGTCGCGGAGGATCACCCCATCTTCCGTGACGGCCTGCGCAGCCTGCTGGCGGGCATACCCGAGGTGCAGCTGGTGGGCGAGGCAGCCGACGGCGATGCCGCGCTCGAGCTGGCCGTGCGCCTGCGGCCCGACGTGGTGTTGATGGACCTCGACATGCCGGGGCGCAATGGCATCGAGGCCACGCGCGCGATCCGCGACCGGCAGCCGCAGGTCGGCATTGTCATGCTGACCATGTTCGAAGACGACGACTCGATCTTCTCCGCCATGCGCGCTGGAGCTCAGGGCTACCTGCTCAAGGAGACGACCGGGTCGGAGCTGACAGCCGCGCTGCAGGCGGTGGCCGGCGGCCAGGCGATCTTCGGACCCGGCGTCGCCCGGCGCGTCATGAGCTTCTTCGCCAATGCGGCGATGGCCAACCCCGGGGACCAGGCATTCCCTGATCTGACGGCACGCGAGCGCGAGGTGCTCGAGTTGATCGCCCAGGGGCGCAACAACGGCGACATTGCCCTGCGCCTCGGACTGAGCGAAAAGACAGTCCGCAACCACGTCAGCAACATTCTCAACAAGCTGCAGGTCGTGGATCGCGCGCAGGCGATCGTGCGCGCGCGCGAGGCAGGCATGGGCGGAAGCGCGCGCATGGGCGGAAGCGCGCGCGGAAGCGCCCGATGACGCGCTTTCCCGCAGCGCGCGGGACACCGAGCCGATGACAACGGGACATGACCTTCGCCACTGTGGCTCAGGAAACCAGCTGAGCCAGGAGACAGGCCATGTCCTTCGCGCGCCGCGTGCTGATCGGGGCACTCATCATCCAGATCGTCGGTCTGGTACGCGAGATCTTCTTCGGCGCCGGGTTATCCGACACAACGCTGGCGCTGCATGCCATCGTGCTGGTCGGGTCGGCAACATTGCTCGTGCCCGTCTGGCTCAACAACCGCTGGGCTACGCTGGCCGCCGTCCCGCTCATGCTGCTGATGCTGCTCGGTGGTCTGCCCTCCGCCCTTCCGACGGTCGCAGCGCCCACGATGCCCGAATTCACGGCCTGGCTGACGATCACGGTCCTGCTCATCGATGCCGGCGTGGGCGTGGCCTTCGGCATCGCGGCGTCGCTGGAGGCCTTTGGACGCAAAACGCCGGCGCCGGCCCTCATCGGCGATCACTTCAGCATCGCGGCCATGGGTGCCTCCGCGGCGCTCGGCTCGACCATCGGCATGGCGCTGCTCGGCGTCGCCGTGGCCGCGACGCCACCGCCCGTCGACAACACGGCTGCGCTGCAGGGTCGCCCCGACAACTACGTGACCGTGGTCATGCATAACGTTCGCTTCGATCCTGCCGATCTCCAGCTGCCTGCCGGCAAGGTCACCGCGGTCTTCCTGGTCAACGAGGATCCCTTTGGCCATGCCTTCGACATCGACGAGCTGAACGTCCACGTGCCCGTGGCCGCGGGCGAGACAAAGGTGGTCATGCTCGCGCCACCCGCGGGTGCGTCGCTGCACTTCTATTGTTCGGTACCCGGTCATGCAGATGCTGGGATGGTGGGCACGCTTGTCGCCAACTGAGACGCCGGGAAACACCACTCGAGCCGAATGGGCGCGCCGGGCCTTCGTCTGGCTTGCGCTCGCGTTCTCCGCGTGCGTGGTCTTCCAGGTCTTTCTACTCGGCCTCCAGCTCTTCGGCGCTGTCGGCAGCGACGCGGAACTGCATCGCAACTTCGCCTACCTGTACGGGTGGCTGCTGCCGGTGATGCTCATCGCCGGCCGCATCGGCCACGTCAGCCCACCAACCATGGCGCTGACCGGTCTTGCGCTCGTGCTCTACGCCGTGCAGACGATCCTGCCGGCGTTCACCAAGCAACTGCCAGTGTTGGGTCCGCTGCACGCGATCAACGCGCTCGTGCTCTTTGCGCTCGGCCTGTGGCTGGCCCAGCGTGTTAATAGCAGGCCCCATGCCGATGCTGGAGAAAGGGTCTGACCATGCGGCAGCTGATGAGACAGGTCCTGGCGGTGCTGGCGTGGGGCTTCCTGGTGGGCATCTTCGTGCAGGTGG
>CAZSWK010000070.1:0-13131 GCA_964610835.1 uncultured Anaerolineaceae bacterium | reverse complement strand
TGATGCGCGCCGGGCAAATCTCGTCGGTCAACGCCGGGTCGTACTTGGCGCGGTAGTCGAAAAAGTCGTTGCGCGTGGCGATCTCGATCACCGGCAGGGCCTGCACATCGGGCTTGTTGCCGATGACGCCGACCGTCAGCTCGGTACCGATCAGGCGCTCCTCCACGAGCACACGGTCGTCATAGCCGAACGCCTGCTCCAGTGCGTCGGCCAGATGTTCCGGCCGGCCGATGATGGCCACGCCCACGCTGGAGCCCTGGCGGACCGGCTTGACCACCAGCGGGTAACCCAGCTGGACGGCCGCCCGGTGCACGCGATCCGGCTCGGCGGCGTAGTCATCACGCTCAACCGCGAAGCCACGCGCAACGTCGAGCCCATGCGCCACCAGCACGCCCTTGGCCATCACCTTGTCCATGGCCAGTGCCGACGCGAGCACACCCGAGCCGACGTACGGAATGCCGAGCAGCTCGAGCATGCCCTGGATCGTCCCGTCCTCGCCCCAGCGGCCGTGGATGGCAACGAAGGCCACGTCGATCGGACCACCCGTGTCGCTCGGCACCAGCGCCGCATCGACACCCACGAGCGCGGTCGACCCTTCGATGATCTGGCGCTGAAGCGCCGGCGGCAGCTCGCGCCGATCACGCTCGGGCAACTCCTCGATCACGCCCGACCGTCCGGCCAGTGCGCGTGCGTGCTCGCGCTGCTCGTCGTCGAGCTCGGGGTTGCGTGACATGAGCGCCAGCGGATCGATGAGCACCACGTCGTAGCGGTCGGCAGGCAATTGCCGGGCGATCTCGATGCCCGTCGCCAGGGATATCTCGCGTTCGGCCGACGCGCCCCCGGCCAGCACGCCAACGCGGGTCCGACGCACGCTCACGCCTCCGGCCAGCCCGACCAATCGCCGGCAAACACGATCTCGAACACGAGCTCGATGCCCGTTTCGCGCGCAACCGACGCGCGTACCTGTTCGCCCAGCTGGCGCACGTCGGCGGCAGTGCCGCCTCGGTCGTTGACGATGAAGTTGGCGTGCTTATCGCTGACCACCGCACCCCCCACGCGCGTGCCCTTGAGACCCAACCGGTCGATGATCGCACCGGCCGACTCGCCGGGCGGGTTGCGAAAGACGCTGCCCGCAGAGGGCATGCCGAGGGGCTGGTGCTGCCGGCGCCAGCGCCGGATCTCGTCGAGCCGGGCATCTATCTCGGCCGGCGTAGCCGGCGTGAGATTGAAGGCGGCCCAGGTGACGACCTCGGGGCGGCCGGGCGCGGCGTGCTTGAGCAGACTGTCGCGGTAGGCGAGGTGCAGACCCTCGGCGTCGAGCGCCACCTCGTCCCCGCCGGCGCGCATCACGCTCGCCCGATCAAGAATGTGGCGCACGTCCGCTTCGTGCGCGCCGGCGTTGGCCCACACCGCGCCGCCGATGGTGCCCGGAATGGCCAGTCCGAACTCGAGTCCGGACAGGCCCGCGGCACGGCACAGCGTGGCCGCACGCGCCATGGGCAGCCCGGAATCGCACGTCAGCCGCGCGTCCTCGAAACGGTGCTGCTGGGCGCGGTTGTAGATGACCAGGCCGCGCACGCCGGCGTCGCTGATGACCAGGTCCGAGCCACGGCCGACGATGAAGTGGGGCACGTCACGCGAGCGCGCGAAACGGACGAGGGCGCGCAACTCGAAGAGGTTGTGCACCTCGGCAAAGAGATCCACGGGGCCGCCGACACGCATCGTGGTGAAGCGCGAAAGTGGCTCGTGGCGCGACGTCTTCACGCCGATGCGCCGCTGGATGTCGGTACCGAGACGCGTCAGCGCGGCCTCGTCGAGCAGCATCGCGGCAGCGGTCACGCGGCTGCCCGCGAGAGGCGTTCGATCGCCGCCGCGGTGGGCAGCGCCGAGCGCTCGGCGAGCGCCAGCACGAGCTCGGCAGCGGCGCCGGCCGCGCCCGGCCGGCCCAGGTCGCGCGCCGCGCCGCGCATGCGTTCCAGCGTGCTGGCGTCGTCGAGCAGCGCCGCAGCGTCGAGCAGCGCCGCGGCGTCGAAGTCCGCATCGGCCACGATGCGCGCGGCACCTGCCTCGGCCAGCGCGCGCGCGTTGGCCGACTGGTGCGCATCCGCCCAGGGATAGGGCACGACCACCATCGGCAGACCCACCGCCGATGCCTCGGCCAGGGTGGACGAGCCGGCCCGACCGACGAGCAGATCGGCTGCCAGGAGTGCGTCCGTCATCTCCGAGTGCATGAACGCGAACGGCCGGTAGCGCGTTCGACGGCGGGCCGGCAGCGCTTCGCGGCGGCGCAGGGCCTGAGCGTAGGCACGTTGGCCGGTCAGGTGGACCACGACGCATTTCTCGACTAATGCCGGCAGCGCCTCCCAGACGGCACTGTTCAGGCGCCGCACCTCCTGGGAACCGCCGAAAGCGAGGAGTACCGGTCGTCGTTGATCGAGCTTCAGCGCCCGGCGCGCGGCTGGGCGGCTGTGCCCGGCGAAGGATCGGATCGGCGTACCGGTCACGAAACACGGTTGCCGGCGGCCAAGCTCGGCACACGTCTCTGAGAAGGACACGGCCACGGCGCTGGCCAGCCGGGCGCTGGCGCGCACACTGCGCCCGGCCACCAGGTTGCCCTCCCAGATCACGCTGGGCACGCGCAGCGTGGCGGCGGCGGCGATAACCGGGATGGCCAGATAGCCGCCGGTCGTGAAGATGGCCGCCGGTCGGGTGCGCAGCAGGAGGGCCAGCGCCTGGAAGTAGGACGCGCCCAGGCGCACTGGATCCAGCACCGTATGGACCGATCGGTCGGTCGTGCGCAGTGAGCGCAGCCACAGCAGGCGCAGCCGGTAGCCCTCCCCGGCAACGATGCTCGACTCGAAACCGCGCCGACCACCCAGCCAGAGGAACTCGGCGTCAGGCGCCCGATCGCGCAGTGAACGGACGACGGCCAGCGCGGGGTAGACGTGACCGCCCGTACCCCCGGCGGCTATCAGAATCCGCATTGCTCCATGTCCCTCTGGGCAGCGTCTCGCGCGATATCGACAGCAGGATACCGACGGCCGCGAAGCTGACCGCCAGTGATGAGCCGCCGGCCGACACGAACGGCAGGGTGATGCCGGTGACCGGCAGCAGGACCACCACGACGGCGATGTTGATGAACGCCTGGATTGTGAGCCAGGCGGTGATGCCGGTCGCCAGCAGCCGGCCGAACTTGTCGGGCGTACGCATGGCGATGCGCAGGCCCCGCCACGCCAGGAGCAGGTAGAGCAGGACCACGCCCACGGCCGCGAAGAAGCCGAGCTCCTGGCCGACCAGGGCGAAGACGAAGTCATTGGTCGCGTTCGGCAGAACCGGCACGTTCGGGAGGTTGTTGCCGCCCAGGCCGGTGCCCAGCAGGCCGCCCACCCCCAGCGACAGCAGACCCTGGACCGTGTGGTAGCCGGCACCCAGCGGGTCCGACCAGGGATCGAGAAATGCACGGATGCGGTCAATCGGATAGCCGATGAAGGTCATGACGACCCACAGCGCACCCGCGCCCACGGGGACGATGGCGAGCAGCTGCCACACACTGGCACCGGCCACGAAGAACATGGTGAACGCGGTCAGCGTCAGGACTCCGGTCGTGCCCAGGTCGGGCTCCTTGAGCACGAGTGCCAGCAGCGGACCGACGATCAGCAGGAACGGCAGCATGCCATGCAAGAACGATCCGACCTTGCGCTCGTTGCGTGCCAGCCAGTGGGCGAGGTAGATCACGAGCGCCAGCTTGGCGAACTCGGCCGGGTGCATGGCCGGCAGCGGGCCAAATTGCAGCCAGCGCGTTGAGCCGCCGACATCGATCGGCCTAAGCGGTCCGATGGGTGGCAGAAGAACGATCGCCAGCAGCGCGAGGGCGACGAGCAACGCGGGGACCGAAACCAGCCGCAGCCAGCGGAAATCGAGCCGCATCATGATGGCCATCACCACCAGGCCGATGACGCCCCACAGCGCCTGCGGGCCGACAACGGCGAGGGGGTCGTTTTCGTTGATCAGCGACGTGACGCCCGAGCTCGAGTAGACCATCAGGATGCCCAGTGCGGCGAGCGCGACGACCGCGAACAGCAGCAGGTAGTCCGGCTCGTGCCGCTCGCGCTGCGGGCCACGCAGGGTGGCCGGGGTGGTCGGTTCCGCCACGCGGCGGCGAGCGTGGCTGCGCGCAGTGGCGGTCATAGCCCCTTCTCCGCCAGCCGCTTCACGGCCGCCTTGAAGACGCGGCCACGATCGGCGTAGTCGACGAACATGTCGAAGCTCGTGGCCGCCGGGCTGAGCAGCACCGTCGCCGAGCCGCTGGTGCCGGCGAGGCCCCGCGCCAGCGCGCCGGCGCGGCGCACGGCATCGTCGAGGTCCTGCGCATGTTCGATGTTGCGTGCGCCGGCGGCGGCGAACAGGCGTGCGTATTCGGACGCGGTCTCGCCGAGCAAAACCACGGCCGCAGCGCGGCGGGCCACCTCGGCCGAGAGCTCGCTCAAGTCGAGGTTCTTCGTCTGCCCACCGGCGATGAGCACGATCGGCGGCGCAAAGGCGCGCAGGGCCGCAATCACCGCATCGGGCTGGGTGCCCATCGAATCGTTTACGAAGGTCACGCCGTCGATGGTCGCCACCGGTTCGAGCCGGTGCTCGACGCCGGGGAAGTTGGCCACCGCGGCACGGATGCCGTCCGGCGCGACGCCGAAGAGGAGCCCGGCCGTGACCGCGGCCATGACGTTGCGCAGGTTGTGCTCGCCGGGCAGCAGGATCTCGTCGAGCGGCAGAACGCGGCCGTCCGGCCCGGTCATGGCGGTCCCGCCGCCGACGGCCGCCAGCCGCTCGACGCCGTGCGCCACGATCCATCCGTCACGCGTCCCGACGCCGCCCCTTTCCGGATCGCCGCGGCGGTAGCGGGCCACCGGCGCGGTCGTCGCCTGCGCGAACGCGGCGCTGACCTCGTCATCGGCATTGAGCACCAGCCGGCCCGCGGCGGGCAGCAGCTCGGCCAGCCGGCGTTTGACCGCACGGTAGGCCGTCACCGTGCCGTGCCGGTCGAGGTGGTCGCTCGACACGTACGTATATACCGCCACGAGCGTCCCGCGCGAGAGCGTCGGTAGCTGAAGCTCGGAGAGCTCGAGCACCACCCGGTGACGTGCGCTCAGCTCGGGCAGCCGCTCGACCAGCGGCGTGCCGATGTTGCCGCCCAGGACTACCGGTGGCTCGGCGGTGGCCAGCACCGCCGCGAGCAGCGCGCTGGTGGTGGTCTTGCCCTTGGTGCCGGTCACGCCCACGGTGAGTGCCGGGCACAGGCGCAGGAACAGGTCGATCTCGCTGACCACCGGCACCAGCGCTTCGGCCTCGAGTGCGCCGAGCGCCGCGCGCAGGCGTGGCTCCGTCGTCGGGTAGCGGCTGCTGATCGACGGCGAGGTGCACACGAGTGACTGACCGGCGAGCACCGCGGCTGGGTCGACCTGGGGCCCGAGCAGCAGCCGCACCGGCCGCTGGCCGAGTGCCTCGATCTGGGCCGTCAGTTCTGCGGTGGGTCGCGCGTCATAGACGGTTACGCGTGCGCCGCGATCGGCCAGGAAGCGGCTCAGGGCGACGCCGCTGCGGGCCAGGCCAAGCACCGCCACCGGCCGGCCGGCAAACGATTCGAGATCGAGGCTGTCGAGCGCTATCGGCGCCGGTCGCTCGGCCACTGGATTCACGAGCCTGGCACGAAGGTCGAGAAGAAGAAGGTCACCCCGAGCATCGCCGCCAACACGCCGACGATCCAGAAGCGCATGGTGATCTTCTCCTCGTCCCAGCCGGCAAGCTCGAAGTGATGGTGCAGCGGCGCCATGCGCAAGATGCGCCGGCCGGTCATCTTGAAGCTGACGATCTGGACGATGTCCGAACCGACCTCGAGCACGAAGATGATGCCGATGAGCGGCAGCAACAGGATCTGGCCGGTGATGAGGCCGATGACGGCCAGCGTGGCGCCCATGGCCAGGGCCCCCGAATCGCCCATGAAGACCTGCGCCGGATGGACGTTGAACCACAGGAAGCCGAGCAGCGCGCCGATCAGCAGCGCGCACAGGATGGCCAGGTTCTGCTGCCCACCGAGCAGGGCAATGATCAGGTACGCGACGAAGGCAAAGATGAGCGTGCCGCCGGCCAGCCCGTCGAGACCGTCGGTGAAGTTGACGCCGTTGGTCGTGGCCACGATCGCGAAGGCCGCGAAGAGGATGTATGACCAGGGCTGCACGAAGACATCGCCGACGAACGGCACGGTCAGCGTCTGGACGTCGTACGTGCGCTGGATCTGGAAGGCAATGGCGCCCGAGACGACTATCTGCCAGAGCAGTTTCTGGCGGATGCGGATGCCCTCACCAGTGGTCGCGTTGAGGTAGTCATCGGCCGCGCCCAGCCCACCGACGACCAGCAGTGTCAGCAGCGGCGCGATGGTCTGGGGCCCCAGGAACTCGTCCTGGCCCATGACATGAAAGAGCAACGCAGCGACGCCGACGACGGCGATCATCAGCACCCCGCCCATCGACGGCGTGCCCTCCTTGACGAGGTGCGATCCGGGACCCTCGACGCGGATGCGCTTGCCGAAGCCCAGGCGGCGCAACACGAGCACGAAGGCCGGCATCAGGATGACCACCAGCGCGAAGGTGAGCAGGAGTGCCTGGACCAGCGACGCTGCGATGGTCACGACAGCAGTTCGTCCGCCAGACGGTCCAGTTCGGCACCGCGTGATGCCTTGAGCAGCACCACGTCTCCCGACCGTATCAGGCCGCGCAGCAGGACCAGCGCCGCGGCCTGGTCGGCGACAGCGTGGACCGACCCCGCGTCCATTCCCGCACCCCGTGCGGCATCGACGTAGGCCTCGGCCTCCGGCCCAACACCGATCAGCAGGTCGGCCGTATGCGCTGCGTGCTCGGCAACCCCGGCGTGCGCCTCGGCACTCGCGTCGCCCAGCTCGAGCATCTCGCCCAGGACCGCGATGTGCCGGCCGGGCAGGCTGGCCAGGGTGTCCAGGGCGGCGATCATCGAATCGGGCGCGGCGTTGTAGGTGTCATCGAGCAGCCGCCACCCGCCGGCGTCGATGAGCCGCGAGCGATGCGGCACCGACCATGGCCGGGCGAGCCCGCGGACGATGACCGGCAGCTCGAGCCCGGCCGCGAAGCCGACCGCGGCGGCGGCCAACGCGTTGTGCACGCTGTGCCGGCCGAGTGCGCGAATCGCCACCTCGCGGCGGCCGGCCGGCGTGCCCAACGTGAAGCGCATCCCCCGTTCGGCGGCAGACTCGATGTCCGTGGCCGTGACGTCGGCGGCTCGATCAAAGCCATACGTCAGCACCGACACGCGGGCGCCGACGTGGCCGGCCATGCGTGCCACCCGCTCGTCGTCGGCGTTGAGGACCGCTGCCCCGCCGGCCGGCAGGGCCTCGACCAGCTCACGCTTGCCGCGCTCGATCGCGTCGAGCGAGCCGGCGCGCGACAGGTGCGTGTTGCGCACGGCGGTGACCACGCCGATGGCGGGTCGGGCCACGCCGGCCAGCTGGGCGATATCGCCCGGCGTGTACATGCCCATTTCAAGCACCGCAGCGCGATGTTCGCGATCCAGCCGCAGCAGCGTCAGCGGCAGGCCGATCTCGTTGTTCTCGTTGCCCTCGTTGCGCAAGACGGTCCAGCGCTCCGACAGCACTTCCGCCGTTTGTTCCTTGGTCGAGGTCTTGGCCAGCGAGCCGGTGACGCCGACGACGAGTGGCTCGAAGCGCATCCGCCACGCCCCGGCAGCTCGGCGTAACGCGGCCGCGCCATCGTCAACCAGGATCACCGCAGGTGTGCCGGCCGGGCTCGTCGCCTCGAGCAGGTCCACCTCGGACGGCGGGCGACTGACCACCAGCGCGCCCGCGCCGCGGCGGGCAGCGTCCTCCAGGAACCGGTGGCCGTCGGTTCGCTCGCCGGGCAGCGCGAAGAAGATGTTGCCCGGCTCGACGCGGCGCGAGTCGACCGCGCCGCCACGGATGGGCCGGTTGCCCGGCCGCACGATCTCGCCCTCGACGGCCCGCGCAAGATCGGCAACCTCGAAGAAAGGACGCGGGTGGTATCGCTGCTCAGTCAAGGCTGGCCATTCTCGCATCGGCCGGCCTATGGTCCCTGCTGCGCTGTCTGGCCCTGGCCTGCGGGCGCACTGGTCGGAGCCGGGGTGGCACCCGATGTGGGTCCCTGGGAGCCGGGCAGCGGCGGGATGTTCAGCGCGGCGATGGCGTCGAGGGCGACGTGCCGGAAGAGCTCGTTGGAGGTCATCTCGAGGGTCATGCCCCAGCTCTTCTGAACGCGCGGTTCGGTGTCGTGGATGCGTACCAGGATGATCAGTTGCGGGTCGGGATTGCCGATGAAACCAACGAACGTGTGGTTGTAGGTGTCCGGCAACCAGTTCCCCGAGGCTGTGTCCCAGATCTGGGCCGTCCCGGTCTTGCCACCCACGACGTAGCCGTTGATCTTGGTCTCGACCGCATAGTGGGGGCCGGCATCGACGACGTGGATCATCAGCTGCGTCAGCTGCGCCGAGAGGTCGCTGCTGATCACCTGGTGAGAGGCGGGCACCGCTTCCGCCTGCCCGTCAACGCTCTCGTAGATGTGAGGATGGGGCAGGAACCCGCCGTTGACCATCGCGCAGTATGCAGTCGCCAGTTGCAGCGGCGTGATGGCCATGCCCTGCCCAAATGAGTGGTTGACCAGATCGATCGTCTGCCAGGGCTGCACCGCCGGGTCGGTCACCAGCCCCGCGACCTCGCCACCCAGCTCAATGCCGGTCGGCTGGCCGAGACCGAACCGCTGCCACATCTTGTAGAGGACCTCTGAGGCGTCAGCCGTCGTGGGACCGAGCTCCATCGCCACGCGGCCCATGCCCACGTTGCGCGAGTGGGCGATGACGTCCTGGAAGGGGATCCAGCCCATCCCGTGCAGGTCGCCGTCGTGAACCACGTCGGGGCCGATGTGCAGCGAGCGGCTGTCGAGCACCGGGGTGTTCATGTTCACCACGCCTTCCTCGAGCGCCGCGGCCGACGTGAACATCTTCATCACCGAACCCGGCTCATAGACCTCGCCGATGAGCGGATCGGCAAACAGCTCGGGGTCGGTCTGCGCGACGCTGGCGTAGTTGTTTTCGTCGTAGCCGGGCACCGAACCGTAGGCCAGAATGGCGCCGGTGTAGGGGTTCATGACGAGGGCCGATACACGCGGAGCGCCGTCGGCGATCATCGCCGCATAGAGCTCCTTCTCGAGGCGCAGCTGCAGCCCCGCATCGAGGGTCAGCTGGACGGTGCCACCTGTCTGCGGCAGGGCGGCGGGCGAAGCGGCATCGGCGGTGGCGCCGGTGCCCCCCGCCAGTACCGCCTGGCCGGCTTCCTCGACGCCGTAGCGGCCCTGGCCGTCGGCCGTGACGAAACCCAGCAACTGGCTGGCCAGCGTGGTGCCGGGCACACCGCCGCTGTTCGGGTAGATGCGCACGGGTTCAGGCTGGAGGTCGAGGGAGTCCAGTGACCCGTTGGCCATCCCGGCACGGATCAGCTGGCTCTCCGCATCGGTCAGCTGGTGCGCGATGACCGTGTATTGGAGCGGCGAGGTGGAGGTGAAGGTGGCCACGAGGTCGGCCGTTTGCTGACCATCGAAGCCAAGTATCCGGGCCACCTCCTGGGCAATCTCGGAACCCCTGCCGTCGGGGATCGTGTTCGGGTAGGCGGCCAGCATGTCGCGGTACCCGGTGGTGGCCAGGACGTTGCCGTTCCGGTCGACGATCTGGCCGCGCTGGACCTGGTCGGCGGTGGCCGCATCCTGCTGGTTCGCTGCCTGGCGGCGCAGCCAATCGGCCTGGCCAAGCTGCCAGTAGGCCAGGCGCAGCACCAGGGTCGCTGCGATCAGGGCGAAGGCGCTGAGCAGCGCCAGCATCCGCAGCCGGCCATCCGCACGACCGAACATCGGTCAGCGGACCGGCAACTGAATCCTGGTGGCCAGTTGGTCGAGGCCCGCACGCTGAGCGTAGTTGAGCACTTGCCCTTCGCTGCGATACGGCAGGACGTCAGACTCGAGCGTCTGGACCTGGCGGTACAGGTCGTCACGCTGGGCCACCAGCTGGTCGACCGCGTAGTTGGTGGCAGCAATCTGAATGGTCTGGGCGAGGTAGACCAGGGCTACCAGGGTTATCACCAGAACCACGGCGAGAAAGATGGAGACCGGGCTGGTGCGGCGACCGGCGCGCGTCGGGCTCGACAGGCGCCGGCGCGGCAGCGCGGTAACGGCAAACCTGGTCGGCGGCACGGCCGCCGGTCGCGTGAGAGGGGCCGGGCGCGCGCCCGCCGGTCGTCGGCCCGTGCGACGCACGGCGGCCGGCGATCGAACCGCGCCTGGTAACGGGCGCGCGCCGCCGATGATCGTCATCTGGCTCGGCCGCCCAGCCGGCCGTCCAGGCGTCGATCCTCGACGTCAAGATTGATCAAGCCCCACTCGAGGGATTCTTCGTTGAGCGACCGCTCGCGCCTGTCCTCGCCCGGCCGCCGTTGCCGCACCTCGTGCAGGCGGCGCGCGTAGGTGCGGCGGCGCTGTCCGTTGCGGCGCTGACCCATCGGCGGTGCTCCCGGCCCGACCTACGCCGCCAGCCGGCGCGCAGCGCGCAGCAGCGCGCTGCGCGAGCGCGGGTTGGCCGCCACTTCGTCGGCCTGTGGCCGTCGCGGCTGCGGGCCGACCGGCGCCAGGCGTGGCGCACGGCCACACACACAGACCGGTAGTTCGGGCGGACAAATACAGCCCCGACGCTCGGTGGCGATAAAGCGCTTGACGATCCGGTCTTCGAGCGAGTGATAGCTGATGACCGCCAGCCGACCACCATCGCGCAGCGTCTCGACCGCCGCGGCCAGTGCGACCGGCAACGTCTCGAGCTCGCGGTTCACCGCGATGCGCAGCGCCTGGAACACGCGAGTGGCGGGGTGGACCCGCCGTCGACCGCGAGGAGTAACGGGAGCGACGGCGGCCACCACCTGTGCGAGTTGTCTACCGGTCGTAATGGGCTGCTGCCGGCGTCGCGCGACGATCTCGCGCGCGATCCGGCGGGCCCGGGGTTCTTCGCCGTAGCGGCGGAAGATGTCGGTCAACTGTGTCTCGTCGAGCTCATTCACCAGGTCGCTGGCGGGCACCCCGCGCGTCGTGTCGAAGCGCATGTCGAGCGGCCCGTCGGCGTTGAAGCTGAACGCGCGCTGGACGTCGGCCAGCTGATGCGACGAGAGGCCCAGATCGAAGAGCACGCCGTCCGCCGGGCTGAAGCCGGCGTCGCGGGCCACCTCACCGAGTTCCTCGAAGTTCGCCTGGCGCAGCGTGGCTCGCTCGCCGAAATCGGCCAGCCGAGCGCGCGACCTGGCGATGGCCGCCCGGTCGGCGTCGATCCCGAGCAGGCGGCCATCAGGTTGATTGGCCTCCAGGATCCGCAGGGCGTGCCCACCGCCGCCGACGGTCGCGTCTATCTGGAGGCTGCCGGGAGCGGGTGAGAGGGATTCCAGTACCTCTTGCACCATCACCGGCACGTGCCCTTCCTCCACGTGCGCGTCCGCCCGCTGCGGTCCCTGCGGATCCTGAAGGCTCATTTGGTCGGGCATCGTGCTAAATGCCCAGGTCGCCGATGCGCGTGGCGAGCACCTCGGGGTTGCTCAGCTCGGCGCTGTACTCGGCCCAACGCTCGGGTGGCCACAGCTCAATGTGCTGGCCCGCTCCGGCAACGATCACGTCCGACCCCAGGTGGGCGAAATCCCGCAGCGTCGCCGGCAGCACCAGCCGGCCCTGCTTGTCGAGCTCCACCTCATAGGCGCCGGAGAAAATGAATCTCGAGAATGCGCGCGCGCCCGAATCGGCGAAGCGCAGATCGGCCACGCCATCGGCCAGCTTCTGCCACTCGGCATTGGGAAATATCGCGACGCAGTTGTCGATCCAGCGGCTGACGTGCGCGCCCGCTTCGAGATCTGCGCGGAATCGGGCCGGCACGGCTACGCGGCCCTTCGCATCGATCGTGTGGCGGTACTCACCGGTGAACAAGCCGACACCTCTGGCCCGGTCACGGCCGGGTCCCGGACCGGGCGACCGGCCTCACCACCCGCGGCGCGAGTTGCCTCCGGGTCGTGCGACCGCTTCACCCTGTCTCCCCACTTTGATCCACTTTGGACCACTTCGCCGCATGATAGTGGGCTGAGGCTCCACGTCAAGCCCTTTTTCGCCAAACCGCGTCTACCGCCGGCGCAAGTCGGGCTCACTGCCTGAAACTTGCCCGCAGCCGGCGTGCGTCCCCACCGACCAGCGGAGCCGCCTAGTACTGAGGTGTGCCTATGCGCACCGCCCGGCTCGCCTTACCCTGCTTCCATGGCCATCATGGCTCGAACCATCGCCATCGACACGCAGCGGCCGCTCGCCCCGGTGACGCGGCTGCGCCGCTGCACGTACCGCAAGATCACCACGACCACGCGGCCGCGCAGCCTGCCGGTCTACGAGGCGGCCTGTACGTTCCCCGGCCGAACGGAGCCGGCCTCGCTGGGCGACCTGGAGGAGGCGCGCACCCTCTGCGAGGCGTGCACGTACATCGGCATCTTCCGGCCCGACTCCGACTGACGCCGGCCGGCTGGCGCGCAGGCGCCAGCGAGATGGTCTGTAAGCCGAGTTCTGTCCCGATCGCATCGACCGGGGACGGTCATCCATCTACGACGGCGGTTGCCCGCCGCCTCTAGCGGCCGACCCGAGAGCGGAGCGACGCACTCCCGCCAGGCTTGCGCCTGAACAGCTCTCCTATTTGGCCTTGCTCCGGGTAGAGCTTGCCCGTTTCACACCGGCCCGGCCGGTAAACCGGCCTGCCGGCTCGTCTCTGTGGCGCTGGTCCTCGCCTCTCGGCGGACGGGTGTTACCCGCTACCCTGCGTCGCGGAGCTCGGACTTTCCTCGTGTCGAATAGCGGCTTTCGCCGACGGGACACGCGACCGTCCGACCATCTCGCTGGCCCGCCGATTCTACCGTCGGCCCGGCCGCCTGCCCAGCGCTTTTCGAACATCCGATCAGTTTCATCACCTTGCGGTGCCCAATGTCAGCCACACTGACATCCGGGAGGCAGGCACGCCCCAAGCCTG
>CAZSWK010000069.1:0-13567 GCA_964610835.1 uncultured Anaerolineaceae bacterium | reverse complement strand
GTGCGCGAGCAGATCTCCTCGGCGGTCGACCTGATCGTCCACCAGGATCGCCTCAAGGACGGCTCGCGCAAGATCACCAGCATCACCGAGGTGCAGGGCATGGAAGGCGACGTGATCGTTCTCCAGGACATCTTCGTGTTCGAGCAGACCGGTGTCAGCAACGGGCACATCGAGGGCCGCCTGCGCCCGACCGGTGTCCGCCCGCGCTTCAGCGAGAAGTTCGAGGTCATGGGCATCGCCCTTCCCTCCGGGCTTTTCGCCTACGCCAGGTAGGTCACTGATGGACGGATTGGCGCTGATCGCGGCCGCTTCGGCGGGAGCTGCGGTCCTGCTGGTCATCCTGGGCGTGTTCTGGCGCAGCCAGCCGGTCGCCGTCGAGCGGCTCGAGCGGCTGACCGGGAGCGTGCCCCAGGCCGCACCTCAAGTGGCCGCCGGGCGACCTAACTTCGCCCAGCTGCTTGCGCAATCGCCGCTTCTGGCGAATGCCAATCGATTGGTGGAGCGGCGGTCGTGGAGCGAGCAGCTGGGACGTGACCTGGCCCGCGCCGACCTGACCCTGCGGCCCATCGAGTACATCGTCCTGCGCGCCCTGGCAATTGCCGGCGCGGTGGCCCTGTTTCTGCTCCTGGGATTGACCATCCTGCCAGTGCTGGCCAACCCGCTGGTGCTCATTGGTGCCGTTGCGCTTGGTTACCTGCTGCCGCGCATCTACGTCAGCCGCCGCCAGCAGGCTCGGCTCGACGCCTTCAACTCGCATCTGGCCGACACCATCACTCTCATTGCCAACGCTCTGCGCTCGGGCTCATCGCTGATGCAGGCGATCGAGCTGGTAGTGCGCGAAACCAAGCCACCCATCTCGACCGAGTTTGGCCGGGTCATCCGCGAGGTCAACCTGGGCCTCACCACCGAGCAGGCCCTCAACAACATGGTTCGCCGCGTTCGTTCGACTGACCTGGAGCTGATGGCCACCGCGATTGCCATCCAGTACCAGGTTGGCGGCAACCTGGCGGAGATCCTGGACACCATCGCCTACACCATCCGCGAGCGGGTGCGCATCAAGGGCGAGATTCGGACGCTGACTGCCATGCAGCGCACATCCGGCTACGTCATCGCATTCCTGCCGGTCGCGCTGCTGGTAACGATCTCGCTGCTGGCGCCGCAGTTCATGGGCACCATGTTCGAGAACCCGCCCGGACTGTTCGGTCTGCCGCTCGGCGTTGTCATGCTGAGCATCGGCGGCATCTTCATGCTGATCGGCTTCTACGCCATCCGCCGCATCGTGGACATCGAGGTCTAGGTGATCGCGCTCGTGATCGCCTCCCTGGTCGGGGTGGCGGTCTTCATGCTCGTGATCGGCCTGGCCAGCCCGCCCAAGGTCGATCCCGTCCAGGCCCGGCTCACCTCTTTTGCGAGCGGACCCGTGCAGTCGCTGGAGGAGCTGGAGCTCGAGCGCCCGATTTTCGAGCGGACGCTGCGGCCGTTCCTGAGCCGGGTGACGGGCGTGGCGCAGCGCCTCGCCAGCCCGGCGCGCGTCAGCCGGACCGACCGGCGGTTGTCCATGGCCGGTTATCCGGGCGCCATGCGCACCATCGATTTCCTGGGTCTCAAGGTGCTGCTGGCAGCCACCGGAGCGATCGCCGGCTTCGTGATCTTCGGCATCCTGGGCCGCAACCCGTTGATTGGCATCATCATCGCCGCGACGCTGGCGGCCCTGGGCTACGTGGGTCTCGAGTTCTGGCTGAGCCGTGCGGTAAGGGCGCGCCGGCACCGCATCCTGCTCGGCATTCCCGACACCCTCGACCTGCTGACCATCTCGGTTCGTGCCGGCCTGGGTTTTGACGGCGCCCTGGGCAAGGTGGTCGAGAAGACCAAGGGGCCGCTGGCCGACGAGTTCTCGCGTGCGCTGGCTGAGATCCGGGTGGGCCGGCCGCGCCGCGACGCGCTACGCGACGTGGTCGAGCGCACGGAGGTTCCCGGCCTGACCGCGTTCGTAGGCGCCATCATCCAGGCCGAGCAGCTGGGCGTGCCCATCGCCAAGGTGCTCCAGGTGCAGTCGGAGCAGCTCCGGATAGAGCGCCGTCAGCGCGCCGAAGAAATGGCCAACAAGGCGCCCATCAAGATGCTCTTCCCGCTGGTGGGCTGCATCTTCCCGTCGATGTTCATCGTCATCCTGGGCCCGGCGGTCATCCTGGTAATGCTGAACCTGACGCCGCTCACCCACTGACGGCTGCGTCAGGGCGCCGGGCTCGGCGATGCAGACGGGCTCGCCGAGAGCACGATCTCCTGCGGGATCTTGAAGCCGAACTCGGTGATCATGTTGTTCGTGGTCTGGCCGTACGGCGCCGGGTCGAAGCTGCGCGCGTCACCCGGCGGACGCAGTCCGAGGGTGAAAGCGGCGCCGATCGACTGGACGTGCGCGATCTCCTCCGCCTGCGCCTCGTTCACCTTGAACACGTAGATGGAGTTGGCAGGATCTGCCGAGAGTAGCTCGAGGTTCGTCCACACTACCTTGGTCGTCTGGTCCGAGTACCGGACGTCGGTCGAGGCCGGCGGGTGATTGGGGTCGGTGAAGCCGGTGGCCGGCCCGTTGGGATCGAAGATCTGCGGTGAGAGCGTTACGAACAGGTCGACGTGGTCGCCGGCTTTGAGCATGCCGCCCACTGCACGGTCACGCGGGACGGTTACCGAAACGGCACGCCAGATGGGCGAATCGGGCGAGATGGTCTCGCCGGGCTGGAGGATGGCGACTCCCGCTGCGGTGCCGGCGCTGAACATGTTTGCCTGGATGGGCTGGCCGGCAGCGATGTCAATCGCGGCCACCTGGCCGACGGCCGCGGTCGGATCGGTCAGCGCGAAGGACAGCGCGGAGCTGGTCGGGACGGTCGCCGTCGTCAGCATTGAGGCGTCGATGGTGGTACGGGCCGGTATGTCCTGAGCGGCAACGACGATGGTCGTCTGGGTAACCGGCGTGGTGCCGCCGGACGGCCGGGTGACGAGGAAATACGTGGCCACCGCTGCCACCACCGCGAGCAGCACACCGATCAGGATGATGAGCCGGCGCCGCCGCCGCTCGCCTACGTACTCTGCTTCCATTGTTCCCTCGCCAGCGGGTCGCTTTGGCTCGTAACGCGAGCACCAATACTAGAGATCGTGACCGCAGCGCGCGAGCCAGGCAGGCCTCAGGTGAGGTGGCGCCGTCCCGGCCGCAGCGGTTGTGCGCAGGTTAGAGCGAATCCGTTGACCCCACGCTCCACCCCAAAGGCCTATAGCCTTCCGTACTTCTGGTAACCGGTCGTAACATCTCCGGAGGCGCTTAACTTCAGTAGTCAAACAGCACGCGGGCCGGCTGGCGTTGTCCGCGAACAAGACGGTGCTAGGTGAGTCGACTTTCACAATCCAGGAAGGGCGCTCGGGGCCAGAGCCTCGTTGAGCTGGCCCTATTCGCGCCCATCCTCCTCCTGATCGTGCTCGTGACCCTCGACCTGGGCCGCGTGTACCTGGGCTGGGTGACGCTCAACAACGTCGCGCGCATCGGCGCCAACTATGCGGCGCTGAATCCGAGCGCCTGGGAAGGCGCCGGGGATGCGACCGCTCAGGCGACGTACCAGCAACTGATGCAGAACGACACCTCTGGCATCGACTGCACGCTGCCGAGCCTGCTCCCTGACCCCACCTTTCCCGATCCGGCCCCCAACACGTACATCGTGGGGTCGCGGGTCACGGTGAACCTGAACTGCAACTTTCGGCTGCTCACGCCGCTGCTGTCCAACCTGATCGGCGACGGAGCCGGCAACCTGCCGGTGACCGCCAGCACGACGTTCATCATTCGCACCTCATGGACGGGCACCCAGCCGATCGGCGGGAACAACCCCACGCCGACGCCCAGCCCGACACCCAGCCCGACGCCGAGCGTCACGCCCACGCCGACGCCCAGCGGTTCACCGAGTCCGACACCTGTCCCGCCCACCGTCACCTTCTACGGGACGCCCAATGGCGTCGACTCCTACGGCGGCGGCTCCGACCCGACCAGCCCCGACTACAACCAGATTGTGGGCATTCCCAACCTGTTCGTGACCTTCTTCAACACGACCAGCGGCTCGCACGGCTCGTGCCTGTGGGACTTCGGCGACGGCAGCACTTCCAACAGCTGCAATAGCCAGGTTACCCACACGTATCCGAACTACCCGACGCGGGGCACGTTTGATGTTTCGCTGAGTATCGATGGCGGCAGCCTGACCAGGAGCGGCTACGTGCTCGTCGGCTGCAAGGTCCCGTCGTTCTCCGGTGTGCGCGTCAACAACGCCACCAACATGTGGACCAGCACCACCTCGTCGTCTGGTGGTGGGTTCGCTGCCGGCAACATCAACTTTGCCTCGGGCCACGGTAACTACAAGATCAACACGCAGTCACTCACCGGCGGCCTGGTCAATCCGCCCGGCGGCTGCTCGAACGCCGTGATCACGGTGGGCCCATGAGCTTCCTCGTGAAGCCCCGACTGTCTGGGCGAAAGTCCACGGGGCAAGCGCTCGTTGAGTTTGCGCTCACGCTGCCCATCGTCGTCCTGATCATCGTCGGACTGATCGATCTCGGCCGCGGCGTGTACATGTACAACACCCTGTCACAGGCTGCCCGACAGGCAAATCGGACGGCCATCGTCGACCAGGATGTCAACTCCGTCGTGGCCGTCGCGACGTCCTCTGCGGCCACGCTCGGTTTGACCTCGAGCAACGTCGACGTCTGCTTCAAGACCGATAGCAGTACCCAGACCGATTGCAGCGACCCGACGGCAGACCCATGTACGTCGCCATACTCCATCGGCTGCCTGGCGATCGTTCGGACACATGTCGACTTTTCGCCGATCACGCCGATAATCGGCTCAATCATTGGTTCCATCCAGATGTCATCGACGAGCATCGAACCGATCGAGTACGTATGCCCGACCAGCACTCATCCTGCGTGTCCATGACAGGCCGACATCACTACACAGGGAGATCCCCGATGGCCCCCCAGCAACGTAGAACCGGTCAGGCCGGCCAGTCCATCGTGATCCTGGCCATCAGTATGGCCGTCATCCTCGCGGCCACGGCCGTGGTCCTCGACGGTGGGAACGCCATGGCCCAGCAACGCGGCACGCAGAACGCGACCGACGCTGCGGCGCTGGCCGGTGCAGTCGTCATCGGGCAGCAGTTCAGCGGTGCATTGAAGTCGGATACGGACGTCCTGAGCGCCGTCTCGAATGCCTTCGCCAACAACGGGACGATCATGGGCACGACCTACTACGTTGACTTCAGCATGAACCAGGTCGGTACGGTGGGCGATGGCGGCGCAATTCCCGCAACGGCATCGGGCGTCGAAGCGAACGGAACCCGGTCCTTCAACACCCTCCTGGCGGGCATCATTGGTCAGCCAAACTGGACCGCCGGCGCCACGGCGACGGCGCTCGCCGGCGAGTGGGAAGGCGGCTGCAGTGCCGCCGATGGATGCGGCACTCTGCCGGTTGTCTATTCCATTCCGATCATCACCTGCGATGGCACTAACCGACCCTTGCGCGTGGGCGGCGTTTACACGAGCATCGGCGACCCTTCTCAGGCAACAGCTGACAACGAGTCGATCGTGCCGCTGTGCACCACTGGGCCCGGCGGCGTGGGCTGGATCGACATGCCCGGCTGCTCGGGCAACCTTTCCCAGCAGATCTGGCCGCCGTGCAGCAGCGGCTTCACGTTGCCGACCTGGCTACACACGTCGAGTGGCAACCCGAACAACGTGGAGAACGTGATCAATAGTCACTACGCGGGCACGATCATCCTCATCCCCATGTTCGACTCCACCTGCCGCGACGTGCCGTCGTCCGGGCTGCCGGCCGACTGCACCGACCCGGGCAACGGCAACAATCTCTACTACCACATCCCCCAGGTGGCTCCGTTTCTGCTCGATCACGCATACATCCAGGGCAACAATAATCCTGAGTGTAACCAGGCTCCCGGCCAGCCGCTGGTGGGCGGCAACGGCAGCACCAGCTGCTTCAAGGGCTGGTTCGTGAACGAGATGCTGCAAGGCCAGGTGGGCCAGTTCACGCCCTGCGATCCCAACACACAGAACTGCAGCCTGCCGGTCATCGGTACCCAGCTCGTCAGGTAGGCGCGGGGGACGGCCGGCCCGGTACTTGATACGCCCGAGTCGCGGCCTGCCCGGTGCCCCGGCACACCGCTGCTTCGGCATCCGAACGTCACCGGAGTCAACAAGTCCACTTGTCACCGACTCGGGCCTACCCAGGGTGCCCTTGATGGGGGCACGCCGCGGTACTAAAGTCCCGGCTGTTCCAGCCGGTGTCCCTACGAAAAGCGGACTTGGACGACCACGCGAGGGGGGTGAATGATCACATCGAGCGACGCTTGCGCGTCTGCTGGTGGCGCGGATTCACCTGGCCTCGGCAGCGACTTTCCCCTCGGCGTGCTCGACAGCGTTCTCGGCTACAGTGGCCCGAATGACATCTGAAGGTCGACAACAATGGACCTAGCAAAGTTCCTCCGCATCCTTCGCCGCTGGAAGTGGCTGATCCTGGCATTCGCCATCCTGGGTACGGTGTCGGGATTTGGCGCCAGCCAGCTCATGGCGCCCAGCTACGAGGCCAGTGCGACCATCGTCGTCGGCCAGTCACTCAGCTCGACGAATCCCGATTACCAGCAGCTCCAGGTCGCCCAGCGGCTGGCCTCGACGTATGCGGCTATAGCCACCAAGCGCCCAATCCTCGAGAAGGTCATCGCTGCCCTCAACCTGACGGGGGTAGAGCCGGAAGACCTGCAGAAGGTGGTTTCGGTTGACGCGCTCACCGACGTAAACCTGATCGTCATCAGTGCGTCCGACCAGTCGGCCAGCCAGGCTGCCGCCATCGCCAATGAGCTGGCCAACCAGCTCATAGCAGCGTCGCCCGGCATCCAGGGCCAGCAGCAGGATCTGCAGAACAGACTGCAGCAGGACCTCGCGGCGACGCAGCAGCAGATCGACCAGCTGCAGGCGCAGGTGGACGCGCTCGTCAACGTGCCGACAAGGACGACCGATCAGCAGGCTCAGCTGGACGCCCTCCAGGCAAGCCTGGCCACGGCGCGGCAGACGTACGCCTCGCTCGCTGCCCAGCTGTCCAGCGCGTCTTCGAATCAGTTGAGCCTGATCGAACCCGCTGTCGCCCCGGACCGGCCTTCGTCACCCAGTGTCCCGATCGATACGCTGCTGGGAGCTTTCTTCGGACTGTTCCTCGGTCTCGGGCTTTCCGCCGCGCTGGACTACCTGGACGACACCGTCACCAACGGCGAGGAGGCTGAGGAGGTAACGAAGGCCTCGACCCTCGGCGTCGTCAACCGGTTCCCAGGCAGCCGCAGGGAGCCCCTGTACTCGGTGGTTTCGCTCGTCTTTCCGCACTCACCGGCCGCGGAGGCGTTCCGGGCGCTGCGTACCAACCTCGAGTACGTGAGCGTCGATGAGACCGTTGACTCGATTCTGGTCACGAGCTCGGTGCCCGGCGAGGGCAAGAGCACCGTCGCTGCGAATCTCGCCGTGGTGCTCGCGCAGGGAGGGCGCAAGACCCTGCTCGTTGACGCGGATCTGCGCAATCCGAGCATCCACGAGATGTTCCGTTTCCCGAACAACGTCGGTCTGACAACTGTCCTGCGCAACAACTCTCGAGCGTCGGCACCGCTGCACGTAACCGAGGTCGTCGGGCTGAGCGTGCTGCTGAGCGGTCCTGTGCCGCCCAACCCGTCGGAGCTGCTCGGTTCGGAGCGCATGCGCACGGTCCTCAAGTCGCTGCGCGAGAGCTTCGACGTCATCGTCCTCGACAGTCCGCCGCTCACCGCCGTGACCGACGCAGCCATCCTCAGCCGCCTTGCCAGCGGGACGCTCCTCGTGGTGCGTGCACGCAAGACGCGGCGCGGCACGATCAAGCTCGGCCGCGACGCGCTCGACAGGGTCAGTGCGCATCTCCTGGGGGCCGTCGTGAATGACGTCGGTAAGGAAGCCGCCCCTGCCTACTACGGCTACTACGGGCAGCAGCCCGAAGCGGCCAGGGTGCCGCCCAAGCTGTGGGCGCCCGGCAAGATCGTCGAAACCGACATAGACGCAGAGAGGTCACACCCATGACGACAAAGAACGTCCTGGTCACCGGCGCCGGTGGGTTCATCGGCGGCCACCTGGTCAAGAACCTGATTGCCGAAGGCGCACACGTGCGCGGAGTCGACAAGAAGCCGCTCGACGAATGGCAGCAGGTTTCCGACCAGGCTGAGAGCGTCGTGGCGGACGTGAGCGATCCAGTTGCGTGCCGCGCCGCAGCGGATGGCATGGATGAGGTCTTCAATCTCGCGGCCGACATGGGTGGCATGGGCTTCATCGAGAACAACAAGGCCCTGTGCATGCTGTCGGTGCTCATCAGCACCAACATGCTGGTGGCCGCGCGCGACGCGGGCGTGAAGCGGTTCTTCTACTCCTCATCGGCCTGTGTCTACGCCGCTGACAAGCAGCTCGACGCCGACGTCGTGCCGCTGCGCGAGGGTGACGCCTACCCCGCCATGCCCGAGGACGGATATGGCTGGGAGAAGCTGTTCAGCGAGCGCATGGCGCGCCATTTCCGCGAAGACTTCGGCCTGACCACGCGCGTGGCGCGGTACCACAACGTCTACGGGCCAGAGGGCACGTGGGACGGTGGCCGCGAGAAGGCGCCCGCGGCCATCTGCCGCAAGGTGGCGCTGGCCAAGATGACCGGTGACCACGACATCGAGATCTGGGGCGACGGCGAGCAAACGCGCAGCTTCATGTACATCGACGACTGCATCAAGGGCACCAAGCTGATCATGGCCAGCGACATCGAGGAGCCACTCAACCTGGGCAGCGATCAGCTCGTGACCATCAACCAGCTGGTCGACATCGTTGAACGTATCGCCGGCGTGCACCTGAACAGGCACTACAAGCTCGATGCGCCGAAGGGCGTGCGTGGCCGGAACAGCGACAACACCCTTATCTTCCAATACCTCGGCTGGGCACCCGGCATCAGGCTCGAGGATGGGCTCGAGACCACGTATCGCTGGATCTACGACCAGCTGGTGCAGAAGCAGGCCGCAGAGCCAGTCGGCGTCGGCTGACGCTCGGCCCTTCTCGTTGCCCAGCGGTGCCTGAGTCGCGACGCCATACGCCGCTGGCCATGAGACGCTGTACGCCGCTGGCCATGAAATGACGTTTGGGGAGCGCGTAGCGCAGGCCGGGCCCGTCTGGGCCCGCGCGGGCCTTCTGTTCGCAGGCGGCCTCGCCGTGGTCGCCCTCGCCGTCGTCACGGCCTGGCGCCCGACCTATGGGATCGTGGCGGCGGTCGCCATCGTGGGGGCTCTCTTCCTGCTGCTCGTGGGCCCGCGCCTGCCGCAGCTTTTCCTGGGCGCGCTCGCGGTCATTCTCATCCTGTATGCGTTCCTTGGGCGTGGAATCGCGTATCTGGGCGTGTCGCCCATCTACATCGGCGAGATGGTTCTCGGGTTGGGCGTTCTGGCGCTGGTCGTGAGCCTCACGCGATTGCGGATCGGCATCATTCATGTGTTGCTGCTCGGCTTCATGGCGTGGGGCGCGGCACGCACCATCCCGTACATACCGATCGACGGGGTGGATGCCCTGCGTGACGGCGTGCTGTGGGGCTACGCGGCATTTGCCATTGCGATCTCGGCCTGCCTGCGGCCCGCCCATGTGCGGAAGCTGGTGGCGCTATACGGCCGCCTGTTGCCCGTCTTCCTGATGTGGGTGCCCATCGCGGCGTTCGCCACACTGCGCCTTTCGTCGGTGATCCCCAGCCTGCCCGGAGCCCCCGTACCGGTGATCTACTTCAAGGGCGGGGACATGGGTGTCCACCTGGCCGGTGCCGCTGCCTTCCTGCTGCTCGGCCTGTACAGCAGCAGCGGGGTGCGCCAGAGGGTGAACGACGTTGTCATGTGGGTCTTCTGGCTCGTCTCGGTGGGCGTGTCGGCCGCCATCAACCGTGGCGGCATGCTTGCCGCGAGCGTCGGCGGCGCCGCCCTGCTGTTCCTGCCGAACTTCGCGCGCTTCGTCAAGCCGGTGATCGCGGTCCTCCTGCTGCTGTCAGTCCTGATCGTCGTGAACCCGGAGGTGGACCTTGGCGGCGCTCGCCCCGTGTCGCTGTCGCAGCTGGTCGATAACTTCACGAGCGTCGTCAACATCCAGAGTGCCCCCAGCGACCTCCAGGGCACGGTGGCCTGGCGCGAGGCCTGGTGGAACACGATCATCAACTACACATTTCACGGTCCCTACTTCTGGCAGGGCAAGGGATTCGGCATCAATCTGGCCACGGCCGACGGTTTCCAGCTGGATCCGGTCGGCCAGTCTCTTCGCGCGCCGCACAACGGACACCTCGACATCCTCGCCAGATCCGGCGTGGTCGGGTTCGGGCTGTGGGTCCTGTTCCTCATCACCTTCGGGATCGGCATGATCCGCGCCGCGCTCGCGGCGCGCGCGCGAGGAGACCTCTTCTGGGCGGGTGTCACCGCGTGGATATTTGCCTACTGGCTCGCCTCGGTGGTCAATGCGACGTT
Organism: uncultured Anaerolineaceae bacterium; assembly: GCA_964610835.1. Taxonomy (GTDB): domain Bacteria; phylum Chloroflexota; class Limnocylindria; order Limnocylindrales; family CSP1-4; genus JALYGJ01. The sequence continues at coordinate 2,990 of CAZSWK010000069.1, read as the reverse complement.
TGATGTCTACCTCGAGGGTCCCCAGGGAGGCATCTGGTTCTGGGCGTTGACCGGAATAGGGTTGGTCGTAATGCGTGCCGCGCGAGCGACCGAAGGGGAGCCGAACGCCCCAGAAACAGCGAGGCCGACGGAGCCCGCCACCCAGCCTGCGGCAGCATGACCGGCGAGCGCTCCGGGGATGGCGCAGGCGTGGCGGGCGGTCAACTGCGTGTCCTGGTCGTCCACAACCGCTATCAGCAAGCCGGCGGCGAGGACGTCGTCTTCGAGGCGGAAACCGAACTGCTGCGGCGCGCAGGACATGCCGTCGAGACGATGGTCATGGACAACGACTCAATTTCCGGGCACATGTCGGTGGGTGAGCGAGCAAGGTTGGCCGCCAGAACCGCATGGTCGACCCGTTCCGCACGCATGATTCGCCAAGCGGTGCGTAGCTGGCGGCCGCACGTCATGCACGCCCATAACACCTTCCCGCTCTGGTCGCCCTCCATATTCGCGGCCGCCCGGCGCGAAGGCGTGGCCACGGTCCTGACTCTCCACAATTACCGGCTGATCTGCCCATCTGCCGACCTGTTCAGAGATGGCCATCCGTGCGAAGACTGTGTGGGACGGACTGTTGCCTGGCCGGGCGTCCGCCACGCGTGCTATCGGGACTCGCGCCTGCAGACCGGGACCGTGGCGGCCATGCTGGCATTCAATCGCGGCAGGCGCACCTGGCAGCGCGACATCGACGCTTACATCGCGCTCACGGACTTTGCCCGTACGCGGCTGCTGCGTGGCGGGTTGCCGTCGGATCGCATCCATGTCAAGCCGAATTTCCTGTATCCGGATCCCGGGCCTTCGTCAGAGGCGCGTTCCGGCTTTCTGTTCGCGGGCCGCCTGACTGATGAGAAGGGCGTCCGGACCCTGATCGAGGCCGCCCGCTCGATCACGTCAGGGGAGGAGCTCCGGGTTGCCGGAACCGGCCCCCTTGACGACGAGTTGCGCGTAGCCGCGGCCACCATTCCATCGCTCCGCGTGCTGGGCCAGCTGGATCGAGCGGAGCTGCTGCTGGAGATGGGCCGTTCCACCGCTCTGGTGGTTCCGTCGTTGTGGTATGAGGGATTCCCGATGACCGTCGTTGAAGCGTTCGCGACGGGAACGCCGGTCATTGCATCGCGGCTGGGTAGCCTGGCGGAAGTGATAACTGACGGGACTGGCTTGCTCTTCGAGGCGAGCAGCGGGCGGGCACTGTCTGATGCACTCGCCTGGGCGGGCGACCACATTCCCGATATGGCCGAACGTGGCCGAGAGGCGCGGCGAGTCTTCGAAACCAAGTACGGCGCCGCTGCCAACCTGGCACAGCTTCTGTCCATCTACGACACCGCACGCGATCGACTCGCCCGGCCGGCGCGGGCTCACCGTTGACACGTCGCCGACTGTCCTGGCTGGCGCATCCTCAGCGGACTCTTCACGCTCTACGTTCGTCGGCCAGGCTCCGCCGCGTTGCCTGGGGTGGCCTTGATCAGGCGCTTTCGAGCCTGACGAATTTCCTCTTGGCCATATTCGTGGCCCGCACGGTCGGAGTCGACGACTTCGGCGCGTTTAGCATTGCCTTCGCCACATATCTGGTCTTCCTGAGCGTTTCACGGGCGGTGGCAACCGAGCCGCTGACGATCCGATACAGCGCGAGCAGCGACGATCAATGGCGTCGTGCAACCAGCGCTGCGACCGGAACGGCGTTGGTATTCGGGATCGTTTCGGCAGTTGCGCTGGTGGTGGTTGGCGCGTTGCTCGGCGGCGCCGTGGGTGCGGCGCTTGCGGTCTTCGGCGTCAGCCTGGTTCCCCTGCTGGTTCAGGACGCCTGGCGGTTCGCCTTCTTCGCCAACCACAAGGGAAGATCTGCGTTTGCCAACGACCTCCTTTGGACGATTGCCCTGGTGCCGGGCGCCATTCTCATTCAGGCGATTGGACAAGCATCGACCGTTATCTGGATCATGGTTTGGGCGGCAGCGGCAGCGGCAGGGGCCGTCTTCGGAATCTGGCAGACCAGATTGCTGCCGCGGCCGGAGCTTGCTCTGGGCTGGCTACGTGAACACCGGACACTGACGCCGCGCCTCGTTGCCGAGAGCCTTGTACTGACTGGTACCGGCTACGTGACGGTGCTGGCGATCACGGTGATTGCGGGACTCAAGGCCGTAGCCGCCGTCCGCGCCGCTCAAGTGCTCATGAATGCCACGAACGTCGCCACGTTTGGGGCACAGTTGTTCGCGATCCCCGAGGCGGTCGAAATAGGTCGACGGTCCCTCGCGAGCCTCGAACGCTTCTGCTTCCTTGTGGCGGGTGGCCTGCTCCTCGTGGCGCTGGCCTGGGGCGGCGTGCTCCTGGCACTGCCCAATGACGTGGGTCGGGCGCTCTTGGGCGAGACCTGGGACAGCGCCGCGACGGTCATCCTGCCCATCGCCTTGCTGAACGGCATGCAAGGCTTGCGGGTGGGTCCGTTTGTCGGCCTGCGCGCGCTCGCCCTGGTCCACGAGAGCCTGCGTGCGCGCACCACGAGCTCCGTCATCCAATTCATAGGAGGTGTGGTCGGGGCCCGCCTCGCCGATGCAGCAGGGGCCGCCTGGGGGATGATGCTGGGCGCTGCGTTGGGAGGGGTGATCTGGTGGTACGAACTACTGACTGCCCTTCGGAGGTATGCCGGAGTCACGGCCAGCGTTGCGCCGGATGCGGACTCGGCCGGGTCCGATGGGGCCACCGGCCGGGGATTTGGCGCATAGCCGGCAGGAAGAGAAGAGCACGTAGCCTTCTCCTGGAAGTGCTCGTTCGACAGCATCCCGAACATCTACGAATGTCGGAGAGGTTCTACCTCGTTCTTGACGACCAAAAGAGCCTCTGCCTTGCGCTGCCGCATTGCCGCGATGTCTTCGGCCGGCAAACCGTTGCGTAGGTAACTGGCGGCTCGCTCGACGATGTCGCTCGCTTTGAATGACTCCACGCTGGGGATAGCCGCC